>CAZJSH010000222.1:0-1501 GCA_964548715.1 uncultured Halomonas sp. | reverse complement strand
CGCGATCGCCGAGCTGCAGGCGGCCGACCTCGTGGTCGTGGCCGCCCCGATGTACAACTTCGGCGTGCCGTCGGTGCTCAAGAGCTGGATGGACCATGTCGCCCGCGCCGGAATCACGTTCCGCTACACCGAGAACGGGCCGGAAGGCCTGCTGACCGGCCGCCGGGCGGTGGTGGTCGCAACGCGCGGCGGCCGCTACGCCGGCACACCGGCCGACAGCCATACGCCGTTCCTCGAGACCTTCCTCGGCTTCGTCGGCCTGGGCCCGGTGGAGTTCGTTCACGCCGAGGGCCTGGCCATGGGCGAGGATCAGGCCCGGACCGCGCTCGAGCGGGCCGGCGACGACCTCGCCCGGCTGGTGGCCTGAGACAGGCCGACGATCCCCGAAACGAACGTGGAACCGAAGGAGACCTCCATGACCGAACGATCGATCCGCTACTGTATCGACGCGATCCCGACGGCTGACGGCGCCGGCGTGAAACTGCGCCGCAGCCTCGGCGCGCAGCGCGGGCTGCACCTGGACCCGTTCCTGATGCTCGACGAGTTCTCGTCGGACGATCCCGACGACTACATCGCCGGCTTTCCGCCGCACCCGCACCGCGGCTTCGAGACGGTGACCTACATGCTCGACGGCCGGATGGAGCACAAGGACCACATGGGCAACACCGGCCGGCTGGACCCGGGCGGCGTGCAGTGGATGACCGCCGGCCGCGGCGTGATCCACTCCGAGATGCCGCGCCAGCGCGAAGGCCGGCTGCGCGGCTTCCAGCTGTGGATCAACCTGCCGGCGGCCGAGAAGATGACGCCGGCCGACTACGCCGATCTGCGGCCGCAAGACATTCCTGAATACCGCCCGGCCGACGGCGTGTTCATCCGCGCCATCGCCGGAGCGACCCGGGTGTCGGTCGATGACCGGAGCGCCGGGCTTCGCGGCGCGGTCAACCCCGAGCGCGATCGCAGCACCGACCCGCTGCTGCTGGACATTGCGCTGGAGGCCGGCCGCGCGATCTCGGTCGAGTTGGAAGCGGACCACAATGCGTTCGCGTACGCCATCGACGGTTCGCCCCAGGTCGTTCATGAAGATGCACGGGACGCGCTGTCGGCGCACGCCGCCGGCCTGCTGGGGCCGGGCGACCGTGTGACGCTGGCCGCCCCCGACGACGCCCCGGCCCGCCTGCTGCTGCTGGCCGCGAAGCCGATCGGCGAGCCGGTGGTTCAGTACGGCCCGTTCGTGATGAACACCCGCGAGGAGATCGAGCAGGCAATGGCCGACTATCGCGACGGCACCCTCACCGAGGCCCCGGTGGCGGCGCACTGATGCCCTGATGACGGCGGGGTAAACGGATACGCGCACGAAACTGTATACATGTACAGTATCCTGTGCACATGTCCGCACCGCCCGCCTACGCCGAACCCCACGCGCTGAGCCACTTCAGTTTCCGCCGGGCCGCATCCTCGCCCGGCGAGTTGGTCGAGCGCGCGCACGCGCTGGGCTATCGGG
>CAZJSH010000221.1:0-1510 GCA_964548715.1 uncultured Halomonas sp. | reverse complement strand
CGCCCTTGCGCTTGGCGGCCGGGTTGCTGGAGCCGCTGCGCTGCTGGCCGCCGCACCGATGTCGGTCGCGCTGGCCGTAGACGGCGACGCGCCGAAGACCGGCCGCGGCGGCATAACCGTCAATTCACTCAATGACGCGCTGACCCTCGACGAACTCGCCGACTTCGTCGCCGGGCCGGGCATCATCGCGTCCAATCCGGTGTTCACCGGCGATCCGCGAGCGGCCGGCCTGTTCGTCGATCCGGACGCCCTGGTCGGCTTCGAGGCCGGCGCGTTGCTGAGCTCCGGTGATGTCCGCCTCCTGCCCGGCAATGACTCCCGCAGGACGTCAACGAGCTTTCGCGAGCCCGGCGATCCGGACCTGCAGGCGCTGGTCGGCATCGGACGGAACGGCGACGCCGCGGTGCTCGAATTCGATTTCGTGCCGAATAGCGATACGGTATCCATCGACTACGTGTTCGGTTCGGAGGAGTACAACGAGTTCGTCGGCAACCTCTTCAACGACGTGTTTGCCTTCTTCATCAACGGCACCGGCTCGGCCGACAACTGCGCCGTGCTTGAAGACGGCTCGATCGTTTCGATCAACACCGTCAATTCCGGCCAGAACGCCGACCAGTACATCAACAACGACCCCAGCGTTTTTGATCCGGTCCCGTTCGATATCGAGCCCGACGGGTTCACGGTGGTGCTGACCTGCCAGGCCACGGTCACCCCCGGCGCGGTCAACACGGCCAAGCTGGCCATTGCCGACTTCTCGGACCTCGGCATCGATAGCTATGTGCTGTTCGATAGCCTGCGCGGTGTGCCGCCACAGATCAGTGGGACCAAGACCGCCGACCCGGCTGACGGCACCTTCGTGGCGATCGGCGATACGATCACCTACACGCTGACGCTGGACATCGTCGACGGCCCGATCTCGGCCGAAGCAGTGCTGACCGACACGCTGGACCCGGGGCTGACGAATTTCCAGGTGGTCAGCAACCCGGACGGCTTCATCGTCGACGGCAGCAACCCGTACACGTTCACGCTGCCGACCGGAACGCCCAGCGGGACCTACACGATCCAGTACAGCGCCGAGGTGTCGATGCTGGCCTCCGGCTCGGTCGGCAACAACGTGGTCGCCGCCGGCGGCGACGATCCCGATCCCGAATGCCCGAGTTGCACCACGAACCACCCGGTGGAGCTGCTGGCGATTCCGGTGCTCGACCGCACGGGCCTGCTGCTGCTGGTCCTGCTGGTCGCCGCGCTCGGCGCCGGCACCCTGATCCGCCGCACGGCCTGATCCGGTTCGCGGCGGCGCTTCCACGCATCGCGCGCGTACTGGACGCCCCGGCCTCCTCGGCCGGGGCGTTTCCTTTTTTCCGGGTGCCGTTCGGGCTCCTGCCTCGTCAGTCCGGTTCGCGCGCCCGGCGCGTCGAATCGTCGACGTCCGTAGCGGCATCGGTCCGGGCGAGCAGCGGATGGTCGCGCCCGTCCATCCAGACCAGGATTTCGTAGAAGGTCCGGATGT
>CAZJSH010000220.1:0-1557 GCA_964548715.1 uncultured Halomonas sp. | reverse complement strand
CTGCACTTCATCGTCCCGCTGCTGGTCGCGCTCGCGTTCTACCGGGCGCGCTGGCGCAACGCGTTCCTGGTCCTGGTCGCGACGATGGCCGTGGACATCGACCACCTGCTGGCCGACCCGATCTACGACCCCGAGCGCTGCTCGATCGGCTTCCATCCGCTGCACACCCTGCCGGCGATCGGCGTCTACGCGGCGCTGTTCGCGCTGCCGCTGGTGTTCGGGCGCGATCGTGAGCATGGCGGCCTTCGGTCGGCCGCGCGCGGCGTGCACTGGGTCGGCCTGGGCCTTCTGATCCACATGGCGCTGGACGGGCTCGACTGCCTCTAGCAGGCCCGGTCTCACGGCGCTGCGTTAGCCTGCAGAGTTCAACTCGAACTTGCGGCCTTCGCGGGCCGCGCCCCTGTCATGTCGTCCAGAACCAGCACCTTACCCACGCCCCGACTGCTCCTCGCCGCGCTGCTCGCGCTTCCGCTGCTCGCCGGCTGCGGGGCGCGCCAGGTGCAGGACTCGCTGACCGGCTCCACCGCGCAACGGCTGGTCAGCTACGCCATCGACGACCTGGCCGCCGCGCTGCCGGCCGAGGACTTCGGCGACCTCGCCGGCCAGCGGCTGCTGATCGACTCGCACTTCGTCGGCGATGCCGCGCTTCGCCGGTACGCGGACCAGCGACTGGCGATGGAGCTGCTCGCCCGCTTCGATATCCGCGTGGTCGACGACGCCTCGGCCGACCGGATCCTGAACGTGTTCTACACCTCGCTGGGCACCGACCGCGACCGGCGCGGCTTCTACCTGCCGCTCGGCTTCGTGCCGGGCGTCGACGAGTCCGCAGAAGTCAACCTGCTGACCCTGCAGCAGTTCCACGGCGTCGCCGAGATGTACTACTACGTCGGAACCGAACGCGCCGGCGAGCCGATCCAGGCCCGCATCCGCACCGACTCGCTGGGCCTGCCGATCATCACCATTCCGCTGAACACACTGCCCTGAAGCGCGCCCCGGCTTCGTCGTTCCGGGGCGCCGAACCGGCAAACCCCAACTCTCGCGACGCTGCCGCCACCGCTCGAACCCGGCAAGGGAGCCAGCGTCGCCGCTCACGCCCAGGGCCTGAATCGACCCCGGGATGGCGCTCCACGCCCGGTTTCAGTACAGTGCCCTGCGAGGGGACGCTACAAGGAAACCGCTTGATTCGAATCCGCCCATGCCTGGCCCTGGCCGTGATCGCGCTGGCGATGCCCCAACTCGCGCGGGCGCTGGACGTGCCTCCCGGCGACCCCCCGATCCGCACCTTCTCCATGGCCGAGTACCAGAGCAACGTCCAGAACTGGGGCGCAGCGCTCGGGCCGGACGGCTTGATCTACGTCGGCGGCGGCATGGGCCTGCTGGAATACGACGGCGTGCGCTGGACCCGGCACGATACGCCGAACAATTCGCGCGTCCGCGTGATGCATGTCCAGAGCCGCGACGATGACAACGACGATCGGCCGTTCCGCATCTGGATCGGCTCCACCAACCAGTTCGGCCATTTCCAGAGAGATTCAACGGGCGCGATGGTCTACCACT
>CAZJSH010000219.1:0-1627 GCA_964548715.1 uncultured Halomonas sp. | reverse complement strand
CAGGTCGTCGAACTGGCGTTGCGTCACGCCGCTGACGCAGACCGCCATGTCGAGCTCGCGCAGGCGATCGAGCAGGCGCCGAGCGTCCTGGGGTGCATCGGCCAGCTCGTTGTGGTCGAGATCGCCGATCAGGCAGAAGCGCAGTTCGGGGTGACGTTCGAACTTGTCCTGCATCCAGGCCAGGGTGTGGGCATCGAGGCTGTCGACGGTGACGTGGACGATCAGCTTGAGCCGATCCCGGCCGGAACGGTGGGTCAGGAAGTGCAGCGTCCGGCGCAGGGTCCAGCGGTCGAGCCGCGACAACACGCCGGAGCGCCGCGCGACGTCGAGCATATGGCGCGCCGGCAGCAGCGTACCGTCTTCGGTGATCATCCGCGTCCAGACTTCGGCAAAGCGGATGTCGTTGGACTCCGGCGCCAGCAGCGGCTGGAAGACGATGCGCAGGTGGTTGGTGTCCAGCGCGCGCTGGATCCGGGCGAACAGCGTTTCGGCGTCGCCGAGATCGGTTTCGGTCACCATCCGGGGCTGGAAGATCCGGTAGCGGTTCTCGTCGCGCTCCGACAGCACCTCGGCGGTGTGCAGCGCGTCGAGCAGCGCCTCCTCGGCGCCGCGCACGCGCCGGTCGAACCAGCACAGGCCGACGCTGAACGTCGCGGCCAGCGAACGCTGATCGATCAGGTAGGCGCGCTCGCCGAGCACCTCGAGCAGGCCCTTCGCCCAGGCGTCGAGGTCGCGCTTGCCCTCGGCGCCGTTGAGGACCAGCACCAGCGACTCGTCGACGAAGCGCGCGCAGATGTCGCGCGTGCCGAGCTCCGGCACCAGGCGCGACTCGATCTGGCGATTGATCTCGGCCAGGCCGGCGTACCCGAATCGGTCGCGACAGCTCTGCCAGTTGTTGTAGTAGATCGCCGCGGCCGCGTACGGAGTCTGCTTCGGGTTGCTCAGGAACTGCCGATAGCGGAACTCGGCGTACTGCAGGAACTTTTCGCGCGCGCGCCGGATGCCGGCGTGGGCGTCGAAGAAGTGCCGGGGCTGCGCGGTGTCATCCATGCGTTCGAGTGCCGCGCGCGGCGGATCACTCCCATTCCTGGATGTCGAGGCCGTCCGGCGCGTCCTGGGCCGAGCGGTTCTTGACCATTCGCATCATCAGGCTGAGGTCGTTGCGCGAGTCGGCATGCGCCAGCGCTTCCTGCTCGGTGATCTCGCCGGCCTCGTAGAGTTTCATCAGCGCCTGGTCGAAGGTCTGCATGCCGTACTGGCCGCCGTCCTTCATGGCCTGCTTCAAGCCGTCGATGTCGCGCTTGAGAATCAGGTCGGCGATGAAGGGCGTGCGCTTGAGAATCTCGACCGCCGGCCGCCGTTTGCCGTCGGTAGAGGGCACCAGGCGCTGGCTGACGATGGCGAGCAGGTGCTCGGACAGGTCGACGAACAACTGGTGGTGGGCCGAATCCGGGAAGAAATTGATGATCCGGTCCATGGTCTGGTTGGCGTTGTTCGAGTGCAGCGTCGACAGGCACAGGTGGCCGGTGTCGGCATAGGCGATCGCGTGCTTCATCGTCTCGGCGTCGCGGATCTCGCCGATCAGGATCACGTCCGGTGCTTCGCGCATCGCGTTCTTCAGA
Organism: uncultured Halomonas sp.; assembly: GCA_964548715.1. GTDB lineage: Bacteria > Pseudomonadota > Gammaproteobacteria > Xanthomonadales > Wenzhouxiangellaceae. Next base: position 5 of record CAZJSH010000219.1, on the reverse strand, counting down.
GCGTT
>CAZJSH010000218.1:0-1628 GCA_964548715.1 uncultured Halomonas sp. | reverse complement strand
CGCCGATCCAGCCGATTTACCGATCGATTGCGTCGGGTCAATCGGATCGAAGTTCGGTCGGCCGACCGGCGGGCGAGGGCTAAGGTGGATCGACCGATTCGGCGGCCGCGTCGAACGCAACACGCAGGAGCGTGCTTTCGATGACCCGATCCCTTCCTGCCATCGCCGACCATCGCCGCCTCCGATTCGGCGTGCTGTTCGTGCTCTACCTCGCCCAGGGCGTGCCGTACGGGCTGCTGCTGCTCGCGCTGCCCGCGTGGCTGGTCAGCGGCGGCGCGAGCGCGGTACAGGTGGGCCTGTACGTCAGCGCGGCCAGCCTGCCGTGGACGTTGAAGTTCATGCACGGCTTCTTCATGGACCGCTACACCTACCTGCCGATGGGACGGCGGCGGCCCTGGCTGATCGGTGCCCAGCTGGTGATGGTGCTGGGGCTGCTGGTCACCGCGGCGCTCGAGCCGGCCGCCACCGACGTCGAGCTGCTGGCCGCGATCGGCTTTGCGGTGATGCTGTCCACGACCGTGCAGGACGTCGCCGTCGACGGCATGGCGGTCGACCTGCTCCGGGACGGCGAACGCGCGACGGCCAACGGCCTGATGTTCGGCGCGCAGTCGGTCGGCATCGCGGCCGGCGGTGCCGGCTCCGGCTGGCTGATCGCGCAGACCGGGGGCGCAGCGGCGGCCATGCTCGCCGTCGCGGCGTTCATCGGCCTCGCGGTAGCGATGATCATCGTGCTGCGCGAGCGCACCGGCGAACGCCTGCTTCCGTGGTCGGCGGGCGAAGCGTCGGCGACCAGCCTGGCTCGGCAGGCCGGCGCCTGGATCGAGATTCTCCGACGCACGTTCCGGACGCTGCTGCACGGTCGCAGCCTGCTGGCGCTGCTGGGCATCGTGCTGGCCGGCTCGTGCTGGGGCTTCTACCTGGCCTTGGCGCCGCTGATCTCGGCCAGCGAAACCGGCTGGGATACCGCGCGCTATTCTTCGATGTCCGGGCTGGGCAGCCTGGTCTCCGGGATCGCGGCCATTGCCGTGTTCGGCCTGCTGATCGAGCGCTTCGGCACCCGCGCCGGACTGATGGTCGCCACGGGCCTGATGGGCGCCGTATCGATCGCCGGCGCGCTACTGGCCGACTCGTGGTCGAACGAAGCGGTGATGGTCGGCTACATCATGGCCCTGAACTGCCTGTACGTGATGATCCTGGTCGGCTTCGCGGCGCTGGCCATGCGACTGTGCGACCCGACCGTCTCGGCGACCCAGTTCGGCCTGTACATGGCCGCCGGCAACCTCGGCGCCAGCCTCGCCGCCGCGGCCTTCGGCCCGATCATGGCGGTCGGCGGCTACGCCGGCGTGCTGTGGGTCAGCGCCCTCGTACTGTTCGCGAGCTGCGCGATCTTCGCCCGCGTCGGCAACGCCCCGCGGCCGACCACGGCCATGCCAGAGCGGGCCATCGTCGACTGAAGCGCCGGATCGGGCGAAGCGTGCCCGGCCGGTTCGCGCGCTAGCGCCCTCCAACAGCCGAATCGAGCGAAGCGCCGGATCGAAGCCTGTTGGAGGCTGCTTGCAGGCGAAGGGTGGCCCGGCCGGTTCGCGCGGAAATCCGCCCTCCCACAGTCGAAGTCAGCGAGCCACGAG
>CAZJSH010000217.1:0-1637 GCA_964548715.1 uncultured Halomonas sp. | reverse complement strand
CGCCGTCGTTGCCGGAAATGATCGAGCCGCGGCTGACGAAGGCACGCATGCCGGGGAAGGTCTCGTAATGGGCCGACATGATCTCGATCAGGTCGCCGACGTAGCGCGTATCGGTCGGCTCGGTGATCACCCGGAGCCCGCCGGTATCCACCGACAGGTTGAAGTAGGCCAGCGCCGGCACCGGCGACTCGCCGGCCGCATAGTCCTCCGGATCACCGCCGACGTAGGGCAGGAAGTACTCCTCCAGCGCGTCGCCGATCCGGCTCATCTCGCTCAGGTTGTAACCGGGCGGCGCGATCATCCGCGCGAACAGCTTGGGCTCCTCGCCTTCCGGGAGGTATTCGGCCGGCGGCGTCAGCGACCAAAGGATCACGACCACCGTGCCGACCGTGGCGGCCAGGGTAGCCAGCCGGCGGGCCGCCGAGCCGATCAGCCAGGTCACGAGCCCGACGATGCGCGCGCGCAACTCCGTGCCGGTCTCGACGTGCTTGCTCAACCCGAAGCTGAGCCGCGCCGAAAGCGCCGGCACCACGGTGATCGCGATCAGCATGCTGGCCAGGATCGAGGCCGAGATCGCGATCGCCACGTCGGAGAACAACTGGCCGGCTTCCTGCTCGATGAAGAAGATCGGCGCGAACACCAGCACGGTCGTCATCGTCGAGGCCAGCACCGCCGGCCAGACCTGGCGCACGCCTTCCAGCGCAGCCTGCATCTTCTCCATGCCCTGGCGCCGCTTGCGCTCGATCGCCTCGAGCACGACGATTGTGTTGTCCAGCGTCATGCCGACCGCGAATGCCACGCCGGCCAGCGAGATCACGTTGATCGTCCGCCCGGCCGCGAGCAGGCCGAGAAATGCGGCGATGGTGCAGATCGGTATACCGATCACGCCGACCAGCGTTGCCCGTCCCGAGCGCAGGAAAAGGAACATCACGCCGGTGGCCAGCAAGGCGCCGATCATCAGGTTCTTCCAGACGTTGGCCACCGAGGCCTCGACGTAGACCACGTCGTCGGCGATCGGCGTGATCTCCATCCCCGCGGGACGGACCAGGTCGGCGTTGATCCGCTCGACTGCGGGCATCATCGCCCGCTTGATGTCGATGACGTTGGACCCGGGCTCGCGGTCGACGGCCAGGGTAATGCTGCGAAGACCGTTGACCGAGGCCCGGTCGCGCAGCTCGTAGTGCGACATCTCGACCTCGGCGATCTCGCCGAGGCGGATGACGGCGTCGCCGCGCACGTCGATGATGGTTTCCGCCATCTGCTCGACCGAGCCGAACCGGCCGACGGTGCGCAGCAGGTAGCGGCGCTTGCCCGATTCCAGGTCGCCGCCCGACACGTCGCGATTGCGGCCGCGGATCGCGTTGCGGACCTGGTCCAGCGTGATGCCGAGCTCGGCCGCGGCGGCCGGATCGACCATCACCCGCACCTGGCGCTCCGCGCCGCCCCAGACGTTGACCCGCGACACCCCCGGCACGCGCTCCATCCGGGTCCGGACGTTGTCGTCGATGAAGTCGCGCATCAGCGCCATGTCCAGGTCGAACGGGTTGCCCGGCAGCGGCCGGATCGAGAAGAACATGAACGAGTTCTGCGAGAACGAACTGGCCTCCAGGCTCGGCTCGTCGACGTTCTCGGGGTAG
>CAZJSH010000216.1:0-1640 GCA_964548715.1 uncultured Halomonas sp. | reverse complement strand
GTCCTGTTCGTTGAAGTTGTATGGGTCGCCGGTCCATGGTTTCGACTTCGGGCTGCCGCCGCGGAAGATCCAGATCAGGTCGTCGGTCGGCAGCAGCGTGCGGGCCCGGGCGAAGGTCCGCGAGCGCAGATCCAGCGGGCCGCCCTGCGCGACGCCGTTGGTGGTCTGCACCGGGATGATGTCGATGCAGATGCCGCCGACCGGATCGAAGCTCACCGTTCGCGTCGAGCGATTGTTGGCCTCGTTGGTCTCGAAGTCCTGGTCGCGCGGATCGACCACCGCGGCCAGTTCGATCGTGCCCTCCGTCCAGCTCGACGGCAGTTCGAACAGGAACTGCCGGTCCGGGCGCGTCCGGTCCAGCGAACCGGGTTCCACCGGCTGCGACGAATCGACCGGCCACAGCGGCGAGCCCGGCAGCGGCACGCCGCCACGGCGGCCTTCCAGCTGCATGGGGATGCCGAGATTCAGTCGGGGCGCACCGGCGCTGGACTCGCGAATATGGGCGTAGGCGCGAACGAAGGTACGCTTGCCTTCGACCAGCGGAATCGTATGGGCGCTGTTCTGGATCGACTGGACCACTTCCAGCTGCACCGCGTCGGCGGCCAGGTCGCGATTGAACGCGGTGGCTTCCTCCGTGAACAGGCGATAGATATCGCCGCTGTCGATCCAGTACAGGATCGCGCCGCGATAGTCGCCGCCCACGGACAGGTCGCGCGCTTCGACGATCGGCGTGGTGACCGGCGTCGGCGTGCCGCCGGCAGTGCTCATCCGCAGCAGCGGCGAACTGCTGCCGATCAGCCGCTCGTGCCAGTAGAGCGTCCCGTCATCGACCGCCAGGTCGGGAATCGTCGGCGGATCGATGTCCGAAGCGGTGTACAGCACGTCCCAGCCGGCCGCGGTCTGCAGGTCGTCCAGCGGTCCGCGCACGATCTCCAGCGGAGAGGTCGTATTGAGCCGACTGGCGACGAACACCTCGTCGAGCGTCAGCGCATAACCGTCGATGTTCGATCGCGCCGATACGGTCAGATCGAATCCGCCGGCCACCGGCGTCAGCTGATGCAGTGCGGAGAGGCAGCAGAACACCGCACTGATGTCGGCGAGAAAATAGGCGCGCTGGAAGACATCCACTTCGAGATCGCGGATGGGGCCATCGCTGCTCTCGTAGACGAATTCCCGCGGGCCGCCGTCCAGCGGCGCCCGGAAAAGACGACCACGGTCGGCCTCGTTCTCGGCCCAGTAGACGAAGCGGCTGCCGGCCTGGATCTCTCCGGTCAGTCCAGGCGTCTCCATGGTCGCGATCACCTCACCGGTGCCGGTGCGCGAGCGGGTGTGGGTGCGGATGACCTCGCCTTCGCCGTTCAGGTGAACGGCATGGGGGCCGATGGTCGTGACGTTGGAGGCGAGATTGCGCGTCTCCGGTCCGCCCGAGGTGTCGAAGATCTGGAACGGGGTGGTGCCGAGTTCAGCGTTGCTCCAGGTCGCGCGGAGCTTGCAGATACGGAACTCGCCGGCCGAACAATCGTCGGTGCTCCAGGCCACGCTGCTGGACGTATCCAGCGACTCGGCCCCGCCGGGATCGGCGAAGAACAGCTCCTGGGCCACTCCCGGATGACTCCAGATCGAGGCGATCATGGCGAAGG
>CAZJSH010000215.1:0-1646 GCA_964548715.1 uncultured Halomonas sp. | reverse complement strand
GCGCGGCCTGGTGGGCCATGGCGTTCTGGGTGGCGGCGCTGGCGGCGCTGGTCAGCGGTTTGATTCTCTACAACAGCGCCTGACGCTCAGTCCTCGACCTCGGGTCCATAGGTGTAGTCGCCGCCGGCTTCCAGCGCGCGCAGGTAGGCCGGCCGGGCGTGCACCCGCTTCAACCAGGCGTCGATCTGCGGATACTGGCCGGTCTTCACCGCGCGCAGCCTCGCGGCTTCCAGCGGAAAGCTCATCTGCACGTCGGCGGCGCTGATCTGCGTTCCGCCGAACCACTCGTGGTCGGTCAGGAAACCATCGACGTAGCCGAAGTGCGTGGCGATCTGCGGATCGGTGAAGGCCCGGTCGACCTGGTCGGCGATTTTCCCGCTGATCGGCCGGATCAGGAACGGCACCGGCGGCTCGCGCAGTTTGGAGAACACCAGTTTCAGCAACAGCGGCGGCATCAGCGAGGCCTCGCCGTAGTGCATCCAGTACTGGAAGTTCCAGTAGCCCGGGTCATCGAAGTCCGGCGCCCAGTCCCCGCCGCCGTAAGTCCGCGCAAGGTACTCCAGGATCACCGCCGACTCGGCGAACGTCCGGTCGCCGTCGACGATCACCGGCGACTTGCCCAGCGGATGCACCTCCTTCAACTCCGGCGGAGCCAGATTCGTCTCCGGATCTCGCTCGTAGTAGTGAATCTCGTATTCGACCCCGAGCTCTTCGAGCATCCACAGGATCCGCTGCGAGCGGGAGTCTTCCAGGTGGTGGAGCGTGATCATCGGCATGTCCGGAGAGGAGGAGCCGTCAGTATAGGGACGCGACTCCCCCGACCGGGCAGGGGATGATGGCAGCAGGTGGCCTTGGCGGGCCGGCTCTGCCGGGCGAAGATCGGCGCTGGACCTCGGATATCTTCTGTCGGTCGATGCCGCAACCCAGAACGCGCCCCCCGAATGCTAGCCTTCGGCGATGGTGATCGATTGCGTCGAAAGTGACTGGGTCTTCGGTTACGGCTCGCTGATCTGGAAGGTCGACTTTCCCGTGCTCGAACGCGCCGTCGGCCGCATCGACGGCTGGCAGCGTCGGTTCTGGCAGGGCTCGCATGATCATCGCGGCACGCCGCACGCTCCCGGCCGGGTCGCGACGCTGGTGCACGAACCGGGCATGCGCTGCCTCGGCGTGGCCTGGCGGGTCTCGCACGAGGTCTTCGAGCACCTCGACCACCGCGAAAAGAACGGCTACGGCCGCTACCGGGTCCCCATTCACCTCCAGCGCCCGGCCCGAACCGTCGAGGGTGTGCTGTACGTCGCCGAACCGGACAACCCGGCCTGGCTCGGTCCCGCGCCCCTCGACGCCATGGCCCGCCACATCGCCGCCGCCGAAGGCCCCTCGGGCCGCAACGCCGACTACCTCCTGCACCTGGCCGGCGCGCTGCGCGAACTGGGCGAAGACGACCCGCACGTCTTCGACCTCGAAGACCGCGTCCGCCACCTCCGCCGCTGACCGCCACGCCGCCTCGGCGAGGGTGCCGCGCCAACCACCCTTCGCCCGGCACAGCCTGCCTCCCACAGACCTTCGATCCGGCGCCGCCGACGGTTTTTGGCTGTTGGAGGGCGCTTGCGCGCGAACCGGCCCGGCCACCCTTCGCCTGCAAGCAG
>CAZJSH010000214.1:0-1647 GCA_964548715.1 uncultured Halomonas sp. | reverse complement strand
TTCGTACGGCTCGAGCTCATCGGTCATCAGCAGTCTCGCCAGCGGTTGGAGAGCCGCGGATTATACCGGTCACGGATCATACCGGCCGTGGCTCCTCGTCCCGGTGCAGACAGGCCAGCTGCATCCGGACGTCGCCCTGGATCTTCTCGCGCAGCAGTGACCAGGCCGCCGCGCCGTCCAGCGGATCCGGCGCGCGGCGGTCACTTTCCACGTAGACCCGCGCGCCCTCGGCCAGGCGACCCGGCACGGCAAGCGCCCGCAGCGCCGCGGCGTGCAGGCCGGCATCGAACGGCGGATCGACGAATACCAGGTCCAGCGACATCGTGTCCGACGCATCGCCCGGCGATTCAACCGGAACATCGAGCCGCGCCAGCCAGTCCAGCGCATCGGCCGTGTGCACACGAACCCGCTCCGCGCCCGGCCAGCCGTGGACGGCGTGCTTCAGCGCGTCGGCCGCGCGTCGGTCGGACTCGACCAGGTCGACTCGCGCCGCGCCGCGCGAGGCCGCCTCGAAACCCAGCGCGCCGCTTCCGGCAAACAGGTCCGCGACCCGCCGCCCGGCCACCCGGCCCTGCAGCCAGTTGAACAGCGTCTCGCGGGCCCGGTCCCCGGTCGGCCGGAGGCCCGGGCGGTCGAGCACGGCCAGCCGCCGGCCGCGCCAGTCGCCGCCGATGATCCGGACCTGTGCCGTGCGTTTGGATCGAGCCACGGTGCTAGCATAGCGGGCTTGTCACGCAGTGCTGCACCCGCGGCCCGTCAACGATGTTCTCGATCTTCCGACGCAAGAAATCCGGCGACGGCCTCGAGCCGACCGCCGTGGTCGAAAAACCGCAGTCCGGCCAGGACCCGCTCGAGGCCCGGATGGAGCGGACCCGCTCGAACCTGTCCGGCCTGTTCGGCCTGATCCGGGGCTCGGAGACGATCGACGAGGACCTGCTCGACGACATCGAGACCACGCTCTTGACCGCCGATCTCGGCGTCGCCGCCACCACCCGCATCATGGACCGCCTGCGCGACGGCGTGAAGCGCGGGCTGGTCGCCTCGCCGGCCGACGTGCTGCCGGCCGTGCAGGCCGAGCTGTATGCGCTGGTCGAGCCCTGCGAGCAGTTCCTGGTCGTCGATCCGGACAAGAAGCCGTTCGTCATCCTGATGGTCGGCGTCAACGGCGTCGGCAAGACCACCACCATCGGCAAGCTGGCCAGGCGCTACCTCGACGACGGCCTGAACGTGATGCTGGCCGCCGGCGACACCTTCCGGGCCGCGGCCGTCGAGCAGCTGAAGGAATGGGGAAACCGCAACGACGTCCCGGTCATGGCGCAGGGCCAGGGCGCGGATTCCGCAGCGGTGATCTTCGATGCGCTGCAGTCGGCGACGTCGAAGGGCGTCGACGTGCTGATCTGCGACACCGCCGGCCGGCTGCACACCCAGGACCACCTGATGAAGGAGCTCGGCAAGATTCGCCGGGTGATGGGCAAGGTCGACGAGGAAGCGCCGCACGAAGTCATGCTGGTCGTCGACGCCGGGACGGGTCAGAACGCGCTGGCCCAGGCCCGCCAGTTCAACCAGGCCGTGCAGCTGACCGGTATCACCGTCACCAAGCTCGACGGCACCGCCCGCGGCGGCATCGTGTTCGCCATCGCTGAGGAA
>CAZJSH010000213.1:0-1668 GCA_964548715.1 uncultured Halomonas sp. | reverse complement strand
TCGCGCGGCCGAAGCCGCGGCCCAAGGGCGCCGGCAGGTGCTGGCCGGCCGCGTCATCGATCATCTGCATGCCGTGCTGCCGGAATGACCGATTCGGTCGAGGTCCACCGACCGGTCGGCGAGCCGGCGATGCTGGCGCTGGGTGCCGAGCTGGCGCGGGACCTGCGCGGCGGTCAGCTGGTCACCCTGTCGGGCGACCTGGGCGCCGGCAAGACCACGCTGGTCCGCGGCATGCTGCGCGGACTCGGCTTCGAGGGCCGGGTCAAGAGCCCCAGCTACGGCCTGGTCGAAACCTACGAACTGGACGGCCTGACCGTCCATCACCTCGACCTCTACCGGCTCGGCGATCCGGGCGAGCTGGACTTTCTGGGCCTCGAGGACTTGCTGGCCGACGACAGCGTGCTGCTGGTGGAGTGGCCGGAGCGCGCCGGCGGCCGGCTGCCTGCATCGACCCGGCGCATCGACATTGCCCATGCCGACGAGGCGCGCACGCTCCGCATCGAGGACGGCGGCTGAGACTCAGCCGCGTCGCTCCGCGGGGTCCCAGACCCGGATCACGCCTTCCTGGGCGGTGCTGGCCACCAGCGTCCCGTCGGCGGTGAACACCTGGCCGCGCGAGAAGCCGCGGCCGCCGGTCGACACCGGGCTGTCCATGGCGTAGAGCAGCCACTGGTCGACGCGGGCGTCGCGGTGGAACCACATGGCGTGGTCCAGGCTGGCCATCATCAGCGGCTTGCGGCCGAAATCAAGCTCGTGCGGCAGCGTGGCCGCGCCCAGCAGTTCGTAGTCCGATACGTAGGCCAGCAGGTTGCGGTGCAACTCCGGATCGTCCGGCAGTTCGCCCCAGGCGCGCATCCAGATGTGCTTTCGAGGCGGCCGGGCCGACGGGTCGATGACCTTGGGCGGTTCGACCGGCCGGAATTCGAACGGCGGTTCGTGAGCGAGGAAGCGGCGCATCTTTTCCGGCACCTTGTCGAGCATCGAGGCATTGATCTCGACCAGGCCGGCCAGGCCCTCCGGGCCGGGCACGTCGGGCATGTCCGCCTGGTGGTCGAGTCCGTCCTCGGGCGCCTTGAACGAGGCGGCCAGGTTCAGGATCGGGCGTCCGTGCTGGATGGCCACGACCCGGCGGTTGGAGTAGCTGCCGCCGTCGCGCGAAGTTTCCACCTGGTAGACCACCGGCCGGTCGAAGTCGCCGGGGCGCAGGAAATAGGCGTGCAGCGAATGCGGCGCGCGATCCTCGACGGTCCGGTGCGCCGCCGACAGGGCCTGGCCGAGAATCTGGCCGCCGAACACCTGCGGCGAGCCGATGTCGTGGCTCTGGCCGCGGAACAGATTGTCTTCCAGCCGCTCGAGTTCGAGCAGTTCGACGACGCGGGCCAGCACGGGGTTCATCATCGAGAATCCTGGTTCCAGAGCTTCGGGGCCGCACAGGGTACCGCGAGCGCGCGCCGCATCGGGTAGTGTGGGGTTTCATTCGCAGCATGTGCGGGGCGGTATGCAGACCTGGCTGGTCGGCAATCCGGAGGCGGGCGACGAGGCGCGCGGCGCGCCGTTCTGGCGCGAGCGGCTCGAATCGTTCGGCGTGACCGTCGATCGCGTGCTCCAACCCGGCGAGCTCGACGATGCGGGTCCAGGCGCCGGCGACCGCATGCTGGCGGCCGGCGG
>CAZJSH010000212.1:0-1757 GCA_964548715.1 uncultured Halomonas sp. | reverse complement strand
CCAATCGAAGTGGCCATCGCGATCCGACAGTCGGCCCCGGAGCGCCCACGGGAGCGACGGATTGGTGCAACATCAGGACTGCCGCCGATGATCACGTCGGCACGCTTTCGACCATCCGGACGTCATCGATGCCATCCTCGCGACTCCCGCCCATTCCCCGACCGAACGACGCGGCCGGCCCGTGAAGCGGGCACTGTTCGCAACCGCGCCCCAGGGACTCGAGGAACTGCTGGCCGACGAGCTGGGCGGGCTGGGGCTGGACGACGTCGCGGTCCGCCGAGGCGGCGTGCACGCGCACACGGACCTTGCCGGCGCGTATCGAAGCTGCCTGTGGTCGCGGTTGGCCGGGCGCGTGCTGCTGCCGATCGCTGAATTCGACGCGCCCGACTCCGACGCGCTGTACGAGGAGGCCCGGGGCATCGACTGGTCCGGACACATGACCGCCGACGGGTCGCTGGCGGTGGACTTCACCGGCATCCGGCCCGCGATCACCCATGCACGCTTCGCCCAGCAGCGGGTCAAGGATGCGATCGTCGACCGCTTCCGCGAGGCCGAGGGACGGCGACCCGACGTCGATCCGCGTGCGCCCGACCTGCGCATCCACGTCCACCAGGATCGCGCCCGGACCACGCTGTCGATCGACCTGTCCGGCGACAGCCTGCACAAGCGCGGCTACCGGGAAGAGACGGTGGAGGCGCCGCTGAAGGAACACCTGGCCGCGGCGATGCTGCTTCGCGGCGAGTGGCCGCGGATCGCCGCGGCCGGCGGCGGACTGGTCGACCCGATGTGCGGTTCGGGCACGCTGCTGATCGAGGCCGCCTGGATCGCCGGCGACGTCGCGCCCGGCCTGCTGCGCACCCGGTTCGGCTTCCAGCACTGGCGCGGCCACGACGATGCGCTGTGGAAGGACCTGATCGACGAGGCGCTGGAACGGCAGGAGGCCGGCATGCAGTCGATTCCGCCGATCGTCGGCTACGACCGCGACGGCCGGGCGATCCGTGCCGCGATCGAAAACCTGGAGCGGGCCGCATTGCGCCGCCACGTGCACGTGGAAAAGCGCGAACTCGGCCAGGCCGCGCCGCCGAAGGGTGTCGCGACCGGGCTGGTCGCGACCAACCCGCCCTACGGCGAGCGGATCGGCGATGCGCACGAGTTGATGCCGCTCTACGTCCGGCTCGGCGAGACGCTGAAGCGGCGCTTCGCCGGCTGGGAGGCCGTGGTGCTCAACGGCGCCGGCTGCGAGATCGGCCTCAAGCCCACCCGGACCTGGGCCATGCGCAACGGGCCCATCGACTGCCGGCTGGAGCGCTTCGAGATCGGCGAGACCGCGGCCGCCAGCGGCCCGGCGGCCGAAGACCTGCACAACCGGCTGCAGAAGAACCGCAAGAACCTCGGCAAGTGGCGCCGCAAGGACGACGTGACCTGCTACCGGGTCTACGATGCCGACCTGCCGGAGTACGCGCTGGCGATCGACGTCTACGGCACCGAGGGCGGCGACTGGCTGCACGTGCAGGAATACGAGGCCCCGGCCAGCATCGATGCCGGCCGGGCCCGGGCGCGTCTGCGCGCGGCGCTGGCGACCATTCCAGAAGCGCTGGAGGTGCCGCCGGAGCGGATGGTGTTCAAGGTCCGGCGACGCCAGAAAGGGGCCCAGCAGTACGAACGGCAGGGCGAACGGGGGCGATTCCTGACCGTGCGCGAGGGCCCGGTCCGGCTGGCCGTCAACCTCACCGACTACCTCGACACCGGGCTGTTCC
>CAZJSH010000211.1:0-1830 GCA_964548715.1 uncultured Halomonas sp. | reverse complement strand
CCGGCCACCCTTCGCCTGCAAGCAGCCTCCAACAGACCTTCGATCCGGCGCCGACGACGGTTTTCGACTGTTGGAGGGAGCTTGCTCGCGAACAGGCCGGGTTCGTCGGCTTGCCGGGAATCGACGGTGGGAGGGCGCATCCGGGCTCGAACCGGCCGAGCCGTGCCCGTTTCGCCAACTTGCCGCGCCGACCGCGGTAGCACACAATGGTCGCCCGAATCCTCCGCAGGTCATCCCATGCGCAGCCCGCGAATCCTGATCGATCTCCTGATTGTCGCTGTCCTCACGGTCCTGGCCGGACCCACATTGGCCGCCGATGCCGACGACTGGCACGGCTGGATCGACGCCGAGACCGAGCGGCTCTACGACGATGTCGTCGAATGGCGCCGGCATTTCCACCGGAACCCGGAGCTGTCGAATCGCGAGTTCGAGACCGCGGCCTACATTGCGGAGTTCCTGCGCGGGCTGGGTATGGAGGTCACCACCGGCGTTGCGCACACCGGCGTGATCGGCGTACTCGAAGGCGGCCGCCCAGGTCCGGTGGTCGGCCTGCGCGCAGACATGGACGCGCTCCCGGTACCGTCGCGGGTCGGGTTGGCGTTCTCGCCCGACGTGACCAGCGAATTCCTCGGCGATGAAGTCCCGGTCTCGCACGCCTGCGGTCACGACGCGCACATGGCCATGCTGATGGGCGTGGCCGAGATGATGGCGGAGCGCCGCGACGAGCTGCCCGGCACGATCAAATTCATCTTCCAGCCGGCGGAGGAGGGCGCGCCGCCGGGCGAAGAGGGTGGTGCCGAGCTGATGGTCGCCGAGGGCGCGCTGAAGAACCCGGACGTCGAAGTGGTGTTCGGCCAGCACATCTGGTCGCCGGCCCCGGCCGACATGATCGGCTACCGCCCCGGCGGCATGCTGGCCGCCTCCGATCGCTTCGTCATCACCATCAACGGCAAGCAGACCCACGGATCCACGCCGTGGACCGGCGTCGACCCGATCGCGGTCGCCGCGCAGATGGTCATCGGCCTGAACATGATCGTCAGCCGCCAGACCGAACTCACCAAGGAAGCGGCGGTGATCTCGGTCGGCCGCGTCCGGGCCGGCGTGCGCAACAACATCATCCCCGAGAGCGCCGAGCTGATCGGCACCATCCGCACGCTCGATACCGACATGCAGGACAAGATTCACGCCGACATCCGGCGCACCGTCGAGCACATCGCGCTGAGCTTCGGCGCCACCGCCGAGATCGACATCCAGCGCGGCTACCCGGTTACCTACAACGACCCGGACCTCACCGAGGCCATGCGCCCGACGCTCGAACGCGTCGGCGCCGGCCGGACCCGGGTGATGGACGCCATCACCGGCGCTGAAGACTTCTCGTTCTTCGCCAACGAAGTGCCGGGCCTCTACATCGCCGTCGGCGCACGCCCCGTCGACCTCGATTCCGGCGAAGCCACCCCGCACCACACGCCCGACTTCCGCATCGAGGAATCGGCGATGAAGACCGGCGTGCGCGCCCTTGCCAACCTGACCATCGACTACATGCTGGCGGCCGACGGCGACTGACCCGGACCCGCCCTTCGCGCGGAAATCCGCCCTTCCTCAGGCGAATCGAGCGCCGGCGCAAGATCGAAGGCCTGTGGGAGGCCGGCTCTGCCGGGCGAAGGGCGGCCCGACCGGTTCGCGAGCGAGCTCCCTCCAACAGACTGTTCGGCCGAGGCGCTGAAGGTTTCCTGTTGGAGGCTGCTTGCAGGCGAAGGGTGGCCGGTCCCGTTCGCCCGGAAATCCACCCTCCCACAGTCGAACCCATCGACGGCGCCGGATCGAAGGCCT
>CAZJSH010000210.1:0-1948 GCA_964548715.1 uncultured Halomonas sp. | reverse complement strand
GAAAACTGTACCCCAGCCTGCGAAGAGGCAAAAAAAACCCCGGCCGGGAGCCGTGGCCGGGGTTCGTGCGAAGCGTTGACAGCGGGGGGAGGGAGTCAGGGTACCGAGAGGTGACCCGCCATCAACGAGTGTGAGTTTCCACGTCGGCCGTGAACCCGGGGTGAACAGATTCACCGGGCGCGGGCGGAGGCTCAGGCCGCGTTCCGGCTCCGCTTGAGCCAGACCAGCAGCTGCGAGATCGCCGCCGGCGTCACCCCGGGAATGCGCGAGGCTTCACCGACGGTACCGGGCCGCTGGCGCTGCAGTTTCTCGAGAACCTCGGCCGACAAGCCGCGGACCCGGGTGTAGTCGAATCCGGCCGGAATGCCCTGGTCTCCCGAGGCCCGGACCCGTTCGATGTCGGCCGCCTGACGAGCCAGGTAGCCGGCATAGCGGATGCCGGTCTCGACCTGCTCGGCCACGTCGGCGCGCTCGACGCCAGGACCGAACGCCGGCAGCGCGACCAGGCCGCGGTAGTCGATCTGCGGCCGTTTCAGCAGCTCCGCGGCGCTGACGTCCTTGCGCACAGGCGTTCCGAAGGCCGACTCGATCGCGGCGGCTCGCTCGGAGCCGGACGCGACCCGGAGACGCTCCAGCCGTTCGCGCTCGGCATCGATCGCGTCGCGCCGGGCAACGAAGGCCCGGTAGCGGGCGTCGTCGACCAGGCCCAGCGTCCGGCCGGCCTCGGTGAGCCGGAGGTCGGCGTTGTCTTCGCGCAGCATCAGCCGATATTCCGCCCGGCTGGTGAACATGCGGTACGGCTCCGTCGTGCCGCGGGTGATCAGGTCGTCGATCATCACGCCGATGTAGGCCTCCGAGCGCGCCGGGCTCCATTCCGGGTCGCCGGCGGCGCGGCGGGCCGCGTTCAGCCCGGCGACCAGCCCCTGCGCACCGGCTTCCTCGTACCCGGTTGTGCCGTTGATCTGCCCGGCAAGGAACAGTCCGTCGAGCACCTTCGAGGCCAGCCCCGGGGTCAGGTCGCGCGGGTCGAGGAAGTCGTATTCGATCGCGTAGCCCGGACGCGTGATGCGGGCTCTCTCCAGGCCCGGGATGGTGTGCAGGAAGGCCAGCTGGACCTCGAACGGCAGGCTGGTCGAGATGCCGTTCGGGTACCACTCGTTCAACGCCAGGCCCTCGGGCTCGAGGAAGATCTGGTGCGAGTCGCGCTCGGCGAACCGGACCACCTTGTCCTCGATCGACGGGCAGTAGCGGGGGCCGACGCCTTCGATCGCCCCGGAGTACATCGGCGAGCGGTCCAGCGCGTCGCGGATGATCGCGTGCGTATCCGGCCCGGTGCGGGTAATCCAGCACGAGCGCTGCGCGGGGTGATCGTCGGGAGTGCCGAGAAACGAGAACACCGGCCGCGGGTCATCGCCGGGCTGCTCGACCAGGCGCTCGAAATCGATGCTGCGCCCGTCGATCCGCGGCGGCGTGCCGGTCTTCAGCCGACCGGTGCGCAGCGGCAGCGCGCGCAGCCGCTCGGCCAGGCGATTGGCCGGCGCATCGCCAGCCCGGCCGCCGGCCGCACGTGCTTCGCCCATATGGATCACGCCGCCGAGAAAGGTCCCGGTGGTCAGCACCACCGTCGCAGCCATGAAATCGATGCCGATCGCCGTCCGGCATCCGACCACGCGGCCGCCCTCGACGATGAGGTCGTCGACCGCGGACTGGAACAGGGTCAGGTTCGGCTGGTGCTCGACCGCGCGCCGGACGGCCGTGCGGTACAGCGACCGATCGCACTGGGCTCGCGTGGCTCGCACCGCGGGACCCTTGCTGGCGTTGAGCCGGCGCCACTGGATGCCGGCAGCATCGGCCGCCTGCGCCATCACGCCGCCGAGCGCGTCGATCTCACGCACCAGGTGGCCCTTGCCGATCCCGCCGATCGCGGGGTTGCAGCTCATCTGGCCGA
>CAZJSH010000209.1:0-1954 GCA_964548715.1 uncultured Halomonas sp. | reverse complement strand
GGGTGTTCTCTTCGCGCCTTTGCGTCTTCGCGCCCATCCTCTAAGGATCGAGTCGCGATGCAAGAACGAAGCCCCGATCAGATCCGGACTTTGCCGCGGAGGATGTCGAAGAACATGACCCAGTCGCCGGCCAGGCTGTAGAGGGGGTATTTGAAGGTCGCGGGTCGGTTCTTCTCGAACACGAAGTGGCCGAGCCAGGCGAAGCCGTAGCCGGCCAGCGGCATGGCCAGCAGCCACCACGGCGAGACGACGATGCCGGCGACCAGCGCCGCGAGCACCAGCCACGTGCCGACGAAGTGCAGCAGCCGGCAGCGGCGGTCGGAATGCTCGTCGAGATAGTAGGGATAGAACTCGCGGAAGCTGGAAAACGATTCGCTCATTCGTCGTCTCCGGTCAGAGATCGCCGCCCCAGCCGGCGGCATGCTCGCGCAGCACCGGTGCCAGGTGACCGATCAGGGCTTGTTGGCCCGCGGTCAGCACATCGCGGATCTGAATCGTCACGTCCACGCGCAGCAGCACCATGGCCTCGAACAGAGCGGCCTGGGCGTCGATCCGTTCACCGATCGCGGCCGCGTCGTCCGGCGCCGTGCGCGCCAGTTCGGCCAGGGCCTGCCGGTTGCCGGCGAGGTCGCTGGCGATCGCGAGGAATTCGGGCACCGCGGCCTCGATGATGACGCGGATCGCGGCGCGCTGCTCGGGCGTGAGCCCCATCGCGGCCGACGCGTCGGTCAAGGCGTCACCGGTCACGGGTCCGGCCCGTCGAAGGGCAACACGGCTCATCATGCCGCGCGCCGAGGCCTTGCCGGCCTGCCCCATCCACTCGGTCAACCGATCGCGGAGCAGCGCGCGGAGTTCGTCCAGCACCAGCAGCTGCGACGCGTCGAGCACATCGCGGACCGCGATGATCGTCTCGATTTCCAGCCTGGCCAGTTCGGTCGCGGCTCGGCCTTGGGCGTTGGCGAGGCGTTCGATCCGATCGATGTCGAGCGGGGCCTCGCGCAGCGCATCGTCGATCTCGGCGCGTCGAGCGACGATCGGTTCGAGCTGGGCGCCCAGGTCATCGGCCGCCGCCATCAGGACCATGCCGACCTGAACCTGCTGGGCCGGGGTGAGCTGGAACTCGTCGGCCAGCTCGCGGACCTCGTCGATCAACACCGCCAGTGCCTCGAGATCAGGCCCGGTCGGTGATGCGGCGGGTACCGTCCGGAATTCGCTGAATCGAGCGTCGGCCGACGGCGCACCGGCCAGCGCAAGCGCGAAAATCAGAAAGAAAACAGCAGGGGATCGCATCGAAAAGCCCTCCCGGAACGGCGTCACGAGATCGAGAGTCGACCCCGAAAATACCACGCCCGGTTCAGCAGCTGCCAGTGCCCCGGCTTTTCAGGTTAAGCACGTGGCCGATGATCAGCAGGATGCCGCCGATCGACGTCACCGCGGCCACGCCCAGCGGAGGCAGCGCGTGTTCGTGCTCCAGCCACACCGCCAGAACGAGGAATGCCAGCCCCGCCGCTGCAGGGACCCAGATGCGTGGGTTGCGGTGGCTCAGGTAGCCCAGCGTGTAGGCCAGCCCGCTGACCGGAACGATCACCGCCAGCAGCACCACGTGAAATACCTCGTGCGACAGGAAGCCGGCCGACAGCGACGGTGCGGCCACCAGCAGCACCGGCAGCGCCAGGCACTGCAGCAGGCAGAACGCCGACACGCCGATCCCCAGCCGGTCCAGCCAGGAGACGGGCAAGTCGGTGTCGCGCTGCTGTTGCTTGAGGACGGCGGCCATTGGAGTCCGGAGAATCGAGCACTGAATGCAATGATATAACATTTGTGCCGTCGGGTCGATCACATCGACCGCCGGCCTGATGAAATTCCTCGGATGGGCGGCGGCAGCGGCGCTCCTGGCGCACCAGCGTGGCCCTATCTTCGCTCCGGCGAGCTCGCCGCGGTGCGGCTCGGTTCG
>CAZJSH010000208.1:0-2010 GCA_964548715.1 uncultured Halomonas sp. | reverse complement strand
CAGCGCCGCCCCCATGACCTCGGCATTGTGGCAGAGGCCGAGCCGCTCGATCTCTCGCGGCTGCAGCAACCCGTCGGAACCCTCGTCCGCGGCCAGCAGGATCGCGGATCGGTCATGATCATCGGGGTGGATCAATGCATGCGTCGCGAAGTGGATCAGCACGGCTTGTTCGTGCTCGAGAAACCCCCTCAGAGCATTTTCGCTGGCGGACGGCCCGGTCTGCACGCGCACATGCCGAGAGCCGGCGATGTCCGCGATCCGCTCCACCTCGGCAAGCGCACCGGGAAGCTCCGGCGGAGCACGGTCGGGGTAGGCCTCGTCAAGCGCCGCATACCCATGCTCGGGCAACACCGGATCGGCCATGGCCAATACACGGCGCCCCGAGCGGCCGCTGTGCCGTGCGCCGAACCACACCCCCGCTGACGGCACCAGGTCGACGGAGTAGCGCAGACCGAGGGAGCGACCGTCGGCGCCCGGCAGACGCTCGAGCGGCAGGGCGTCGAGACCACGATCGGGAATCACGATCAGGTGATCGATGCGGGCCGGCAGGTCGGCGAGCGCGGCGCCGAACAGCGCAGAGCCCAGCCGATCGAGGACTCCGCCGGCACCCGGACCGTCGGCCAGGCCCGTCATCAGCGCGTTCGCATCGTCCAACACGGCGGCACCCGGCACCTCGTACACGCGAGTCCCGTCGGCCGTCAGCACGTGCAGCCAGCCGTGCGTTCGATCGTGCTGGCCGGGCACCAGAGTCAAAAAGGACAGCAAGGCTTCATCGGATCGGAGCGCCGCCCGAATCCGCTCGATCCCCGGCGTGGGCGGCAACGCCTCCGAAGCCACCGGAGGGCGAAGAACGGCCTGGTGCCAGGCCGCCTCGAGCCGGCGTAGCTCGGCACGTGCGTCCTCGATCCGGTTCGGGGTCGTGTCCAGCGAGAGCAACTGCTGCTGGAGCACGTTGATCGCGTCGGCGAGCCTTCGAACCATCTCATCTTCCTCGGCCGACCGGTTGATCCGCCGCTGCTCCCGCAGAACCCGTGCTTGATTGGCTGCCAAAAGATCGAAGGCGGCCAGGGCGAGTTCCGGATGGGTTTCGGTATGCCGATAGGCCCGATCGGCAAGTCGACGATAATCCCAACTCAATCCGTCGATCAGGACGGCGCGGTCGGGGCCCTCCATCTGGAGATCGAGCAGTTGCTGCTCGGCCCCGATGGCGTCCAGCGAGGACCGGAAGGCCTCGTCCGGTGGCTCCGTGGCCCAGATCAATGCCAGCCGTTGAGGCTGGATCTGCCAACGCGCGCGGGGTTCGTCTTCGGTCAGGGCGGCGGCTTCGGCCATCAGCGCCAGCGCGCGAATCGAGTCATGGTCGACCAGAAGTTCCGCGCGATCTGCCATACAGACGGCACGACGTCGATCGTCCCGGGCCCGTTCGGCCTCGCGCTCGCACTCGGTCAATAGCGCGTCGCGGGCCTCCGGGGGCTGGTAGAGCGAGAGGGTGCGCAGGGCGACCGCGCGCGTTGCCGCGCGGGCAGCCGGGTCTTCGACCACGGCTTCGAGCAGGGCGACGACGCGCTGCTCCGGCACCGCGGTCGGATCGTTGCGCCCGTAGCGCGCCAACTGGTTGGCCAGGTTCAGCCGCGCCGCCGCAACCATTTCATCGAGGCCCGCCTCGCCGGCGAGTTCGATGACCTGCTCGAATTGACGCGCCGCCTGACGATGCCGGTTCAGACGATCGAGCATCAAACCGCGAACGTGGCGCCCATTGGCACGCTCGGCCGCAGACTCGCCGGGCCGGATCTCGTTCATCAGCAGCAGCGCCTCCTCCAGCCGCTCGTTGAGCGTCAGCATCAGCGTGATGCGAGTCCGTCTCAAGCGGTCGAGTGCTTCCGCCAGGCCGGCCTGACGGGCGCGGGCCTCGGCCAGCAGGGTTTCCGACAGCGCCTGACGTGATTCGCTGCGGAGCGTGAGTCCGAAGACGAGCAAGTGACGAGCGCAGACCTCGGCGGCGACGTTGCC
>CAZJSH010000207.1:0-2012 GCA_964548715.1 uncultured Halomonas sp. | reverse complement strand
CCGGCGATTGGAACTGGGTCAGCAGTCGGCTGAAGAAGTCGAGCAGCAGGTCCATTGGGTGCGGCCTGTCGGCGGTGGAGTCGGGGCGCATCTTGCCCGCAGCGCCGTATTAAGTAAAATTGATTTATCGCATAGATTCGTTCTATTTATGAGAACAGATATCCTCCGCCGGCTCAATTTCCGCCATCTTCACTACTTCTGGGTCGTGGCGCAGGAGCGTCACCTGACCCGGGCCGCCGAGCGCATGCACGTCTCGCAGTCGGCGATCTCGACGCAGATTCGTCAGCTCGAGGAGGAACTGGGTCATGCCCTGTTCCTTCGCGAAGGGCGGGCGCTGGTGCTGACCGAGGCCGGTCACGTGGTGCTCGACTACGCCGACTCGATCTTCAACCTCGGGATCGAGCTGATGGAAACCGTCGTCGGGCGCGACGAGCGCGAGGCCGGGACCCTGCGGGTGGGCGCCGTGGCGACGCTGTCGCGAAATTTCCAGGAAAACCTCCTTCGCCCGGTGATTGGCGAGGAATCGCTCCGGCTGATCATCGAATCGGCGAGCCTCGACGAACTGATCGAGCGCCTGCGCGTGCACCAGCTCGACCTGGTGCTGTCGAATCGGCCGGTCACGTCGGACGCGCACCAGGCCCTGAGCTGTCGTCGCATCGCCCGCCAGGCGGTGTGCCTGGTCGGTCCAAAGCGAAAGCGCTCGAAACCCTTCCGCTTTCCGGACGACCTGACCCGGACCGCGCTGCTCGTGCCCGGCCCGAGCAGCGAAATCCGGAGCCAGTTCGACCTGTTGTGCGAAGAGCTGGGTCTGGACCCCTGGATTTCCGCCGAGGTCGACGACATGGCGATGCTCCGGCTGCTGGCGCGGGACTCCGGCAGCGTCGCGCTGGTGCCCGACGTGGTCGTCCAGGACGAGTTGGAACAGGGCGTGCTGGAGAAGTACTGGGAGGTGCCGGAGATCGAGGAGCACTTCTACGCGATCGTCGCGAAGCGGCAGTTCCGGCCGGCCGCGCTGCGGGCGGTGCTCGGCGAGGCGTGATGCACGGGCGGCCCGTGCATCACTCCTCGACCCATCAGCCCAGCTCGGCGGAGGCGGGCGGGGCGGTCGCTTCGATCACCGTGGCCGGCTGGGCGATGGCGTAGGAGTGCGAGGTGTCCGGCGGAATGACGAACGAATCGCCCTCGACCAGTTCCGCCGTCTCGCCGTCGACGATCAGCACGATCTCGCCTTTGACCACGTAGCCGACGATCTCGTAGGGCCGGGTGCGTTCGGCCTTCTTCTCGGTCATGTGGTCCTTCCAGATGCGCAGGCCGCAGCGCTCGCCCTCGGCAAGCTGCAGATCGCCGAGCGGTCCCCGCTCGATGTGCTCGCCCTTGAGTACATGCTTCATGCCGTTCGCTCCTGACTACGAGTTCACAGCCACCGTAACAGGGCGGGCGCGGGCGACGTGAGTCGAGCGTGAACTGTTCGACGTCGCCGGGCCCGGTCCGGTCGGACGCTCAATACCGGCAATCCATCGACATCGAGCCGGTTTCCTCGATATCGATCCGGCCGGTGAGGGTGACCGACGCGCCGTCCTTGTCGTTCAGCGTGGCGTCCAGGTCGGCGACGAAGCGCTCGCCCCGGGCTCCCGGCATGCGCTCGATGGTTAGCGCGCCGTCGACCGGCTGGAAGTAGAAGGCGCCGTAGGTGCTGCCCGAGCCGCGCTGCACCGCGCCGGTGAAGGTCACCACGGCCTTGCCGTCGACGTAGAGCGGATCGGCGTTGGCGTCGTAGCGGGCGAGTTCGTAGCGACCCGGGTTGATGCCGGACGGCAGGTACAGCATGAACTTCGGCGACTGCGTCATCGTAAGGACCGAGGCCATGTCGCGGACGCAGCCGAAGCGGAGCGTGGAATCGAACTCCAGGGTTTCGGCACCGCGGACCGAAATCACGTTGAGCGCATCGTCCGGCGAGGACGTCGCCGGCGACCCGGCCGGCGACGATGCAGGGGAATCCGGGCCGGCGGCGG
>CAZJSH010000206.1:0-2081 GCA_964548715.1 uncultured Halomonas sp. | reverse complement strand
TCCCCGGCCGTCATCTCCGGCTCGCTGAACGGAAACCCGAACTGCAGCTCCAGCACCGCGGCCACCAGCCGCCGAGCGTCGTCGATCGAGCCCACCCGGAACTCGTCCGAAATCAACCGCACCAGGCTCTCCCGTGCCATCGGCGCATCGAACGATTGCACTCGCGGCACCTCGCCGTCGTCCACGGCCATGAACACCATTGACTCCCCGTCGTACTCCTCGCGCTCGTAGGCCACCTTCCTCCCCGGCTCATCGAAACCCCGACTGTGGGAGGCCGGCTCCGCCGGGCCAAGAGTGGCGCGACTCCACGTCCGCGCCCTGCCAAGCCGGAAACCGACACCAACCAGACCATCACCCTTCGAACACTCGCCTCGCCACATTGACAAGGAAACTATCCTTGCTAGAGTAAGGACATGGCGAAAATCACCAGCAAACTCCAGGTCACGCTGCCCAAGCGCATCGCCGACCAGCACGGCCTGCGGCCCGGCGACGAGATCGAGTTCCAGTCCGCCGGCGAGATCATCCGCATCCTTCCCACGGGCGCTCGTGCCCAGCGCCAGCCGAGTGCGGCCGAACGGCTGCGCCTGTTCGACGACGCCACGCGGCGCCAGGCCCAGCGCGAAGAGCGCCGCCCGATCCACGACGCCGACTCCCCGCCCCGCGACTGGACCCGGGAGGAACTCTATCGGCGCGGCCGCAATGACTGACCGCCTGGTCGACACCAACGTCCTGGTCTACCGCTTCGACCCACGCCATCCGCGGCGACAGGACACCGCAACGCGCGTCCTGCGCGAAGGACTCGAACGCGATGACCTCGTCCTGCCCCAACAGGCCCTGATCGAATTCATCGCCGCAACCACCCGACCGCGACCCGACCTCGAGGGCCGTCCGCTGCTCGAGCACGGCGAGGCCATCGTCGAAGTCGAATCCCTGATCGCGCAGTTTCCGGTGATCTACCCCACCGAAGACACCCTGGTCACGGCCATGAGGGGCAAGGCGACCTACGGCCTGTCCTGGTTCGACGCCCACCTCTGGGCCTTCGCCGAAACCCACGGCATCCCGGAACTCCTGTCCGAGGACTTCCATCACGGCCGCCGCTACGGCCACGTCCGCATCACCAACCCCTTCGACCTGGCCGAAGGCACCGTCCAGGAACTCCCCCCGCTCTACGCCTGACCGCCAGATCCCGAATCCGCGTTCCACTGAACGCCGAAGACCGGTGACTGAACACTCGCCGTATTGCGGTTCCGGAACCCCGGACCCATCGCCTCACTCCCCGGCCGCCACTACCCGAACCCCGCCAACCTCGGCAACCACCGCCAGCATTTCCTCCTGCGCCACCGACCGCCCGCCGCCCTCGACGCACAAGTCATCGAGCGCCAGCAGCCGTTCGATCACGACCTCGTCCGGCTTCCCGGCCAGCGCCGTGTCGGCCGCCCGTCGGGCCAGCGCGAGCTGGTCGAGGGCATCGAGCTTTGCCACGTCCCGGCCGCCGACCAACCCGGGCGCCGGTGGCAGCGGTCGCTCGTCCTCCTGCGACCGGTTCAGGTCCAGCAGATACGCCAGCAGCGCAGACGCGTCCTCGTCGGTCTTCGGCAGCACCGCCGCCCAGTCGCTGTGCGCGAGCTGCTCGGCGCGCGCGTCGACCGTGTCCATCAACCGTCGGAACGCCCGCTCCTGCCGCTGCAGGCGCCACCACGCCGCCGCGCGACGCGCCCCGACCGCGATGGCGCCGCCCAGCCAGGCCAGCCCACGCAGCAGCACGATCACTGCAAGCACCCCCAGCTTCAGCACCACGACCACCGCCGAGGCCACCATCGCCCCGACGTTCATCCAGGCCGCCTTCTGCCCGCGCACCTGCACGCCGAACAACTTGGCCGACGAACGCGCGGGGTTCGTAAGGTTCAGCCGCCCGACGTCGCTGGCCAGCGAGGCCGACAGGCCCGACTTCGAGAGATTCAGCCGAACCGGCCCGCTGCCATAGACCCCCCTAAGCACGAAACGACCGTTCTGCGCCGCCACCTGCGTGCCCGGCCCCAGCGCGCTCGAGA
Source organism: uncultured Halomonas sp. (assembly GCA_964548715.1). GTDB lineage: Bacteria > Pseudomonadota > Gammaproteobacteria > Xanthomonadales > Wenzhouxiangellaceae. The sequence goes on along the minus strand of CAZJSH010000206.1, from coordinate 30 downwards.
GCCGCAGGCCCTTGGACGTATTCGCCGTCA
>CAZJSH010000205.1:0-2084 GCA_964548715.1 uncultured Halomonas sp. | reverse complement strand
TCATCGAAAATACGCGCGAACCCTGACTTCGATCCTGACTTCGGACGATCGCATGTCGACGACCACCCGCACTGTCCTCCGCGACCCGTTTCCGCCGGGCCGATCGTCGCCGTGCTTCTGCAGCAGCGGTCGGCGGTTCAAGCACTGCTGCGGCAATACCGCGCCCGACCGTGCGGTGCCGGCCGGCATCGGCATCGTGCCGGACTTCCTCACCGCCGCGGAATGCCGTTCGATGGTCGATGACGCCGCCGGCTGCGACACCCAGCGGCTCAAGGTCGTCGACCTGGAGCGTTCGACGCCGGACAAGGTCATCGAGATCGACGACGACCGCCGGGTGACCGAGTGGGTCGACCTCGGCGATGCACGCAAGACGCTGGACGGCTGGGTCGAGCGCGCGCTCAACGGCGTCATCGCGCCGGAGGTCGGCCGCAGCTTTGCCTGGTACGAGCGCTCGCAGCTGCTGAAGTACACCCCGGGCGGGTTCTACGACGGCCACGCCGACAGCGACCACATCCATACGCCCACCGGTCGCTGGCAGAAGGTGCTCGACCGCGACGTCAGCCTGCTGATCTACCTCAACGACGAGTACGAGGGCGGCACGCTGCACTTCGAACACTTCGACTACACGCTGCGGCCGAAGTCCGGGATGCTGGTGTATTTCCCGTCCGACGTGCGCTATATGCATACCGCGCAATCGGTGACCGCGGGCGTGCGCTACGCCGTGGTCAGCTGGGCGGCGTTCGACGACGAACCCCGGGTCAAGCAGCAGCCACCGCAGACCGCGGTCGGACTCGACCGCCCCGCACGGTGAGCACGCCGCGCTTCGACGTGATCGACCCTCCGATCCGGGAGACGTTTCCGCCCGGCCGCACCGAGCGCTGCTTCTGTGGCAGCGGCCAGCGCTTCAAGCATTGCTGCGTGGCTTCAGGCCGCGCCGGCCGTCCCCCGCACGGCGTCGGCGTGGTCCCCGACTTCCTGGACGCCGCTGCCTGCACCGAGCTGCGCGAGCGCATCGACGCGCTGCCGTCGGAGCGTCTGAAGGTCGTCGATCTGGAGCGCTCGACGGTCGACCGCGTGGTCCGCGCCTATGACGACCGGCGGGTGACCGAGCGCGTCGCGGTCGGCGAACTGCAGGCCGAACTCGACGCCATGGTCCGGCGCGCATCGGACGAAGTCATCGCGCCGGCCGTCGAACGTCGCTTCGAGTGGTTCGAAGAGCCGCAGCTTCTTCGCTACCGGCCCGGGGGGTTTTACCAGGGCCACGCCGACAGCGACAACTTCATCGAAGACGAAGGCGTCTGGAAGAAGACCCTGGACCGCGACATCAGCCTGCTGGTCTACCTCAACGACGACTACGAGGGCGGTCATCTCGATTTCGAGCACTTCGAGTATTCGCTCCGGCCGCGGGCGGGCATGCTGGTGTACTTCCCGTCCGACGTCCGCTATCTGCACGCGGCCCGACCGGTGACCGCCGGCCTGCGCTACGCCATCGTCAGCTGGGCGGCGTTTCGCGATGAGCCGCGGGTCATGACCCGGCCGCCGGACGAGGCCCGCGCGCTGTAGAGCGGGCGCATCGATCAGCGAGGGTCGTATTCGTTCTCCGACGCGGGCTCGCCGTTCCGCTTCACCCGCACCTTCAACATGATCATCGCGGCGATCGACAGCAACAGGATCGCGGCGGCCTCGTACAGCACCGCCTGCGGCTCCATGTCCTTGCCCTGCAGTACGATCAGGCGCGCCAGTGCGGTGATGGCGATGAAGATCGGGTACAGGAATGGCGATCCCTTGCCCGAATAGAACACCGCGATCATCGCCATGACCTCGGTGTACAGGAACATCAGCAGGATGTCGGCCAGCGTGACGACGCGCAGGTCGATGACCTTGAACACCTCGAGACCGGCCGCCGCCAGCACCATCAGGGCGGTCAGGATCAGCAGGCCCTTCTCGATGTTCTGGAAGGCGGCGAGCGCAACGCGGTCGGCCCGGTCGGTCCGGGTCACATCGTCTTCGGCGATCGGGTGGTCGTCGCTTCCGGGCATGGTCGGACCTCCGAGCGAATTGGCTTGCACTGTAGCATCCGCCAA
>CAZJSH010000204.1:0-2132 GCA_964548715.1 uncultured Halomonas sp. | reverse complement strand
GAACCGCTGGGCCACCCTTCGCCCGCAAGCGGCCTCCAACAGGCCTTCGATCTGGTGCAGGTGGTGAAGTCGACTGTGGGCGGGCGGATTTCCGCGGCGCCCTCGGTCACGCGTTGTTCGCCCGCGCGGCGTAGTGTCTCGGCCATGACTCCCGAATCGCATCCCCAACCGCTCGACCTGTTTCCGCCCGGCCGTGAAGCCGGTCTGGAGCGTCTGGCCGACTTCGTGCCGCGCTCGGGCCGCAAGTACGCATCGCAGCGCAACGCCGATCCCGGGCCGGGCCGGAAAGACAACGTCTCGCAGCTCTCGCCGTACATCCGGCACCGGCTGGTCACCGAGCATGAAGTCGTCGAGCAGGTGCTCGGCGAGTTCGCGCCGTCGACGGCCGAAAAGTACATCCAGGAAGTGCTGTGGCGCACGTACTGGAAAGGCTGGCTGCAGATGCGGCCGCAGGTCTGGCACGACTTCCTCGACGAGCGCGACCGCAACCGCGAAGACGTGCAGGCCAACGGCGGCCTGTCGACCGCCTGGAACGACGCCGAGGCCGGGCGCACCGGCATCGCCTGCTTCGACGACTGGGTCGAGGAACTGCGCGCGACCGGCTATCTCCACAACCACGCGCGAATGTGGTTCGCCTCGATCTGGATCTTCACGCTGAAGCTGCCGTGGGCGCTGGGCGCGGATTTCTTCCTGCGCCACCTGGTCGATGCCGACCCGGCATCGAACACATTGTCGTGGCGCTGGGTCGCCGGCATCCAGACCCGCGGCAAGACCTATCAGGCCCGAGCGAGCAATATCGCCAAATACACCGACGGCCGCTACGACGCCGACACGTTGGGCCGTCAGCTGGCCAACGACGCGCCGCCGATTCGCGACGAACCGCCGCCGGAACGCCAGCCGATCGCGCCGGCCGATACCGTGGAATCCGGCACTCGCGCGCTGGTGCTGCTGCACGGCGACGACCTGCGCGGCTTCGAGGCCCTGCCGCACGGGCTCGACGTGGCCGGCGTCGTGGTTGCCATCGGCGGACACGAGAGCGCGCCGTGGCCGTTCGGCGACAAGGCGCGCGCGTTCATCATGGCCTCGGCCGAGTCCGCCGCCGAGCAGGTCGGTGAGGCGCTGGATACGCCGGCCATCCTCGCCGACGCGATCGACGCCGACGTGCTGGCCGAGCGGGCGCGCGTGATCGACGCGGCGTGCATCGTGACGCCGGATGCTCCGGTCGGCCCGATCGACGACGGTCTGCAGGCCCTGGCCAGGGCGCTGACCGGCAGCGGCGTGCACCTGAAGCGCGTGCGCCGCGCCTGGGACGTCAACGCCTGGCCGCATGCCACCAAGGGGTTCTTTCCGTTCAAGAAGAAGATCCCGGAGCTGCTCGACCAGGCGGGGCTGACATGAGCGCCGACGGCTCGTCGACCGTCACGGTCTGGTACGACGGCGGCTGCCCGCTGTGCGTGCGCGAGATCGCGCTGATGAAGCGGCTGGACCGCGACGAGCGGATCCGGATCGTGGACGTCGACGCCGAAGAAGCCGTCTGTCCGATCGACCGAGACCTGCTGCTGCGCCGCTTCCACGCCCGCGAGGGTGACGACGGCCCGATGCTCGACGGCGCTGCGGCCTTCGCCGCGATGTGGCGGGCCGTCCCGCCGTTCCGTCCGCTGGGCCGGCTGGCGCGCAACCGCGCCGTGCTGTGGGTGCTGGAGCGGATGTATTCGGTCTTCCTGCTCGTTCGGCCGGGAATGCAGTGGCTCGCGCGCGCCCTGACCGGCGAGCGAGGCGGGGCCTCGGGATCCTAGGTCCGTCGCCGGCCGCGAGCGAATCGGCCGGGCCACCCTTCGCCCGGCAGAGCCGGCCTCCCACAGGCCTTCGGTCCTGCCCCGGCGGTGAGTTCGACTGTGGGAGGGCGGATTCCGCGCGAACCGGTTGGGCCGCCCTTCGCCCGCAAGCGGCCTCCAACAGGCTTTCGGTCCGGCGCGGGCGCGGATCCGCCTGTTGGAGGGAGCTTGCTCGCGAACCGGTCGGGTCACCCTTCGCCCGCAAGCGGCCTCCAACAGGCTTTCGGTCCGGCGCGGGCGCGGATCCGCCTGTTGGAGGGAGCTTGCTCGCGAACCGGTCGGGTCACCCTTCGCCCG
>CAZJSH010000203.1:0-2175 GCA_964548715.1 uncultured Halomonas sp. | reverse complement strand
GGCCGGTGAGGCTGGCGCTGTCGTCGATCAGGGCCTGCATGTCGGCTTTCCGGCACAACGCCACGTCGAGGTCGGTCAACGCCTGGTAGGACGAAACCGCCGCATCGGATGCGACTTCCCGCAGCCCCATGATCTGTGGCGGCAGGAACAGGTCCAGCACCTGGACCGAGCCGTCGACCAGTTCGCGAACTGCGGCGGACCATCCGCGCTCGATGATGTAGAGCATCGGCGCTTCCTCGTCTTCGAACAGCACCATCTGGCCGGCCTCGAACGCCCGCCGTCTGAGAATCATCGACTCGAGCCGCTGACGTTCCGCGTCAGGAATCGACGCCCCTTCCGCAAGACGGTCGATCCACGAAGTGTTCATTTGAATCCTCCCGGGCCCGGGCATCATTATGGCTACAGACCGGGGCCCCGTCCAACCGGGAACGGTCCGGCGGGCCGGTTCTCGCCGGCGGCGGCACCCACGGAACCGGCGGTTTGATGCACCATCTGAGCTCCAGCCGGCGACAACAGCGCCCGATTTCCGCTACCCGGACCTCATCGATGACACCATCGCCGCATCCGCGCACGCCGCAACCGAACGAGGCCCTCGGTCCATGACCCGGACACTGTTCGTCACCGCCCCCCAGGGACTCGAAGAGCTGCTGGCCGACGAACTGGCCGGCCTCGGGCTCGACGACATCGCGATTCGACGCGGCGGCGTGGGCGCTCGCACGGACCTCGCCGGCGCCTATCGGGCCTGCCTGTGGTCGCGGATCGCCGGCCGCGTGCTGCTGCCGATCGCCGAATTCGAGGCGCCCGATTCGGATGCGCTGTACGCAGCTTCGCGAGACATCGACTGGTCCGAACACATGGTCGGCGACGGCTCGCTGGCGGTCGACTTCACCGGGATCCGACCCGCGATCACCCACGCACGCTTCGCCCAGCAGCGGGTCAAGGACGCGATCGTCGACCGCTTCCGCGATGCCGAGGGGCGTCGGCCCGACGTCGATCCGCGATCACCAGACCTGCGGATCCATGTCCACCAGGACCGCGCGGAGACCACCCTGGCGATCGACCTGTCCGGCGACAGCCTGCACAAGCGCGGCTACCGCGAAGAAACGGTCGACGCCCCCCTGAAGGAGCACCTCGCCGCGGCGATGTTGCTGCGCGGAGAGTGGCCGCGGATCGCGGCCGCCGGCGGCGGCCTGGTCGACCCGATGTGCGGCTCCGGCACGCTGCTGATCGAGGCGGCCTGGATGGCCGGCGACGTCGCGCCCGGCCTGCTGCGAACCCGGTTCGGATTCCAGCGCTGGCTCGGCCACGATGATGGACTGTGGAAGGACCTGGTCGACGAGGCGCTCGAGCGGCAGGAAGCCGGCGCCGCGGCCATTCCGCCGATCGTCGGCTACGACCGCGACGGCAGGGCGATCCGGGCCGCGATCGGCAACCTGGAACGGGCCGGGTTGCGCCGCCATGTGCACGTGGAAAAGCGCGAGCTCGGCCAGTCCACACCGCCGAAGGACGTGGGTACCGGGCTGGTCGCGACGAACCCGCCCTATGGCGAGCGTCTCGGCGATGCCCACGAACTGATGCCGCTGTACGTCCGTCTGGGCGAGGTTCTGAAACGACGCTTCGCCGGCTGGGAGGCCGTCGTGCTCAACGGCGCCGGCTGCGAGATCGGCCTGAAGCCGGCCCGATCCTGGGCCATGCGCAACGGCCCCATCGAGTGCCGGCTGGAGCGCTTCGAAATCGGCGAGGCCGCGGCCGCCAGCGGCCCGGCGGCCGAAGACCTGCACAACCGGCTGCAGAAGAACCAGAAGAACCTCGCCAAGTGGCGGCGCAAGGAGGACGTGACCTGCTACCGGGTCTACGACGCCGACCTGCCCGAGTACGCGCTGGCGATCGACATCTACGGCACCGACGGCGGCGACTGGCTGCACCTCCAGGAATACGAAGCCCCGGCAAGCGTCGATGCCGGCAAGGCCCGGGCGCGTCTGCGGGCCGCCCTGGCCACCGTGCCCGAAGCTCTCGAGGTGCCGCCTGAACGGATGGTCTTCAAGGTTCGCCGGCGACAGAAAGGCGCGCAGCAATACGAACGGCAGGGCGAGCGCGGCCGATTCCTGACCGTGCGCGAAGGCCCGGTCCGGCTGGCCGTCAACCTCACCGACTACCTCGACACCGGGCTGTTCC
>CAZJSH010000202.1:0-2248 GCA_964548715.1 uncultured Halomonas sp. | reverse complement strand
ACCAACCAGTTCGGCCATTTCCAGAGAGATTCAACGGGCGCGATGGTCTACCACTCGATCAGCGACCGGCTGCCCGAGAACGAACGCGATTTCGGCGACATCCGCGACGTGGTCGAAGTCGACGGTGCGATCTACTTCTCCGCCCTGCGCCACCTGTTCCGCTGGGATGGCGAGACGCTGCGGCAAAAATCCAATTGGGACGGCATCTTCCGCCTGATGACTGCGGCCCGGCAGAACGACGAGCACCGCGCACTGGTGGTCGTCCGCCAGCGCCTGCACGACATCACCGGCCTGGACTGGACCGACGACGCACCGCCCCCGCCGCTGGAGCGCTGGCGCTGGGACTCGCTCGGCGACCGCGGCCAGCGGATGACCTTCCTCGAGCCCTGGCCCGACGGCCGCATGCTCTACGGCACCTACGACCACGGCCTGTTCTGGCTGGGCGAGGGCGAGCCCGAAGCCTTCGATGTTGCGCCCGGCACCGGCATCGACCTGACCACCGCCTGGCCGTACATCGCGCAGCGCCGCGACGACGGCAGCCTCCTGCTCGCCACCCGCCACATCGGCCTGCTGCACCTGGCCGCCGACGGCACGCTGATCGAGCACATCAGCAGCAACAACGGTCTGCCGATGGACGTGATCAACGGCCTGGCCGAGGACGGGCAGGGCGGGGTCTGGCTGCCGCAGCAGGGTGCGATCACCCGAGTCGGGCTCGACGCGCCGCTCCGCACCTGGGGCGAGGCCGCGGAGCTTTCCATGGCGCGCGGCATGGCCGAACACGACGGACAGATCGTGCTGGCGGTCGACAGCGGCCTCGTTCGCCTGGACGCGGAGAACACCGACACGGCCCGCGCCGTGCCGCTGGCCAGCACGATGATCGAGGCCTGGGACGTACTCTCGGCCGATGGACAACTGCTGGCCGCCGGAAGCGAAGGCGTCCATCGCCTGGCGTACGATCCCGACACGGGCGAGCTTGTCGAAAACCAACTTCTGCTCGCCGACCACTACGGCTATCGTCTGACCTCCTCGCGATTCCGGCCGGTGATCTACGCGGAACTGGAGAACGGGCTGGGTTTGTTGGTCCAGGACGACGACGGCCGCTGGATCGCCGACCCCTCGGTTGAAAACGGGCGCGTCGCCGGCATCGACCATCGCGTTCACCACGTCGCCGAGGAACGCTCGGGCCGGATCTGGGTCGGCACGGTGCTGAGCCGCTTCTACCTGCTCGAATGGCAGGGCGACCAGCTGCAGGTCATCGCACAGTTCGGCAAGGACGAAGGTGTGCCGGAGGGCTATGCGTGGCCCTTCATGCTCGGTGACCGCCTGGTGCTGGGCACCTTCGATGGTGGCTATCGACCCGTGGTCGACGACGTCGGCACGGTCATCGGCGTGGAGCCGGATCCCGACTTCGGGAACGAACAGCTCAGCGAACCACGCGGCATCTACAAGATGGCCAGCGATGGGCGAAATGTGCTGGCTGGCATCGGCGACGGCGGCACGTTGCGCTTCGGCGCCATCGACGAGAGCGGTGCCTTCGACTGGTTCCCGCACTCGGTGCCGGGCATCGAGATCGGTCAGAACGATTTCATTCGCACCGATGACGCAGGAGCCTGGGTCGGCCGCGCTCCGGGCCTGGTCCGGCTGGCCTGGCCTGAAAGGACGCGGCAGGTTGAGAACGCTCCCGTTTACGTCACCCGTGCCGGAGACCCGGAAGGTGAACGCTGGCTGCTGGGCGGGCCCTCCCGTGCGCGATCGCTGTCCGACGAGCCCTTGCCGTATCGGAGCGGCCAGCTTCGCTTCGAATTCGCCCTCGCCGATTACCTGGACCCGAGCGACCACCTCTACCGTGTCCGGCTCGAAGGGCTCGACGACAACTGGTCGCGCTGGTCGAACGAGACCCGCCGGGACTACTCCAGCCTGCCCGGCGGCGACTACGAGTTCCAGGTCCAGGCCATCGACTGGCAGGGTTCGCTCTCCGAGTCCTTGCCGATCGCCTTCTCTGTTGCCCCGCCCTGGTTCCTCGGCGCGCCGATGCTGGCCGTCTACGCCGCCGCGGCGCTCTTGTTGCTGTGGTTGGCGGCCTCCTTCGGCCGGGCCCGTAGAGAACAGCAGCTCGTCGCCCGCCAGCAGGAACTGGAAGCGCAGGTCGCCGATCGCACGCGAGAGGTCCGCCGTCAGGCGCGCGAGATCCGCGAGATCAGCGACGCCCGCGCCGCGTTCTTCGCCAACGTCTCGCACGAACTGCGCA
>CAZJSH010000201.1:0-2454 GCA_964548715.1 uncultured Halomonas sp. | reverse complement strand
CCATCGCGATCGTGGCTTGCTGCACGCCGGCCAGCGCGAAGAACGCGTGCATGATCCCCCAGACCGTGCCGAACAGGCCGACATAGGGACTGGTCGATCCCACGGTGGCCAGGAAATCCAGCCGGTGCTCCATGCGGTCGACCTCGCGGGTCAGCGCCACCCGCATCGCGCGCTGGGCGCCCTCGGCCAGCGTGTCCGGCGAGACGCGCTTTTCCTCGCGCAACCGGGTGAACTCGCGGAAACCGGCCTCGAAGATCGTCTCCAACCCTTCGTTGACCTTCTTCTCGCTGGCGATGCGGTCGTAGAGCTGGCCGAGATCGGCGCCGGACCAGAACTTGTCCTCGAACTCCTTCGAGCGCTTGTCGATGCGCCTGAGCATCGTGCGCTTGGCGAAGATGATCATCCAGGACACCACGGAGGCGGCCAGCAGCACGGCCATGACCAGCTGGACCACGATCGTGGCCTCCAGGATCAGGCTCCAGACGTTCATGTCGGTACTCATTCGGGATTCAGGTTCCTGTGCGAGGGACGAGGGGAAGAGATGAGGGGCGAGTATGGTTCATTCCGGCTTCAAGGCGCGTTAAGGATGGGCGCTTAGGGGCGAGGGACGAGGGACGAGGGACGAGTGGATCAACGCAGCGCACTCGTCCCTCGCCCCTAGTCCCTCATCACGCTCACCGCCGCGGTGATCCGCTCGCGCACCTCGACCGGCGTGCGCGCCGGGGAGAAGCGTTCGGCGTCCAGGCAGGCCGCCTGTACCGTCGCGGTCAACAGCAGTTCGCCTTCGCGCTCGATCCGTTGTTCGAACTCCATCTTCAGCCGACCGACCGCTAGGACGCCAACCGTGACCGAGAGTTCATCTTCCAGCCGCGCCGGCCGGCGGAAATCCAGCTGCATCTTCGTGATCGCGAAGACCACGCCGTGTTCCTTGCGGAGCGGCACCTGGTGCACCCCGATCGAAGCCAGCCAGTCGGAGCGGGCGCGTTCGAGAAACTGGAGATAGCGCGCGTGGTAGACCACCCCGCCGGCGTCGGTGTCTTCCCAGTAGACGCGGTAGCGGAAGGAAGGGTTACTCGGGTCTGCACCCTCGCTCATTTCTCGTCGCCCCGCTGGAACAGGTCCCCGACCGGCGCGCCCTGCCCCGACGGCGGCTTCAGGCCCAGGTGGCGCCAGGTCCGGTCGGTGGCCATGCGGCCGCGCGCGGTGCGGACGAGAAATCCTTGCTGGATCAGGTAGGGCTCGATGACGTCCTCGATCGTGCCGCGCTCTTCCGACAGCGCGGCGGCCAGCGATTCGACGCCGACCGGCCCGCCGTTGAAATGCTCGACCAGGATCTGCAGCAGGCGGCGGTCGAGCTGGTCGAAGCCCTCGGCGTCGACCTGCATCATTTCCAGCGCATCGCCGGCTTCCCGGCCGCCGATCCGGCCCTCGGCGCGGACTTCGGCGAAGTCGCGCACCCGGCGCAGCAGCCGGTTGGCGATTCGCGGTGTCCCCCTCGAACGGCGCGCGATCTCGGCCGCGCCCTTCGCGTCGCATTCGATGCCGAGGATGCCGGCCGAGCGCGCGACAATTTTCGCCAGGTCGCCAACGTCGTAGAACTCCAGCCGCTCGACGATGCCGAAGCGGTCGCGCAGCGGCGAGGTCAGCAGACCGGCGCGGGTCGTCGCGCCGACCAGCGTGAAGCGCGGCAGGTCGAGCTGGATCGATCGCGCCGCCGGCCCTTCGCCGATGATGATGTCGATCCGGTAATCCTCCATCGCCGGGTACAGCACCTCTTCGACCACCGGCGACAGGCGATGGATCTCGTCGACGAACAGCACGTCGCCGGGCTCGAGGTTGGTGAGCATGGCGGCCAGGTCGCCGGCCTTCTCCAGCACCGGCCCGGAGGTCTGGCGCAGCTGGGTGCCCATCTCGGCGGCAATCACATTGGCCAGGGTGGTCTTGCCCAGCCCCGGCGGGCCGAAGATCAGCACGTGGTCCAGCGCCTCGGCGCGGTTGCGGGCCGACTCGAGGTAGATGCCCAGCCGGTCCTTCATCGTCTTCTGGCCGACGTATTCCGCGAGCCGGGTCGGCCGCAGGCTGGCCTCCACGCGAGCCTCGTCGCCCTCGGCGCTGGCGCCGATCAGGCGCGCGTGGTCATCGGCAGAAGGAAGGTCGTTCATCGGGATGCGGCGCCGGAATGCACCGGCCCTGACGTGGCATGCGGGAATGGTAGCCGATCCGGGCAACATCGACAGCGCGCACGACCCGTTGATCCCTCCCGGTGCATCGGCTACGGTGATCGGCAGGCGTTGGCTATGGATGGGGCTTCGCGATGACTCGGCAAGAGACTGCACGATCCTCGGCTTCGCTGTGCGGCCGGGCCGCGGCCTGGTTCACGGCCCTCGTGCTGCTCGCGGCGACAACGGTCGCGCACGGCACGGCATTGATCTGGCAGGAGCGGCCGCTGCCGGA
>CAZJSH010000200.1:0-2575 GCA_964548715.1 uncultured Halomonas sp. | reverse complement strand
TCCAATGACGGACTGTCGCCGGTAGAGTACGAGAAGGCAGCAGAAAAACGGCTCAAGAGTGTCTAGAGAAGCCGGGGCGATTCAATCCACGTCGCCCTCTCGGTCGTAGTCGTGGTCAACTTCTTCCTTGACCTGGAACAGCACGCTCAGGGCCAGCCAGGCCACGACGCTCAGCACGCCGGCGACCAGCCACTGCTCGAACGCTACGGCAGCGCCCATGGCGCCCAGGGCCCAGATGGTGGCTGCAGTGGCGGTGCCGCGCACGCGGTTTTCGCCTTTCAGGATGGCGCCGCCACCGATGAAGCCGATTCCGGTCAGGATGCCTTGCATGATCCGGGCGGTTGCGTCGGGGTGCCCTGGGCCGATGACGGCCATCGCCACCACGACATAGGCGCAGGCGCCGAGCGAGACCAGCGGAAACGTGCGCAGGCCCATGATCTGGCTGTAGCGCTCGCGATTGATGGCGGCAGGCATTGCCAGCACGAAGGCCGCAAGCATCTTCAGCAGGGGTTCGAAGAATTCGCTCATACGTATGCATCCGATTGTGTAGAAGGAACAACGCCACGCCGGAAAATCATCGGGGCGGGCGAATCGAACCGCGACCTCAGAGCTGGGCTTCGAGACGCCCGGCCCACCATTCCCGGAGGCGCTGAACCACGCCGCGGCGCGACCAGGTTTCGCGGTCGATGATCCGGCAGGCCGCCCGGTCGGCATCGAAGTCGCCGAGCAATTCATCGGCCAGCTTGGGGTCATCGACCAGCACGGCGATTTCATCGTCCAGGCGCTGCGAACGCTGATTCATGTTCGGTGATCCGATGCAGCACAGCCTGCGATCGACAATGACCGCCTTGGTGTGCAGCAGCGTCCGGTCGTACTCGTGGATCTCAATACCGGCGTCGATCAGTTCCCGATACGTCCGCTGGGCGGCCCAGCGCGAAAGACGGTGGTCGGTGTTCCGGCCGCTGACCATGATCCGGATCTGCACGCCCCGCCGGGCCGCCGACACCAGCGCTTCGGCCAGCGCGCTTCCCGGAACGAAGTACGGCGTGACGATCTCGAGTCGTTCGTCGGCGAGCCGGACCAGCCCCTGGAACATCAACGCCGCCTTCGACCATTCCTCGGCGCCCTGCGAGGCGACTACCGCTGCGCCGACGCCGGTCGACCGGGTCGGCCCCGGGATGTGGATATCGGCCGGAAACGCGCCGCCTGCAGCCGCCCAGCTGGCGAAGAACGCGGCGCGCAAGGCACCCACGGCCGGCCCGGTAATCTCGAACTGGGTTTCGCGAAAGTGGTCGGCATCGTCGGCGTCGCCGGTCCACGCCTCGGCGATACCCACGCCTCCGGTGAAGGCGCGCTTGCCGTCGATGGCCAGGATCCTGCGGTGCGTGCGCGTGTCCAGGCCCCAGAACTTCCAGTGCGGCACGGGGTGAAAGGTCCGCACGTCGACGGCACTGCGCTCGAACTGCTTCCTCAGCCGGCTCGGCATCGGCGCGCTGCCGACGCCGTCGAGAACGATCCGGACGCGCACGCCGGCGGCGGCCCGCTCGACCAGGGCCCTGCAGAAGCGTTCTGCGATTTCACCCTTCCAGAAGATGAACGACTGACACTCGATGCTGTGTTCAGCACATTCGATCGCATCGAGCATGCCAGGGAAGATTTCATCGCCATTGCGCAAGATGCCGATGCTGTGACCCGGCTCGAAGCGGACGCCGAGTACGTGGCGCAATCGCTCCTTCCAGCATTCGGCGACCGATCCGGAGCGGCCGAAACGAAATCCGGCTGCGGATTGTTCGGACAGATACCGCTTGAGGAAATAGACGCGCTCGGCCTCTGCCGGGAGATCGGGCAGCCGCGAGGTGCCGGACAGCGACCCGACGCCTGTCTCACGACCGGTCGACGACCGGTGCACTGCGGTTCGCGCCCGGTCCTGCCATCTCCTGGAGCCCTGTCTGTCTTGGTTCATGCACACCCCGGTGCGGTTTCTCGATCCCGGCGCACATGCCCGCTAAAATTCCCACGCGACGATTCCAGCGGTGGATCGACGACGCAGGCATGCACGCAATCGAAGATAGAACGCGTCCAGCGTCGTCGCATTGACTTGAGTTAACGGGCGGGACTCGAGCAAACGGGCAGGATCGGGCGTCGCAACGCGATCACGCCGCGACCGGCCGGCCCAGGGACGGACAGGCGCCCGGGCGCTGCCCGGCTCGAATGGTTCAGTTCGACGGCAGCCGCATTCGGCGGGGCTCGTATTCGGCGAGCATCTCGCAGCGCGAGCGGTCGAGCACTCGGACCGAGCCCTCGTTCATCTCGATCAGGCCGTCCTGCGCGAGCTGCGTCAGCGTCCGGCTGACATGGACCGAGGTGATACCGACGATGCTACCGATCTGCTCCTGGTTCAGCGGCAGGTCGAACACTTCGACCGACGGCTCACCGGATCCCATGGCCAGTCGATCGGCAAGCTCGAGGACCAGGTGGGCGATGCTCGCGGCCGCGCTTTGCTGGCCCAGCATGGTGATGCGCTCGTGCAGCCAGGCTTCCTCGCGCGCAACCATGCGGAACAGCGGGCCGGTGA
>CAZJSH010000199.1:0-2595 GCA_964548715.1 uncultured Halomonas sp. | reverse complement strand
GCCCGAAGGCCGGGCCGGGGTTCAATCGAGATCGAACCGATCCGCGTTCATCACCTTGGTCCAGGCGGCGACGAAGTCGCGCACGAACTTCTCGCGGTTGTCGTCCTGGGCATAGACCTCGGCGTAGGACCGCAGGATGGAGTTCGATCCGAACACCAGGTCGACCCGGGTGGCCGTCCAGCGCAGCTCGTCGCTGGCCCGGTCGCGGATCTCGTAGAGGTTCTCGCCGGTCGGCACCCAGCGGTTGGCCATGTCGGTCAGGTTCACGAAGAAGTCGTTGCTCAGCGCGCCGACACGGTCGGTGAACACGCCGTGCTTTGCGCCGCCGTGGTTAGTGCCCAGCACGCGCATGCCGCCGACCAGTGCGGTCATTTCGGGTGCGGTCAGTCCCAGCAGTTGGGTGCGGTCGAGCATCAGTTCCTCGGCGCTGACCACGTAGTCCTTCTTCAACCAGTTCCGGTAGCCGTCGTGGATCGGTTCCAGCACGTCGAAGGACTCGACGTCGGTCATGTCCTGGGTGGCGTCGCCGCGGCCCGGCGCGAATGGGACGTCGACCTCGACGCCCGCGGCCTTCGCCGCCTGCTCGACACCGACATTGCCGGCCAGCACGATCACATCGGCCACGCTCGCACCGCTTTCGGCGGCGATCGGCTCCAGGACGTCCAGCACGCGCTGCAGACGTTCCGGCTCGTTGCCTTCCCAGTCCTTCTGCGGGGCCAGGCGGATCCGTGCGCCGTTGGCGCCGCCGCGCATGTCCGAGCCGCGGAAGGTACGGGCGCTGTCCCAGGCCGTGGCGACCAGGTCGCCGACGTCGAGACCGGCGTCCCGGGTCCGCTCGGCGATCAAGGCCTTGACCGCGTCGACGTCGTAGTCGGGCGAACCGGCCGGGACCGGGTCCTGCCAGATCAGGTCCTCTTCGGGTACTTCCGGGCCGATGTAGCGTGACTTCGGCCCCATGTCGCGGTGAGTCAGCTTGAACCAGGCGCGCGCGAATACTTCGGTGAAATAGTCCGGATCCTTGTAGAACCGTTCCGAGATCTTCCGGTACGCGGGATCCATCTTCATCGCCATGTCGGCGTCGGTCATGATCGGGTTGAGACGGATCGAGGGGTCCTCGACGTCGACCGGCTTGTCTTCCTCGCGGATGTCGATCGGCTCCCACTGCCACGCCCCGGCCGGGCTCTTCTTCAGTTCCCAGTCGTAGTTCAGCAGCAGGTGGAAATAGCCGTTGTCCCAGGTCGTCGGGTGGGTCGTCCAGGCCCCCTCGATGCCGCTGGTCACCGTATCCCGCCCGACGCCTCGCTTCGTATGGTTGTTCCAGCCCAGTCCCTGTTCCTCGGGTCCTGCTGCTTCCGGGTCCGGGCCGAGCAGGGCGGCGTCGCCGTTGCCGTGGCACTTGCCGACCGTGTGGCCGCCAGCGGTCAGCGCGACGGTCTCTTCGTCGTTCATCGCCATCCGGGCGAAGGTCACGCGGACGTCGTGCGCCGTCTTCAGCGGATCCGGGTTGCCGTCCACGCCTTCGGGGTTGACGTAGATCAGCCCCATCATCACCGCGGCCAGCGGGTTCTCGAGATCGCGCTCGCCGGAATACCGGCTGCCTTCACCGCCGCTGGGCGCCAGCCATTCCTTCTCCGAGCCCCAGTAGATGTCTTCTTCCGGATGCCAGATGTCCTCGCGGCCGAATGCGAAGCCGAAGGTCTTCAGGCCCATCGACTCGTAGGCCACGTTGCCGGCCAGGAGGATCAGGTCGGCCCAGCTGATCTTGTTGCCGTACTTCTTCTTGATCGGCCACAGCAGCCGGCGGGCCTTGTCGAGATTGACGTTATCGGGCCAGGAGTTCAGCGGCGCGAACCGCTGGTTGCCGGTGCCGCCGCCCCCGCGGCCGTCGGCCGTTCGATAGGAGCCGGCCGCGTGCCAGGCCATCCGGATCATCAGCCCGCCGTAGTGGCCCCAGTCGGCCGGCCACCAGTCCTGGCTGTCGGTCATCAGGTCGACCAGGTCCTTCTTCAGCGTCGCGACGTCGAGATCGCGGACGGCCTCACGGTATTTGAAGTCCGGATTCATCGGATCGGTCTTGCGATCGTGCTGGTGGAGGATGTCCAGGTTCAGGGCGTTCGGCCACCACTCCATGTTGGATTTGCCGGTCGAACTGTTGGCGCCATGCATCACGGGGCATTTTCCGGTTGTGCTCATTGTCGAATCTCCTTGGTTGCTCTGCGCCGTGAACAGGCTTGACGACGGCGTGAGAATTGCCAAGAACTATAGATTCGAATTTGCTAATTCGTCCAATTGATTGTTGCTCTGGGATTGATATATCGAATTGATGATTCATGCCCGATGCTTTTCTTCTATGGAAAAAATCATTGCTGTGCATTCGTCGGTTGTCTGGGTCAGAATGAGTTACCAGAGATGCGGCAGAGCGGTTGAACCGAGCGAAGCGAGCTCGATGTGCAGGCCGCGCAGCGGCCGGAGCAACCCGGAGCGCAGCGCAGGGCAAGCGCCGCAGGCGCGCAGTCCATGCATGGGTCTTGCGGCTCGCAGAGAGCCGCTGATTGAGCGACAATTCAGTTTCGGAGAGGTGGCAGAGCGGTTGAA
>CAZJSH010000198.1:0-2631 GCA_964548715.1 uncultured Halomonas sp. | reverse complement strand
TCGGTCTGCTCGGACTTGGTCGGGATCCCGGTCGACGGGCCGCCGCGCATCACGTCGACGATGACCATGGGCACTTCGGCGGCCACCGCCAGGCCCACCGATTCGAGCATCAGCGCGAGGCCCGGCCCGGAAGTCGCCGTCATCGCCGGCACGCCGCCGAAGCTCGCGCCGATGCACATATTGACGGCGGCCAGTTCGTCCTCGGCCTGGACCAGGTGACCCTCGACGGCCGGCAGTTCGACGGCCAGCCATTCGAGCAGGTCGGTGGCCGGCGTGATCGGATAGGCGGCCACGAAACGCACGCCGCCGCGCAGCGCGCCGAGCCCGGCTGCCTGGTTGCCGCTGAGGTTCCAGCGAGGCGTAGCCGGCGGCAAGGACGCCGTCGACCCGCCGGTCGCGCCCGCGCTGGACCGCTTGATGGGACGATCGATGGGCGGCGCCCGGTCCAGTCCGAGGTCCAGCACCGCCAGCGCGGTGTCGATCGCCGTGCCGCCGAACCGGCCGCGCACGGCATCGCGAACGACTTCGGGGTCCAGCGCCAGTATCCGCGCCAGCTGGCCGAGCACCACCAGGTTCGACCGCCCGCCGCGCACGCCGCGGGCAATTTCGCCGTAGGGCTGCTCGAGGAGCCGGGCGCCGGTGCGCGCGATGATTTCGGGCACTTCGCCGGCCCGGGCCTCGAACAGCACCCGACTGTCTGAGGCAAGCGGAATCTCGTCGGCGAACCGGTCGATATTGCCCCAGTCCAGCGCGACCAGCAGGTCGTAGGCGTCGCCGACGCCCTCGACGGGGCGGCTCGACAGGCGCAGCAGCGCCGCGGCCTCGCCGCCCCGGATCTGCGGCCCGAAGGTCCGACCCATCCGGCCGTACAGACCGGCCCGGGCGGCGGCGTCGAGCAGCAGTTCGCCGACCGTCATCACACCGGCCCCGCCGCTGCCGGAAATCGCGATCGAAAGAGTGTTCGACGGCGTCCCCGGGGCTGCGGGCGCCGTTTCGGGCTGCGTTCCGATGTCCGTGGTCATCGGCGTGTTCCGTCCTGGAATGAACCGGACGCCAGACTAGCGGGCCACCGGGCCGGGACAGTTGACTCAGGACAAGTCGACGCGCTCAGTCGCCGACCGGCACACCCTCTTCGAGCCGCGCGATCGCCGCTTCTACGGTCGGCCGGATCAACTCGGCCAGCCGTGGCTGGGCTGCCTCGGTGGGATGGATGCCATCGTCCATCAGCATCCCCGGCTCGTCGAACAGCGGCTCGAGAAAGAACGGCACCCACTCCACGTCCCGGGACTCGGCGACTGCCGGGTAGACCGCTTCGAACGCCCGCACGTAGCGGGGGCCCAGGTTCGGCGGCAGGCGGACCTGCATCAGCAGGACCTCGGCGCCCGCGCGCTGGCCGCGGGCGACGATCTGCTCGAGGTTGCGCTTCAGTTCGTCGGCCGGCAACCCGCGCAGGCCGTCGTTTCCACCGATAATGACCAGCAGGACGTCGGCCGGATGAGCGTCGAGCAGGCCGTCGAGCCGCTCCAGCGCGCCGGACGAAGTGTCGCCGGAGATGCTGCCGTCGATGATCCGGTGGTCGGCGCCGAGGGTCTCGTCGAGGCGCGCGACCCAGCCGGCTTCACGCGCCATCCCGTAGGCGTCGGACAGACTGTCGCCCAGGACGACGACGGTTGCGGCCTGTGCGGACGAACCGGCAAGCACTGCGATCAACCACAGGAAACGAAACCAACGTGACACGCGAACACTCTCCTTCCGACGCCGCATCGACCGCGGCCCAACCGCTGCTGCTCGCCCGCGACGTGGGCTTCCACGTCGACGCGCCCGGCGGGCGGCTCGATATTCTCCACGATATCAACCTCGCGTTGATGCCGGGCGAAACGCTGGCGATCATCGGCGCCTCGGGCTCGGGCAAGACCACGCTGCTCGGGCTGCTGGCCGGACTGGAGCTGCCGACCGCCGGCAGCATCCAGCTGGACGGCGCGCCACTGGAGGACCTCGACGAAGATGGCCGCGCCGAACTGCGGCGAAAGCGGGTCGGCTTCGTGTTCCAGTCGTTCCACCTGATGCCCAGCCTCACTGCGCGGGAAAACGTGATGCTCGCGCTCGAGATCGCCGGCGTTCACGCGCCGCGCGAACCGGCCGAAGCCGCGCTGCGCGAGGTCGGGCTGGATCACCGGCTCGACCACTACCCGCGACAGCTGTCGGGCGGCGAGCAGCAGCGCGTCGCCATCGCGCGGGCGTTTGCACCCGGACCGGTGCTGCTGTTCGCCGACGAGCCGACCGGCAACCTCGACCGCCGCACCGGCGACCAGGTCGCCGACCTGCTGTTCCGTATCCACCGCGACCACGGTACGTCACTGGTGCTGGTCACGCACGACCCGGCGCTGGCGCAGCGCTGCGACCGAACGGCCGTGATCACCGACGGCCGGCTCGAGATGCAGGCCGAGGCGGCCGATCCGGCATGAACGCCTGGCGACTTTCCAGCCGGCTGTTGCTGCGCCAGGGCCGCTCCGGCGCGTTGTGGATGCTGGTCGTCGGTCTCGGCGTCGCCGCAGCCGCGCTGACCGCCGTAACACTGTTCACCGACCGGGTCGGGCGGGCACTGGAGCGCCAGGCCGGCGAAGTGCTGGC
>CAZJSH010000197.1:0-2718 GCA_964548715.1 uncultured Halomonas sp. | reverse complement strand
ATCAGGTTGCGGCCGTGCCCGTAGTAGTCGAAGCTCACCGCGAGATAGCCGTTGCGGGCCAGCGCGTAGGCGTAGGTCTCCATCAGCTGCTGCGAGCCGGCGAAGCCGTGCGAGATCAGCACCACCGGCAGTCCTTCGCCGGGATCAAGGCCCCGGGCCTCGGCCGAGGCCGCGCGAAGCTCCGCGCTCGGCCGGTAGACCGTCACCGGCGTCGGGCCCAGCCAGCTGCGCTCGGTCGCGACGCCGACCTCGCCCTGTCCGAGCCGGACCAGCGCGAACGCAATCGAGACCAGCGCCAGCGCCGCGGCGACACCCAGCAGGATCCGCCGGCGCTTCGCCGCACCAGCGGCCGTCATGCCGGCCACCATCCGGCCCTGGCCTCGGCCTCATCGGCATCCACAACGCTGCGTGTCCGGGTCATCGGGTCCATCCGTGCTGAACTGGCTCCATGATAGGCAGGATCGACAGGCGAGCGGGCCGCGCGTGGCGGGGCGGAAGAACCCGAACGAGTCCTGCCCATGATCGACCAGCTCCGCCAGGATCAGGCGTGCGCGCGTCCTCGTTTGCATTTCACTGCTGGACCGGAGCATACTCGCCCCGGGGCAAGCGAAAGGTCGTTTCGGCAAGACGGCCAGAGGCGGTGGGTCGATGAACTATCACCAGTATCCCGATTACGTCGTCGAGGACATTGTGCGGCTGCGGCGGCGGCTTGATGCCACTGAGGTCCCGCCCCGGCAAACCGATCACAATTTCATCCTCGGCACTTGGAATATCCGCAGTCTCGGCGGCTACCATGATCAGTGGTCGGAGAATCCGGGTTCACCAAAGCGCAATCTTCGGGGGCTGGCGCTGATTGCCGAAGTCATCCAGCGCTTCGATGTCGTGGCCATTCAGGAAGTCAAGCGCGAAACCTCCGCGCTTCGCCTGCTGACCGAACGCTTTCTCGGACCGCACTGGAGCGTCATGATGAGCGACGTGACGGCCGGCGCCAAGGGCAACACCGAGCGGTCGGCCTATCTGTACGACACGCGCCGCGTCTCACCCTCCGGCCTGGCGGGAGAAATCGTCCTTCCGCCCACGCCGGACGGTGACCCGCAGGAGCAATTCGACCGAACGCCGTACCTGGTCGGCTTCAACGCCGGCGGCGAGCGCTTCGCACTGCTGACCGCACACATTCGCTACGGCGATGACCTGAGCGATCGTGTTCCCGAACTCCGCAACCTGGCGACGTACACCGCCGACGAAATCCGCGATCGATCCCGCTTCGCGAACGCCGAAGAGGCCAACCTGATCGTGCTCGGCGACTTCAACACCGACCGCGACGAAGACAACGACCTGTTCGAAGTCTTCCTCGAGAAAGGCCTCTGGGTGCCCGAGGAGCTTCGGAACCTGAAGACGACCTACGGCCAGGAAGCCAAGCACTACGACCAGATCGGCTGGTTCCGCGACGACATGACCCTGCTGCCCACTGGCCGCGCCGGCGTCGTCGACTTCGCCGGCGCCGTGTTCCAGGAACTCACACCGTTCCAGATGACCTTCCGCGTCAGCGACCACTTCCCACTGTGGTGCGAGTTCAGCACCGATCGGAGCCAGGAAGCGCTGGCCGGCGTGCTGGGGGTGGATCCGGATCGCCCGGATCCATTCGAAGATGTAAGTGATTGAGTTTCTACAGCTACCAATTCCAACGAACCGGAGCAGGCCTTTGAATCAGAAAGTACCGCTACGCTCTATTCTCAGAACTGCGGCCGTCTGTTCGCCGTTGTTGCTGGCCACCGGGTGCGCTACCGAGATCGTCGTTACGGGATCCTCATGCAGCGCGTCTCCATGTGCTGGATTCCCGGTGCGCATGCCGGTGACGGTCCTCGTTACCGAGGTCACCGAGTTTCGCCTCAAGCCAGACGCAGATGAGTCGCTCGGCTGGTTGTGTTCGAACGAAAGCCGTCAATCGTTCGAGGCCTTGCCGATCGGCGACCTATATTTCGTAAACTACGACGCAGGCTGGCTTGCCAAAACGGAATTCAATGCCCAATTCCATGAGAACGGAATCCTGAAGTCGATCAGCATCAACGGCGATCCGTCTCAGGTTGTCGAATCGTCCGCCGGACTGATTGAAGCAGCTCTGCCCATCGCCTTTCCAGACCGCATTGCCGAAGCCGAGGGTTTGACAACGAACAATCGCGACCTGAGCGCGCGCAAGAAACAGAACTGCTTGAAAACAAAAACCACGCGAACTGTCGAGCGGTTTAAAGTCGGAGGGTGATCAATGTGGAACTGGACGCACCAGATCAACTAAGGCGCAGCGAAGTACCTACGCTGCGTCCATGCCGCGGCCCCACTTGTATTCGAAGGACAAGCGCAATGCCCATCAGGTTCCTTTCTGCGGTTATCGTGGCGCTGCTGCTCACAGGATGCTCCGGAATGCCTGAAAACATGCCCGAACCCGACAAGGTCACCTCGCTCGATCGCTGCCCCGACAGCCCGAATTGCGTTTCCAGTGCCGAAGAGCCGGGCGATTCCCACTACATCGCCCCGATCCGCATTCAGGGCGATCCGGGAGCGGCCTGGCAGGCGCTCCGGGGCATTCTCGACGACGACCGGAGTTTCGAGATCGTTGCTTCGAGCGACCGGTACATTCGGGCCATCGCGACCACCCGGATCCTGCGATTCAAGGACGACGTCGAGTTCCTGCTCGACCGCTCGGCCGGGACCATCGCCATG
>CAZJSH010000196.1:0-2731 GCA_964548715.1 uncultured Halomonas sp. | reverse complement strand
GTCGCGCTGGCGGTACAGAAGGCGGGCGAAGACACCGGCATCGCGGCGCAGACCGAGGACGGGCGACTGCTGCTGGTGCGTTTCCGGACCCGGACCGCTTTCCTGACCGGTCAGACCGAGTTCTCGCGGCAGGCATGGACGCTTCCCGCAGTTCAGGGCCGGCTCGACATGCTCGAGCTGACGGCCAATCTCTGGACGTTGATCGCGGCGCAGGAGCGAGGACGGCTGCTGTATTTCGATATCTCCGATCCGGCCGCGCCGGTCCTGCGCGACGAAGCCCGGGCCGTCGACGAGGGGGAGCGGATCACCGCGATGCGGATGCTCAACGGAACGTTCTCCTGGGTCATCGGCACCTCCGAGGGCCGGCTCAGTCAGTGGTTTCTGACGCGCGACGAGTCCGACGACGCCGGCAGCAACATCTTTCGGCTGACGCGAGTCCGGGAGTTCGATCAACATCCGGGCGCGATCACGCGCATCCAGCCCGAATACACGCGCAAGGGCTTTGCGGCGGTCGACAATGCCGGTTTCCTGGGCCTGCATTACGGGACGTCGGCGCGGACGCTGTTCCTTGAATCCATCTCGGATTCGTCGTTGGTTTCGGTCGGGGTCTCGCCGGTCGACGACAAGCTGGTCACCGAATCGGCCGACGGCCGGCTGAGCGTGCACGATGTGCGCAACAATCATCCGGAAGCATCGCTCAAGGCGCTGTGGGGCAAGGTCTGGTACGAGGGCCGGGGCGACCCCGATTATGTCTGGCAGGCTTCGTCCGGCGCCGACAGCTTCGAACCGAAGTTCTCGCTGGTGCCGCTGACCATCGGCACGATCAAGGCGGCGCTGTTCGCGATGCTGTTCGCCACACCGCTGGCCATCGCAGGCGCCATCTACACCGCCTATTTCATGGCGCCGCGGCTGCGCGGCTACGTCAAGCCGACCATCGAGGTGATGGAAGCGCTGCCGACCGTGATTCTCGGTTTTCTCGCAGGCCTGTGGCTGGCGCCGTTCGTCGAAAACCATATCCCGGCGGTTTTCACGGTGCTGGTCGGTCTGCCGCTTGCATTCCTCGCCATTGCCTGGGGTTTCAGCAAGCTGCCCCGGGAAATGCGGCTGAGCATCGCCCCGGGCTGGGAAGCGATCATTCTGCTGCCGGTCATCGCGCTCGTGGTCTGGGCCCTGATTCTGCTGTCTCCCCTGATCGAAGTCTGGTTCTTCAACGGCTCGATGCGCCAGTGGTTTACCGACATCGGCATTACCTACGATCAGCGCAACGCGCTGGTGGTTGGCATCGC
Source organism: uncultured Halomonas sp. (assembly GCA_964548715.1). Taxonomy (GTDB): domain Bacteria; phylum Pseudomonadota; class Gammaproteobacteria; order Xanthomonadales; family Wenzhouxiangellaceae. The sequence continues at coordinate 1,445 of CAZJSH010000196.1, read as the reverse complement.
GATGGGTTTCGCGGTGATTCCGACGATCTTCTCGATTGCCGAGGACGCCGTATTCACGGTGCCCAAGCACCTGACGCAAGGTTCACTGGCGCTGGGCGCGACGCCTTGGCAGACCGTCACCCGGGTCGTGCTGCTGACCGCCAGCCCCGGGATCTTCTCGGCGGTCATGATCGGCTTCGGCCGGGCCGTCGGCGAGACCATGATCGTGCTGATGGCGACCGGCAACAGCCCGGTGGTCAACTTCAATATCTTCGAGGGCATGCGCACGCTCTCGGCCAACATCGCGGTAGAGCTGCCCGAGACCGCGGTCGGCTCGACCCATTACAGGATCCTGTTCCTGGCCGGGCTGGTCCTGTTCGCGCTGACCTTCCTGGTCAACACCATCGCCGAGCTGGTCCGCCAGCGTCTGCGCGCCCGCTACAGCAGCCTGTGAGCCCGCGATGAGCCCTCAGACCTCCACGCAGACGACCCGCGCCTGGTTCAGGTCGGGCGACCCCTGGATCTGGATGATCGGGGGCGGCCTGGCGATTTCGCTGATCATGGTCGTCGGCCTGTTCCTGCTGATCGCGGTACGCGGCTTCAGTCATTTCTGGCCGGCGCCGCTGATCCAGACCACGGTAACGGTCGACGGCCAGACGCAGACGATCCTCGGCGTCGAGACCAATACCGAGACGCTGCCGGCGCAGCGCGTTCGGGAGGCCGGCACGGCCATTCCCGACGATCAGACGCTGGTCACTCGCTACCTGTTCAAGCTCGGCAACCGGGACGTGACCGGGCGTGACTTCGTCTGGTACCTCGAATCGCAGATCGGCGAGTGGACCTATCCCGAGGCCGCGATGCGCGTCGAGCGGCGGGAATGGGGGAATTTCTACGGCTTTCCCGTTGCGCTGGAGTCCGGCGATGAACGGATCGCGGGCGAGCGGATGTGGCCGGCCCTGCAGGACGCGATCGGGCGGGCCAACGATCTCCAAGCGCAGATCCGCCGACTGGAGAAGGTCGATATCGGTGCGATCAACAGCGGAATCGAGCGGATCCGGCTGGAGCGACGCCGCATGGACATCGAGGGCGTCATGGACGCCGAGCGCAGCGCCCGGGAGGCCGATCTTCGGGCGCGGGAAGAGACACTGGATCGCCGGTTCGCCGACATCCAGACGGAGCGCAACCAATTGATCGACCAGAGCGAGCGCGACACGCTGATCGCTCGCACAGCCGACGGCACCGAGGTCCGTATCCCGCTGGCCAACGTCGTGATGGCGTCGAAGAACAACGCGATGGGACTGGGCGGCAAGCTGGTCTTCTACGGTCACCGCATCAAGGATTTCCTGACCGGGTTCCCGCGCGAGGCCAACACCGAGGGTGGCATCTTCCCGGCGATCTTCGGCACCGTGGTCATGGTGCTGATCATGTCGGTGCTGGTCACGCCGTTCGGCGTGCTGGCCGCGATC
>CAZJSH010000195.1:0-2769 GCA_964548715.1 uncultured Halomonas sp. | reverse complement strand
TGGCAGGCCGTGTGGTGGAGACGCCGGGTCGAGTCACAGGGCCGCGATCGCGAATCTGCGGGCGGGTGAATGACCCCGCGCCAGGCGTGGCCGGCCGCGTCGCAGGCTGGCGGTTCGGCGGCCGCTGAACGACGGCGCCGGTGTCCTTCCACGCGCCGCTCTCACGGGTCTGCCATTTCTGGCCGTCACGCCTGACGACCTGGCCAGATCGGTCCGCGAAGACATTGTTGTCGCGGCCGACCGCCGGACGCGCGAGCTTGAGGTCGCGCGAAACTGCAGCACGGTCAGCCACGCGGCCTCTGTTTGCGGCACGGTTGTAGATATTGGCCGACCGGTCCATCCGGTTACCGGGGTTGCTGCGAATGCTGGCCAGCCGATTGCTGATTCCGGCTCGATTGCCGATGCTGATGTTGTTGCCGATGTTGATATTGCCGGTATTGATGATGGTCGGCCCGCGATAGCCACCGCCGTACCAACCCGCGCAACAGCCTCCCGGTCGATATCCGCCGCCGTAACCGGCACCCCATCGCATGCCGAAATTGAAGAATCCACTGCTGTAGGAAAGGCCGAAGTTCCATCCGGTCCAGGGGTTGTAGCCAACGTTGAAGCCCCATGTGGGCGGTCGCGGATAGAACCATCGACCGTAATACGGCGGGTAATGCCAGCCGGTGCCGTACACCGGGACGCCGTAGTAGGGAAACGACCACAGGTAACCGGGTCGGTAACCCACGTAGACGAGCGTGGGCGTACTTTCGTAGATGTCGACATAGGTCACGTTGTAGACCGGAGAGGTCGGCGGGATCCTGTCGATCTGTTCCTTCGGGATTTCATCCGCAACGTCCCAGGGTCCGGTCGCGGAAGCCGATACGAACCAGACGCCGTTATCCAATGCGTAATAGCGGCCGCCGATGACCAATACCTGCGACCCGGTATTGACCGCATAGGAAATCTCCGTGCCCCTGATGCCTTCGAACCTCGGCTGGCCGTCGTAATCCACGGTAAGCGTCGCTTCATCGCGTTTGATGGCGGCGGTCTGTGGAATGGCTGCGTTACGCATGGCGTCTTCGGCTTCCGGCGTGCCGGCCACGGATGTGCGCAGGCCGCCGATCTCGGAGGCCGGCGGTATGGCTGCAAAGCTGGGCGGCAGTTCATCCGGTTTCACGAATACCCATGGCCCGTCCTCGGACTTGCTCCGGAACCACCGACCGGAGAGCAGCAGATACATGTTGCCTGTGCTGACCTCCCGTAGCCACGGCGACTCGGTATTGGATACGTAGAGCAGATCGCCGCCGGGAAGTGGCGTCCATTCGGGTGCGCCATCGCTGACGATCAGTTCCGTGGGCTCGGTGGCGACGACGATCGTGGGCTGTTTTCCCGGTTCAGGGGTGGAGGAGGCCGGTTCAGGCATCATCTGTACGAGTTCGGCCGGCGGTGAGTCGGTCGCGGTCCAGGGGCCCATTGGATCGCTCGAGGTGTACCAGAAGGAGCCGCTGGCCACCCAGCATGAACTGCCTCGACGCGCGCACACCACGGCCATGGGTGCATTCATGGCGCGCGCATAGGGACTGTTTTCGATATCCGTCATGCGCGGGCTGCCGTCGTAGGTCAGCAGCACCGCCAATTCCTCCCGGAACAGGATTTCCGGGGGTTCGGTATTGAGATTTTCGAGACTCTGTTCAACCAGCTCGGCGGTTGCAAGACTCGAGGTCAGCCGGTCCAGCGAAATTCGAAAGCCGCTTTCCGGCAACGAAGCTTCGACAATGGACGTGAACCGCTGTTCGCCTGCATCCCGGGAATCGGGCCAGGCCACGTCGATCACCCTGATGTCGTAGACCTGCGCAATGCCGGCGTCCCGGTCGGTATCCAGTTTTGCGCTGAACCACATCGCGCCGAACACTGGCTCTTCCTGGCCGTTGAGTTCCAGGGCCATCGCAGCGCGTCCTTCCAGGACGTTGCCGTTCAGCCGTTCGGGCTGGGGCTGGTAAACGACGATCGTGCCTTCGTCTGCCGGAATCTGTTGCGGCCACTGCAGCTCGGCACGCGCCGTGAAGCTGGCCATGAGCATCACCGCGCACAGCAGTGCCGTTCTCCGGGCAGGCCATCGCGACGATCGTTGTTCACCAGGATGGGTCATGTCGATTTGCTCCGTGAAATTGGTAGGCGGTGGCTGGAGGGGGTTCACTCATCGGCCTTTCAACAGCGCGAAAGGCATTCTCGAGCCACCCGGGGCCGTGCAACCATGAGCTGGCTACCGGGCCATGGGGCGTGTCGAATGGCTCTTGTCGGGGCGTGGATGTCCACGCCATGGCCCGCATGCCATCCCCCGGCGATCGCCAGCATTCCGGCAAGCGAATTCGTCATCCGCGCTATCGATAAGAGCCGCCTGACTCTCCGCACGGTCGGGACCGGAATATCTGCCCGGCCGCTTCCGGAATCCGTCAGCCTCGTTGTTGTCCAGTCTCCGTCGAGCGCCGCGTATCGGCAGGCTCAGTCTATGGAGTATTTCCACGCCCGAATGTCAAGTCTTGTCAATTCAGAGCTCGATGCGGCCTCGACCGCCTGGCTTCGCGACAAGGGCATCCGGCGGGAAAGAGAATCAGGTCTCGTTGCGTGCGGTATCCCTGCGGCGGGGCGCCCGGCCGTGCATGGAGGGATGCCGAAGCGCGACGCCGGGAGTGCATGAATCAGGGCCGGACCGCCGAAATTCCTGAACGGGCAATTCCGGCAACATGTCCAGCCGGATTGCGCGCTTTCACTCCATGCGATTTA
>CAZJSH010000194.1:0-2828 GCA_964548715.1 uncultured Halomonas sp. | reverse complement strand
TGGTCTCGGCCTCGTCGGGTTCGCGCGGAATCTACGGCGCGCTGCCGGTCGGCGGGCCGTGGGCGCTGCCGCGCGGCTGCGCGTTCGCGACCACCGACAAGGGCGCCGGCACCGACCTTTTCGACCATCCAAGCGATACCGGCGTCACGCTGGACGGCACGCGCGCCGCGCGCGGCGAGGCCGAGCTGGGTTTCGAGCCGGAGGCCCTCGACGCGCTTCGCGTGTCGGTGCCGCAAGCGCATTCCGGCGATCATCCTGAAGCCGACTGGGGCCGCTATACGATCGAGGCCGCTCGATTCGGGTTGGAGACGCTGGCCGATCTGTGGCCGGGCGACGGCCCGATGCCCGAGGTCCGGGTGATCGCCGTCGGCCTGTCCAACGGCGGCGGGGCGGTGCTGCGCGCGCTGGAGCAGGCGCCGCCGGGCCTGTTCGACGCGGCCGTGGTCGCCGCGCCCAACGTCACCGTGCCCGGTGCGCGGCCGCTGTTCGACTACGCGACCGAAGCGGCGCTGCTGCAGCCCTGCGTGCTGGCCGACCCGGACGCACTGGCCGGCCTGCCGTTCGCCAACCCGATGCTGGTCGGGCCCGGACGGGCGCGCTGCGAATCGCTGGCCGAGGCCGGCTTCATCGATGCGCCGACGCCCGCAGCGGCGCGCGTCGCGCTCGAGGCCGGCGGCTTCGACGCCGACGCGATGACCCAGGTGGCCGTCAACGTGACGCTGGACGTCTGGCGGTCGGTGGCCGCGCTGTATGGCTCGGCGTACCTGCGCACGCCGGTCGACGCCATGCCCTGCGGCTACACCACCGGCGTCCGCGCACCGGACGGCGCTGTGGTCGCGGCCGGCGAGATCGCGCGAAACCTCTGGTGGGCGAACTCGTCGGGCGTCGTGCCGGGCGCCGGCGTGGAGTGGGTGCAATCCGTCGACGCCGAGTCGCCGGACCCGCACTTCGGGCGCCTGGCCTGCCTGCGCGAACTCTGGACCGGCGATACGGCCGATGCCCGGGCGCTGCGGCGCGCCGTCAAGGCCACTCGGGCGACCGCCGAGTTGCCGGACATCCCGGTGATCCTGCTGCACGGCCGCCAGGACGGCCTGATCCCGGCCGCGTTCAGCGCCCGTCCCTACGTCGAGGCGGCTCGCGCCGCCGGAGCATCCCGGCTGGTCTACCGGGAGATCGACAACGCCCAGCACTTCGACATCCTCGTCCCGTTCCCGGGCCTGGCCGGCACCTACGTGCCGCTGCTGCCGCTGACCTGGGAGGCCCTGGACGAGATCGATGCGCGGCTGGATGTACAAGTTGGTTCCGCGCGCTGAGGGGTTGTCGAGGCAACCGGCTGCCCCTGTCGGCCAGGCGGTCGGCATCGTCGCGCGCGATGCGCCCGTCCGCAGCCGGATCGTTTGCTGGAGGCTGGTTGGGGGGTGGAGGGTGGGACGATCGAATCGCGTTCCGGCGGGCTACGCTAGTTTCCTGCCTCTTTCCCGTGCCGCTCCAGCATCTTCGCCCGCTCGCCGCCGAAGAACACCCGCTTGAACTCCGCCCGGCTGACCGGCACGTAGCGGTCGTTGCCGCCGATCTCGACCTGGGCGCCGTCGGTGATGGCGCGGCCGGCCTCGTCGACGCGCACGACCATTGTGGCTTTCGAGCCGGTGTGGCAGATGGTCTTGAGTTCCTTCAGTTCGTCGGCCCAGGCCAGCAGGTATTGGCTGCCGGTGAACAGTTCCCCGCGGAAATCGGTGCGCAGGCCGAAGGCGAGCACCGGGATGCCGAGCCGATCGACGACTTCGCCGAGCTGGTGGACCTGGTCGCGCGACAGGAACTGGGCCTCGTCGACCAGCACGCAGGCGATCGGGCCGCGTGCCTCGAGGTCGGCCTCGACGGCGGCGAGCAGGTCTTCGTCGGTTTCGAACGCGAAGGCCCCGGACTCGAGCCCGATCCGGGACCGGATCCTGCCGCGCCCGGCCCGGTCGTCCAGCGCCGGGGTCAGCAGGCACGGCCGGAGGCCGAGCTCGCAGTAATTGTGCGCCGACTGCAGCAGCGCCGTGGTCTTCCCGGCATTCATCGTCGAATAGTAGAAGTACAGCTTGGCCATCAGGGCAGCCGGATCCAGACCCGCACCGGGTCCAGTTCCGGTCGGTCATCGAGCCAGCGCTCCAGCTCGGCAACCAGCTCGTCGCAGGCCTCGCAATCCGGGCGGCCGTAGAGCACCAGCACGATCCGACCCTTGTCCAGGTCGGCGCGGGTCACCGGTCCGCCATCCGGCGTCCGGGCGTTTTCGAGCAGCACCTCCAGCTCCACCATCGACCGGTCGATGCGGAAGGCGTCGATCAGCAGATTGAGCTGGCGCTCGAAGCCGGTCCGGATGCCGTCCATGTGGAAGGCCGGCGAGCCCTCGCGGTGGTAGACGAACAGATGCGGAACGTCGCGGATGGCACCACGCCGCTTGGCCTGGGCGCGGGCGTTGCCCGGCAGGCGCTGGTGTTCGAGCACGGCCGCCTCGCTCTGGACCAGTTCGATCCATGCGTCCGAGGGTTGCCCCGCAACGGGCGCCGGGGCGACCAGGGTGAGGGTCAGGAAGGCCAGCACAGCGGAGGCCGGTAGGAGACGCGTAAGCCGGAGATTCATGACTCTGAGTATATCCGGCGACGGTGGCGAATTCGCGTGCACGCCGCACCGGTCGGCCGCGGTGGGCAGGGTAGAATGCCGCGCCTATGTCCGGACTCAACCCCCAGCAGCTCGAAGCGGTCCAGCACGTCGAAACCCCCTTGCTGGTGCTGGCCGGGGCGGGTTCCGGCAAGACCCGCGTGATCACCGAGAAGATCGCCTGGCTG
>CAZJSH010000193.1:0-3006 GCA_964548715.1 uncultured Halomonas sp. | reverse complement strand
CGATGGCCACTTCGATTGGACCGTCCGGGAGTCTGCGGCCATACTATGCGCGGGACCGGGAGGATGCGAATGAATACGTCGTGGATCGACCGTCTGGCCGACGGAGAGCCGATTCCGGATGAAGATCGTCAGCGCCTGGAAGCGCTGATTCTTCGTCGACGGACCTTCGAGGCCGGCCGGATGGTGCTGTTCGAGGACGAGGACGCGCCGATGCTCTACATCATCGAGCGCGGATGGGCCGCCGCCGTGCGGGAGCTGGTCGATGGCTCGGTTCAGCTGCTGGACCTGTTCCTGCCGCCGCAGATCATGGGCCTGCGCGAAGTGGCGTCCGGCGCGGCGGTCTCGTCCTACCAGGCCTTGACCGAACTCGACGTCGCGCTGTGCCGCAAGGCCGACATGCAGGCCCTGATCGAAGACAGCGCCAGCCTCACCGGCCCGCTGTTCCGCATGGTTGCGCGCGAGGAAGCCTGGCTGCACGAGCGGATCACGATGCTCGGCCAGCAGAATGCCGCGGCCAGCCTGGCCCACCTGGTTCTCGAACTGGCCGACCGCCTCGCGCTGGGCGCCGACGACGGCGAGCTCGAAGCCTTCGAGGTGCCGCTGAACCAGGACCAGATCGGCAACATCGTCGGCATCACCTCCGTCCACGTCAGCCGGACGATGACCCAGCTGGCCCGCGACGGTCTGCTGGAGATGAACGACGGCACCGTACGGATCCTCGATCGACGTCGTTGCGAAGCGCTGGCCGAGTACGAGCACAGCCGGATGCGCCTCCCGCCGACCTGATCGAACCGCCGGGTGCCGCCCGGCACACCCACGCACGACGCATCGGTCCCGTTAACTCATGTCAATGCCGCTGGCGCGCGGCTCTCCTATCGTTGCATCGTGCGCGGTGCCGCCGGTCGTTCGTCGCCGGAGTCGGTGAAGCGTATGCGTCGGACGCAAGAACCATGGGGTGTGCATGAATCACCAGGACCGGATCGGCTGCACGCGAGACGATCGGCGGCGCGCCGACGCCGACCGGTATGCGCGTCCGGGTCCGGTCGGCGTGCAGAGGGTCTCGCGCGCACTGCCCGGCGAGGTCGAACGCCTGTTCTTCCTCAAGCTGTACCTCGATCACCGGTCGCTATCGCCGGTCGCCCTCGGGCGGGCCGGGGCGGCGGCGAATTGCTGGGAAGGCCGGCTCCGCCACGTACTCGGTGTCCGGTTCCAGCCCGGGCATCGGATCGGCGTGCTACGCAATGGCCGGGAGATCTTTCCGGCGATGCTCGATGCCATCGAGCAGGCCCGCCACAGCATCGAGGTTCTGTTCTTCGTGTTCTGGAAGGGCGACATCGCGGAGCGTGTCTGCCAGGCGTTGATCGAACGCGCCGACGCGGGCGTTCGTGTGCGGGTCGTGCTCGACGGGTTCGGCAGCACACCGATGCCGGCCAGGCTGAAGGACCGCTTGAACGACAGCGCCGTCGAGCTGCGCGTGTTCCACCCGGTTCCGCACTGGAAGTTCTGGGGCCTCGATGCGCGGACCCATCGCAAGATCCTGGTCGTCGACGGCAAGCGTGGATTCACCGGAGGGGTCGGCATTGCCGAGGAATGGACGGGCGATGCTGGCGACGCCGAGCACTTCCGGGACACCCAGTTCGACCTGACCGGGCCGGCCGTTGATGAACTGCGCGCGGCGTTCTTCGCCAACTGGGCCGCTGCCGGCGGTGCCTTGCCGGCCGATCTGCACATCCCGCGCCCGCATCCGAAGACCGGCTGTCGCGCCGCCGTGGTCGCTGCCGAGGGGGCCGAACGATGGTCGAAGGTGGCCCTGATGTTCCAGTCGTTGACCCGGCTGGCGGACGAGCGCCTCGATATCGTCACGCCGTACTTCGTCCCGGGCGCGACGCTGGTCGAGGCAATCAACGTGGCGAGCCGGCGCGGCGTCCGGATCCGCATCATGGTCAGCGGGCGGAACACCGATCATCCGCTGGCCCGACGGGCCGGTCAGCGCTGCTATGCGGCCCTGCTTGCCGCCGGGGTCGAAATCCACGAGTACGACCGAACGCTGCTGCACACCAAAGCGGTCATCGTCGACCAGCGGCTGGTCTGCATCGGGTCGCCGAACATGAACCAGCGCTCCCAGAGCCTGGATGACGAAATCGCCGTGCTGATCGACGACGCCGACCTGGCCGACGAACTGCTGCGCGATTTCGAGTACGACCGGAGCCACTGCCGGGCCATCGAGCGCGAAAGCTGGGCGCAGCGCGGCGCGTGGCAGCGTACCCGCGAATGGTGGGCCGGCCGTATGGAAGCGCAGCTATGACGCGTTCCGCCGCTCGACGCCGCCATGGAGCCTCCGATGATTGAATTTCTCGAACCGCTGATGAAGATGCTCGCGGCCTTCGTGCTGGCCATGCCCGCGGCGATCAATCGCGAGCGCTACAGCCAGATCATGGGGCTGCGGACCTTCCCGCTGGTGTCGCTGGGCGCCTGCGCCTACGTCGTCGTTGCGATGAACGTGATCGGTACCGAACACCCCGACGCCACCGCGCGGATCATGCAGGGCATCCTCACCGGCATCGGCTTCATCGGCGGCGGCGCCATCCTGAAAGGCGACAACCGCGTCCGCGGCACCGCCACCGCGGCCACCATCTGGGCCCTGGGCGCCATGGGCGCTGCCGTGGCCTTCGAACAGTGGCTGGTCGCCGGCGTGCTGAGCGTCGTGGCCTGGCTCGCCCTGAGCGTGCTGTTCCAGGTCAAGGAAGAAGTCGACCACGACTACGACCGCGAAGGCGATGTCGACCGACAGGACGACGGCTGACGTACCGACCTACCGAGCGCAACTCCTCTGAATCTGGACACCCACCTTTCTCCCCTTCTCGAGCTTTCTCTGAATCTGGACACCCAGGTCGTAGGAAATCGCTTACATGAAATCGAGCAAATTGACCGACTCGGCCGCATAAGCCGATGCGATAGGGTCATCACATCTTCCTGCTGGATGCCTCCGATGCCCTCACCGCGTCA
>CAZJSH010000192.1:0-3050 GCA_964548715.1 uncultured Halomonas sp. | reverse complement strand
GGCATCGGTGAGCTTGCCGTGGTCCATGACCTGCAGCAACAGGTTGTAGATGTCGGGGTGGGCCTTCTCGATTTCGTCGAGCAACAGCACCGCGTGCGGCGTCTGGGTGACCGCTTCGGTCAGCAGGCCGCCACGGTCGAACCCGACGTAGCCCGGCGGCGCACCGACCAGCCGGCTGACCGTATGGGCCTCCATGTATTCGGACATGTCGAAGCGAATCAGTTCGATCCCCAGCGTCATGGCCAGCTGCCGGGTCACTTCGGTCTTGCCGACGCCGGTCGGGCCGGCGAACAGGTAGGCGCCGATCGGCTTCTCTGCCTCGCCCAGCCCCGAACGGGCCATCTTGATCGCCGAAGACAGCGTCTCGATGGCGGGGTCCTGCCCGAACACCGTCAGTTTCAGGTCGCGCTCGAGCGTGCGCAGCGCGTCGCGATCGGAGCGCGACACCTGGCGTGGCGGAATGCGTGCCATCCGCGCGACTACGTCCTCGATCTCGTGGACGCCGATCGTTTCGGCACGGTCCTCTTCCGGCAGTAGCCGCTGCCGGGCGCCGGCCTCGTCGATCACGTCGATCGCCTTGTCCGGCAGATGGCGGTCGTTGATGTGGCGCGCCGACAGCGTGGCCGCGGCCTCCAGGCCATCCGGCGCGTAACTGACACCGTGATGCTCCTCGAACCGGTGCTTCAGGCCGTTGAGAATCTCGATCGTCTCACCGACCGTGGGCTCGATCACGTCGATCTTCTGGAAACGACGGGCCAGCGCCCGGTCCTTCTCGAACACCCCGCGGTACTCCTCGAACGTAGTCGAACCGATGCAGCGCAGCTCACCGTTGGCCAGCACCGGCTTGATCAGGTTCGAGGCGTCCATGACCCCGCCCGAGGCTGCGCCGGCACCGATGATGGTGTGGATCTCGTCGATGAACAGCACGGCGTGCGGCCGGCTCTTGAGCTCGGCCAGCACGGCCTTGAGGCGTTTCTCGAAGTCGCCACGATATTTGGTCCCGGCGAGAAGCGCGCCCAGGTCAAGCGCCCAGATCTCCGCGTCGCGCAGGATTTCGGGCACGTCCTCCTCGACGATGCGCAGCGCCAGGCCCTCCGCCAGAGCGGTCTTGCCGACGCCCGACTCTCCGACGTACAGCGGATTGTTCTTGCGTCGGCGACAAAGAATCTGAACGGTTCGCTCGATCTCGGCCGCGCGGCCGATCAGCGGATCGATCCGGTCCTGCCGGGCGCGCTCGTTCAGATTCGTCGCGTAACTGGCCAGTGGCGACTTCTGCCCTTCGCCCTCCTCGGCCTGCGCCTGGGCAGCCGGCTCATCCGGCTCGACACCCGGCTCGCCCTTGCTGATGCCGTGCGAGATGAAGTTCACGACGTCGAGTCGATTGACCTCCTGCTGGGCGAGCAGGTAGACGGCATGCGAGTCCTTCTCGGAGAAGATCGCGACCAGCACGTTCGCGCCGAGCACCTCGGACTTCTCGGCCGACTGCACGTGATAGAGCGCGCGCTGAAGGACCCGCTGGAACCCGACGGTCGGCTGCGTGTCGCGCTGGTCACCCGGAGAGAGCACCGGAATGGTCTCGTCGAGGACCTGGTCGAGATCGCTGGACAGGCGTTCGAAATCCACGCTGCAGGCCTGCATCACCGAGCGCGCCGACGGATTGTCGATCAGCGCCAGCAGCAGGTGCTCCACCGTCAGGAACTCGTGCCGGCGGCTGCGGGCAGCGTGGTAGGCCTGCGAGATCGAGAGCTCGAGATCCTTACTGAACATGGCGGGTTCGCTCCTTGCCGCGCTGGCGGCACGCGCGTGGTCGTTCCGGCTTCGACCATACCGCGTCCGGGCCGGTTCCGGAAGCGGCGGTCAGGATTCTTCCATCGTGCACTGCAGCGGGTGCTCGTGCTCGCGGGCGTAGTCGTTGACCTGGATCACCTTGGTCTCGGCGATCTCGAACGTGAATACGCCGGCGACGCCCCGCCCGCGGGTGTGGACGTGCAGCATTATCTGGGTGGCCTTGTCGTGCTCGAGGCCGAAAAAGCGCTTCAGCACATCGACGACGAATTCCATCGGCGTGTAGTCGTCGTTCAGGACGACCACTTTGTACAGCGGCGGCTTCTTGACGTCCGGCCTCGATTCTTCGAGTGCCAGTCCGTCGTTGGGGAGGCCGGGATTGCGGGATGGTTCGTTCATCGAATCGGCGCGCTTCGCGATTGCGTCTGATGGTACCGCAACGTGGTGTGTGCGACGCGTCGATTCAAGTGCCGGGGGGCTGGAATCGAGCGCGGCCGGCGGCCGGCCGCGCACGGGGCGCGGGCTGCGCTCAGGCGGTTTCGTCGAACTGGTCTTCTTCGGTCGAGCCGGCGAGCGCCGACAGCGAGGACTGACCGGCGCTGATCGCCTGGGTCAGTTCGTCGAAATAGCCCGTTCCGACCTCGCGCTGGTGGCGGGTGGCCGTGTAACCGTCCTTTTCCGATGCGAATTCGGCTTCCTGGAGTTCCACGTAGGCTTCCATCTGGCGGGCCTTGTAGCCGCGCGCCAGTTCGAACATCGAGTAGTTCAGCGCGTGGAAGCCGGCCAGCGTGATGAACTGGAACTTGTAGCCCATCGCGCCCAGTTCGCGCTGGAACCGCGCGATGTCGGTCTCCGACAGGTTCTTCTTCCAGTTGAACGACGGCGAGCAGTTGTAGGCCAGCATCTTGCCGGGGTACTTGTCGTGGATGGCCTCGGCGAACTGCCTGGCCTCGTCGAGGTTCGGCGTCGAAGTCTCGCACCAGACCAGGTCGGCGACGGGGGCATAGGCCAGGCCGCGGGAAATCGCCTGCTCCATGCCCGCCTTGACCTCGTAGAACCCTTCGACCGTGCGCTTGCCGGTGCAGAAGGCCTGGTCGCGTTCGTCGATGTCGGCGGTCAGCAGGCTGGCGCCCATCGCGTCGGTGCGGGCGACGATGATCGTCGGCACGCCCTCGATATCGGCGGCGAGCCGGGCGCCGACCAGTTTGGAGACGGCCTCGGAGGTCGGCACCAGTACCTTGCCGCCCATGTGGCCGCACTTCTTG
>CAZJSH010000191.1:0-3101 GCA_964548715.1 uncultured Halomonas sp. | reverse complement strand
GGTAGGCGACCAGCGCGTAGGCCACCGAGTGCGACTTGTTGAAGCCGTAGCCGGCGAAGGTCTCGATCAGGTCGAACAGGTGGCCGGCATCCCCGGCCTCGACGCCGTTTTCGGCCGCGCCGGCGCAGAAGATCTCGCGCTGCTTGGCCATCAGTTCGCGGTCCTTCTTGCCCATGGCCCGGCGCAGCAGGTCGGCGCCGCCCAGCGTGTACCCGGCGACCACCTGGGCAATCTGCATGACCTGCTCCTGGTACAGGATCACGCCGTAGGTCGGGGCCAGGATCGGCTCGGTCAGCGGGTGCGGGTACTTGACCGTGGCCCGGCCATGCTTGCGCTCGACGTAGTCGTCGACCATCCCGGCGTCCAGCGGGCCGGGCCGGAACAGCGCGACAGCAGCGACGATGTCGTCGAAGCTGTCGGGCACCAGCTTGCGCAGCAGGTCCTTCATGCCGCGCGATTCCAGCTGGAATACCGCGGTCGTATGGGCCTTCTGCAGCAGCTTGAAAGTCGGTGCGTCGTCCATCGGCAGTGCGTCGAGGTCGATCTCGTCCTCGCCCTGGGCCCGACGCTGGCGGTTTACCGACTTCATCGCCCAGTTGATGATCGTCAGGTTGCGCAGGCCGAGGAAATCGAACTTGACCAGCCCCACCGACTCGACGTCGTTCTTGTCGAACTGGGTCACCACCGAACCGGTGCGCGGGTCGGTGTAGAGCGGCGTGAAGTCGGTCAGCGGGCCGGGCGCGATGACCACGCCGCCGGCGTGCTTGCCGGCGTTCCGGGCCACGCCCTCGAGCTGCAGCGCGAGGTCGTAGATGCTGCGGGTGTCATCCTCGCGCTCGAAGCGCTGCTTGAGCTCCGGTTCCTGCTCCAGCGCCTTGGTCAGCGTCATGTTCAGGTCCGGCGGAATCAGCTTCGCGATGGAATCGACGAAGCCGTAGTTGTAACCGAGCACGCGGCCGCAGTCGCGCACCGCCGCCTTGGCCGCCAGCGTGCCGTAGGTGATGATCTGGCTGACGCTGTTGCGGCCGTAGTGGTCGGCCACGTAGTCGATGACCCGGTCGCGGCCCTCGACGCAGAAGTCGATGTCGAAATCGGGCATCGACACGCGCTCGGGGTTCAGGAAGCGCTCGAACAGCAGGTCGTAGCGCAGCGGGTCCGGATCGGTGATGCCGATGCACCAGGCCACCAGCGAACCGGCGCCAGAGCCGCGCCCCGGTCCGACCGGCACATCGTTGTTCTTCGCCCAGGCGATGAAGTCGGCCACGATCAGGAAATAGCCGGAAAAGCCCATCGAGATGATGACCTCGAGCTCGCGCTCGACGCGCTCGCGGTAGTCGGATTCAGTGTGGTCCGGGGCCGGCCCGTAGTGCGCCAGCCGCTTGTCCAGCCCCTCGAAGCTCTTCGCGCGCAGGAAGTCGTCGGCGTTTACGCCCTCGGGCAGCGGAAAGTCGGGCAGGGCGTACTGGCCCAGCGTCAGCTCGAGGTTCAAACGCTTGGCCAGCTCGACGGTGTTCTCGAGCGCCACCGGCAGGTCAGCGAAGAGCTCGGCCATCTCCGCCGGCTTCTTCAGGTATTGCTGCTCGACGAACTCGCGAGGCCGGTGCTTGTCGTCGAGCAGGCGCCCCTGGTGGATGCAGACCCGGGCCTCGTGGGCCAGGAATTCCTCGGGCGTGGAGAACCGTACGTCGTTGGTTGCCACTACCGGCACTTCGGCCTCGATGGCCGCGGCGATCAGGCCGGATTCCACCGCCTGCTCGCCGCTGCGCCCGGTCCTCGCGAGTTCGACGTAGAGCCGGTCCGGGAAGCGTCGGGCCCAGGCGCCGAGCCGGCGCTGCGCCTCGTTCGGGTGGCCCGCCGCCAGCGCCTGGCCGACGTCGCCGGCCCAGCTGGTCAGCGCGATCAGGCCGGTGCAGGCCTCCGGGGTCAGCCAGTCCTCGTGGACCCGGGGCTGGCCCTGGTGGCGGCCCTCGATGAAGCTGCGGGAAATCAGCCGGCACAGGTTCAGGTAGCCGGTCTGATCGGCCACCATCAGCGTGGCCACGTGCGGTTCGGGCCGGCTGGCGCTCAGGATGCGCACGTCGGCGCCGACCAGCGGCTTGACCCCGGCCTTGTTGGCCTCGCGATAGAACTTCACCAGGCCGAACAGGTTGTGCCAATCGGTGATGGCGATCGCCGGCATCCCGAGATCGCGGGCCCGGGCGACCAGCGCGGCCGGCTTGGCCAGGCCGTCCTCGAGGCTGTATTGCGAGTGGACCCGCAGGTGGACGAAGGTGGCCGGGGCCGGCTCGACGCGCGCATCGTCGGCGACGGCGGAGGTGGAGATCGATGCGGGGTCGGCGGCCATGGATCGATTATAGGCAAGCCCGGAGCGGGGGTCCGGGGCGCGGGCCGGACGCGGCGAAAAAAGCATCGAGGTATTGCCAAATCGGGGGCGATTTGGTATCTTGGCGCGCTTCGCTGTACGGGCGATTAGCTCAGTTGGTTAGAGCGCTGTCTTGACATGGCAGAGGTCGCTGGTTCAAATCCAGCATCGCCCACCACCGAATGCTTCCCAGCCCTCCCTGAGTACCCCGCTTTCGGCGCCGTTCGGTGCTCGCAATCCTCATGTGCCATCAAGGCACACTGCGGTTGCTGCGCTCCGCGCGTCACCGAAATCGGGGCACTCAGGAAGCGCTGGAAAGCATTCGGGGCTTGGATGGGTCGATGGCGTGACTCTTCCCACGGGGGGCTGTCCTTGAAGCTTGCGGCGGCTCTCGCGTTCTGCTCGCCACGGAATTCGACGTTTTCAGGAAGCTCTGGCAAGTGCTCCGGGCCGTTACGTTTGCGTTTTTTGCCGCGCTGTAGGTTGACGCGCAAACTGTGAACCCCTCGCCACCGCGTCGAACTGAAGCGAGGCCTTCGGCATCGACCCGGCATCGAAGCCCCGGTCGATTCGACATTTTGGTGTCCCTCCAACGGGCAACTGACGGTACAATTTAGAGTTATGGTTCCAAGTTTAGCAGTTATGCTTGCAGCTTTCTCAGATATTGTTGTTACTTTAGCAGTTATCAATGTTATGGGTGTAAAATTAAGTACTGCAGGTATAGCCGCATTCCTTATGT
>CAZJSH010000190.1:0-3180 GCA_964548715.1 uncultured Halomonas sp. | reverse complement strand
TGAACGGGTTCCAGTCGCGCGGACCGGCCTCGAGCAGCAGCACGCGGCAGTCCGGGTTTTCGGTGAGGCGGTGGGCCATCACGCAGCCGGCCGAGCCGGCGCCGACGATGATGTAGTCGTAGGTATCCGTCATCGAGACGTCTCCAGCACTCCGGAGGATTGGATCAACCATCGTCCGGCGAGCGATCGCATTGGGCCCGGCACCCCGTTTGATATGTTCTCGGAGGGGACCGGGATCGGCGTTCACCCCGAAGCACCGATGCGTACGATACCGCACCGGGCGTGCAGAAGGGCCATCGGGCGGCTGTGACTTTCGGCACTCCTTCACATGCGTGATGTCAAATATTGTGGTGGCTTGCGCCCGGAGCGCAATTTTTCTTTTTCCGTCCGTCCTTTACGAAGCCCGCAGGAGCCTTCCATGCCGTTGACCCGACTCGGTCTGAGTAATCCGACGGCGGTGGCGGTGGGCTGCATCCTGCTGGTCATCTTCGGCCTGATCAGCCTGAACCGGCTGCCGGTGCAGATGACGCCGAGCATCGACCGGCCGAGCATCACCATCACCACCGGCTGGCGCGCCGCCGCGCCGCAGGAAGTCGAATCCGAGATCGTCGAGCCGCAGGAAGAACAACTGCGCGACGTGCCCGGCCTGGTCCGGATGACCTCCGAGGCCTCGCAGGGCCGCGGACGGCTCAGCCTGGAGTTCGGCATCGGCGCCGACATGAACCGGGCCCTGATCGACGTCATCAACCGGCTCAACCAGGTTCAGCGCTATCCGGCCGATGTCTCCGAACCCACCGTGAACGTCGGCGCGGCCTCGTACGAAGAAGCCGTGGCCTGGTTCGCGATCATGCCGGTCGAAGGCAACACCCGGCCGATCGTCGAATACCAGGATTTCGTCGCCGACGTGGTCCAGGAGCGGATCGAACGTGTCCCGGGCGTGTCCTCGGCCGCGCCGATCGGCGGCCGCAGTTACGAGGTCCGGATCACCTTCGATCCATACCGCGCCGCGGCGATCGGCGTCGACCTGACCCGCATCGGCCAGCAGCTCGGCCAGAACAACGACGTGTCCGGCGGGTTCGAGTCGGTCGGCCGACGCCAGTACACGATCCGTTTCGCAGGCCAGTACGAGGTCGAGGATCTGCAGAACCTGGTCCTCGAGTGGCGCGACGGTCGCCCGGTCTACCTCGGCGACGTCGCCACCGTCGAGCGCACGATGAGCGACTTCAGCGGCGCCGTCACCCAGAACGCCAATCCGTCGATCGCGATGAACGTCGGCGCCGAGCCCGGCGCCAACGTCGTGCGCGTGCTGACCGACGTCAAGGCCGTGGTCGCCGAGCTCCACGAGACCCACCTGACCCCGGCCGGTCTGCAGATGGTCCAGACCTCCGACGACACGATCTACATCAACCAGTCGGTCCGCATGGTCGTGACCAACCTGGTGCTCGGCATGCTTCTGGCCGTCAGCGTGCTGTGGTGGTTCTTCCGCCGGTTCCGGGCCACGATGATGGTCGCGGCCGCCATTCCGCTTTGCCTGTGCTTCGCGTTCCTGGTGCTCGACGTCACCGGGCGCTCGCTGAACGTGATCTCGCTGGCCGGCCTGGCCTTTGCCACCGGCATGGTGCTGGATGCCGCGATCGTGGTGCTGGAGAACATCGTCCGGCAGCGCGAACAGGGCCGCGAAGCGAGAGAATCCGCCGACCGCGGCGCGACCCAGGTCTGGGGGGCACTGCTGGCCTCGACCGCGACCACCGTCGCCATCTTCATCCCGGTTCTGTTTCTCCAGGACGAGGCCGGCCAGCTGTTCGCCGACCTCGCCGTGGTGATCTCGGCATCCGTCGTCGCCTCGCTGCTGGTCGCGATCGTCGTGATCCCGGCCGCCAGCTACCGGCTGCTCGCCGAGCGCCGCATGGAGGATCGCCACGTTTCGTGGTGGCGCAACGCGGCCGATTTCGTCATGCGGCTGACCGACACGCCGCGCCGGCGCTGGAGCTGGATCGCCGGCCTCACCGTCATTCCGTTGATCATCGGCGCCCTGCTGGTCCCGCCGGCCGACTACCTGCCCGAAGGCAACCAGAACTCGATGTTCGGCTTCGTCCTGTCGCCGCCCGGGATGGGTCCGGAGACCGTCAAGACCGAGATCATCGACGTCATCAACGACCGGATCCGCCCATATGTGCGGGGCGGGAAGGAACCGGCCATTTCCGACGTCTTCGTCGGTCAGTTCGGCAGCGGCATCTTCATGGGCCTCAGTGCCACCGACCCGGATCGGATCGACGACGTCCTGGAGATCGCCAATCGCGAGATCCTCGCCGGCTTCCCCGACACCTTCGGCCAGGCCAGCCGCCGCGCCATCTTCGGCGGACGCGGCGGGCGGGTCATCGAGGTCGACCTGCAGGCCGGCGACTTCGAAGACCTTCTCGAAGCCGGCCAGGTCGGCTTCGGCGTCATCCAGCAGGTGCTGCCCGGCGCGAACATCCGGCCCGAGCCCGGCCTGGAAATGGCCGAACCCGAACTGCGGCTGGTCCCGAACGATCGCCGCATCGCCGAACTGGGCTTCACGCGCGGTGACGTGGCGACGATCATGCGGTCCTTCAGCGATGGCGCGTTCCTCGGCGAATACTTCGACGGCGACCAGCGGCTGAACGTGATTCTCCGCGGCCAGCGCTGGAGCACCCCGGAAGAACTGATGTCGATGCCGATCGCGACACCGTCGGGCCGGCTGGCCACGCTCGGCGAACTGGCCACGCTGGAGCGCACCGCGGGGCCGAACGAGATCCGCCGCGTCGACCGCAAGCGCACGCTGACCCTCCGCGTGACGCCGCCGTCCGGCATGCCGATGGAGGTCGCGCTGGAGACGCTGCAGGCCGAGGCCGCACCCGCCATCCGTGCCGCGCTGCCGCCCGATGGCGTCATCATCTACCGCGGCACGGCCGAGGCCCTGGGCGAAACCCTGCGCAATCTGTCGGGCAGCTTCGTGCTCGCCATCGTGATCCTGTACCTGCTGATCACCGCGCTGTTCCGTTCCTTCAGGGACTCGCTGCTGGTCCTGCTGACGATCCCGATGGCCACGATCGGCGGCATCGTCGCGCTCAGGTTGGTTGACCTGGTGTTCGGCCAGGCCATGGACATGCTGACGATGATCGGCTTCGTGATCCTGCTCGGCCTGGTGGTCAACAACGC
>CAZJSH010000189.1:0-3322 GCA_964548715.1 uncultured Halomonas sp. | reverse complement strand
CATCGTCGCGCCAGGCCGCGTAGACCTGGTCCATCGACGACGGGTCGTAGAGGTACGCGGCATTGATATCGGTCGCGCCGTCGGCGAACTCGGCGATGATGTTCTTCCGATCGTGCAGGAACCAGGTCTTCTGGCCGTCGATGATCCGATAGAGCAGCCGGTCGCGGTAGTCGTACTGCATTTCGATGGTGGTGGTGGCCGGAGCGCCGAGGCTCGGGTGGACCGTGGCCAGGATCAGGCGGTTGCGGTGGTCGTAGGCGAACTCGGTGACTTCACCGGTGGCGTTGTTCGTTCTGCGCGTGATGTTCCCGGCGTTGTCGTACTCGTAGGCAAAGTCGCCGGCGGCGCTGATTCGATTGGCCGCCTCCACCGTCGCCGTGCCGGGCGCGAGGTGCGACGTGATCCGGTTGCCGGCGATATCGTAGCCGTAGCTCTCGTCCGGGTAGGCCGGATTGTCATGGGTGGCCGCGGTCAACTGGCTGTCGACGTCGTAGGCATAGCCCACCGTGTTGCCCGCATGCTGCTCTTCGGTGATCTTTCCTTCGGCATCGTGCTGATAGAGCAGCTCGCCGTTCGGATGAAGCAGCAGGCCGGCCGAGTCTTCGTGTCGGATCGAGCTCAGGCGACCCAGCGCGTCGTAGCCATACCGGGTCTGTGAACGGGGGGAGCTGCCCCCGAATGCGGTCGTACGCTCGATTCGGCTGATCTTGCCGTCACCGCGCCGGATCATGCGAACGAAGTTGCCGCTGTTGCCGGGGCGCGTCCACCGCAGTCCCCAGCTGCGCCCTCCGAAGACATCGACACCGATACTGGTTCGCGCGACGTTGAGCCCGATCCTGGCGTTGACAGCGGTCGGAAATTCCGCGCTCCCGCTCCAGTTGTAGCTGACGTTCCAGCCGGCCTGGCCGGGCAGTACGTAGTCGACACGATTCGGACGGGGTAGGGTGCCGGAGTACTCGAGCGTATACGTCTCGCCGCCGACGCCATCATCAACCCGGTCGTCGACGCGCTGCAGGCCGCGGGTCGCGCTGTAGGTCAGCTCGATCTCGCGCACCACGGTGCCGCTGCCGTCGTGCCAGCGCTCGAAGCGCAGCCGGCGGTTGGCGTCCCACTCGAAGGTTCGCCGCAGACCGTTGCGGTTGATCACTTCCACCACGTTGCCGTTTTCGTCCACGACGCGGCTCTCGGACTGTCCGACGGCATCGGTGAAGCCGACCATCGCATTGGTGCTGTCCCAACTGTAGGTGCTGGTGTTGCCGAGCGGATCGCTGACCGCAGATGGATTGCCGTCCGGGTCGTAGCTGGTCGTGATCTCGGCGCCGCCCGACAACACGACGCGGGTCGGGCGTTCGTTGGCATCAAAGTCGATCCGCGTGACGTTGCCGAGCCGGTCGGTTCGGGTCAACGAGCCGTCGGCGTTCTCGACCAGCGTTGCGGTGTTTCCGAGCACGTCGGTCTGTGTGTTCAGCAAGCCGGCCGGCGTGAAACTGATCGTCAACGGGCCGTCCGGATCCTCAAAACCGATGAGACGCCCGCTGGCCGTTCGTTGGTAGTCGACCCGGTTGCCCGCTGCGTCGCTGCGCTGGCTCAGGTAGCCGTTGGCGTCGTACTGGTACTCGGTGATGTCGCTGTCCCCGCGCGAGCGTGTCAGCAATCGGCCGTCCGGATTCCAGGCAAAGTCGTGGTCCAGGCCGTCGAAGGGACGTTCGGTCAATCGATTGCCAGCGGTGTCATAGGTGAATTCGCTGGTTCGTCCGTTGTAGTCGTCGTAGCGCGTGATGTTGCCGAACGCGTCGTACTCGACCGTGATGCGCTGATTGCCGAAGGTCACCAGTGGAGAGTTCAGGCTGACAGGGCGACCCTGGTTGTCATAGCCGTATTCCCATTCCTCACCGCTGGGGTCGACCAGGCGGGTCTCGCGGTCGGGGTTGGCCGGGTCGCCGTACTCGTACTGCGTGACGTTGCCCTTCGGGTCCTCGAATCGTGTGACGTTGCCGCGCTCGTTGTACTGGATCTCGGTAATGTTGCCGCGCGCGTCGGTCTCGAGGCCGATGAAGCCTTGCGGGTCGTAGAGCGATTCGCGCCGGTTGCCGTTCTCGTCGATGATCGCGACCAGTCGTCCGTCATCCGGGTCGTACTCGTAGCGCCGCGGCATCCGGCCCTCGGGGTCGATGATCATCTCGAGGTAGTGCGCCGGGTCGGTGCGGTAGACGTAGGTGGTTTCCTTTCCGTCCGGGTCGGTGAACGAGACCAGGTCGCCGGCTGCGTCGTAGCCGTAGGTCCAGCCGTTGCCGTCGGGGTCGCGGACTTCGATGATCCGCCCTTGCGCGTCGCGGACGAACTGCAGGCCCGGACCGTCGGAGTGATCGATGCCGTTGTCGTTGACGCTGATGCGGTTGCCGTTCGGGTCTTCGGCCGCAAGCAGGCCCTGGTCCTCGTGGATGAAGTAGCGACGGCCATCAGGCGCGATCAGCACGTACTGTTCCGGGTTCCACGGGAAGGCAAAGCCGAAGAGCGTGACCGTGCCGTCGGCGTTCAGGCTCAGGAAGGCCTGGTCTCCCTGCGGCACCTCGAGCCGGTGGTAGTTGCCCGGATCGGCTTCGAACACGGCGCGATAGCTCTGGCCCAGCGGGCTCGGGGGGCCGGCTTCGACATCGAAGGTGAAGGCCAGTCGCTCGCCGCTCGGCGCGTCGAGGTAGACCCGGGTGCCGACGCGGAACGGGGTCGATCCGAACAGGCCGAGGGTGCCCGTGTCCGGAACGGTTTCACCGATATCGGCGTCGACGAGGCCCAGCGACCAGCCGAAGCCGAGGTCACCGTCCTGATCGGCGCGCAGCGAGTCGTACACCCGGGTCATTCGGAGGGGGAAACCGGCCAGGTCGAGTTCGATGTCGTCGAACTCCAGCCGGTTTCGCCCGAATTTCGCATCGCCGACGACATCGAGCACCAGCGCCTCGACCCGGCCGAGGCCGATGTCGTTGCGGGCGATGACACGCACGACGTAGCGGCCGTTCCTGAGCACGGTGCCGTCGAAGTTGGCCAGCACCTCGGTGACCGGCACGACCGCGCTGCCTTCGCCGATCCGCGTCCAGTCGGGCGCGTCGGAGGCGATGTTGTTCAGGTCGACCTGGTCGATCGGCGCGAACTCGACGACCCAGTCGACCAGCGGCTGCTGCGACTCGATCGTGCCCTCGATATCGACGGTCACGGCAACGCTGTCCTCGAGGGCGGGCGAGGTGATCGTCACAACCGGTCGAAGCGTTTCCTCCGGCACGTTCCTGGCCAGCACCTGGCCGAACCAGGCGAACTGGTCCAGGTCGTT
>CAZJSH010000188.1:0-3392 GCA_964548715.1 uncultured Halomonas sp. | reverse complement strand
CTCCCTCCAACAGTCGAACCGGGCGCCGGCGCTGGACCGAAGGCCTGTTGGAGGCTGCTTGCGGGCGAAGGGTGGCTAGTTCGCGACGTTGTCGCGGAGGTACACGGGCGCCAGGGCGCTGGCTTCGACCGGGTCGCGGTCGGCGGCCAGGTCGAGCAGGACCGACGCGTCCGGGCGGGCGTCGCTGCGAATCGGATCGAGGTGCTCGAAGAGCTCGCGCGGGAGGGCTTCGGCGTGGACGGCGAAGGCGGTGCCGACGCCCTGAGCCGGGCCGTCGAACGGTGGCAGGTCGCCCGGCGCGCACAGCGTCTCGCGGCCTTCGAGGATCGGCCGGTCGTCCTCGAACCGGAACACCGCCGTGTAGACCTCGCCCATCCGCGCGTCCATCGCGGCAACGACGCGCGCCGGTCCGTCGGAGTCGCGTCCGGCCGCGCCGATCATTGCCAGGCTGGAGACCGGGTGGATCGGCAGGTCGTGCGCCAGCGCCAGGCCCTGGGCCACGCCGAGGCCGATGCGCAGGCTGGTGAAGCTGCCCGGGCCCCGGTCGACGACCAGCGCGTCGAGGTCGCGGTAGGCCAGCCCGGCCTCGGTCAGCAGCTCGTCGATGAACGGCAGCAGCAGGCGGCCGTGGGCGCGCGGCTCGGTGCGGGTTCGAATGCGGACCGAGCCGTCGTGCTCCAGCGCTACGGAGCAGGTCTCGAAGGCGGTCTCGATCGCCAGACGGTTCATCGGCCCCAGCGCCTCATGGCGACCACTGCTGCAGGAAGTCGATGGCCTCGTCGCCGCTGGTCACGCGCGGCATCGGCGGCAGGCTGTTGATGAAGATGCGGCCGTAGCCCTTTCCGGTGATGCGCGGGTCGCCGAGGACCAGCACGCCGCGATCGCCGGCGTGGCGGATCAGCCGGCCGGCGCCCTGCTTCAGGGCCAGTACCGCCGACGGAATCTGCAGTTCGTTGAACGGGTTGCCGCCGGACTCGCGCACGGCCTTCATCGTGGCCGACAGCACCGGGTCGTCGGGCGCGGCGAACGGCAGCTTGTCGATGACCACCACCTGCAGCGCTTCGCCGCGGACGTCGACGCCTTCCCAGAAGCTGGCCGCACCGAGCAGCAGCCGGCCGGGCCCGGCGCGGAACTCCTCGAGCAGCACGTCGCGCGGGGCGTCTTCCTGGACCAGCAGCTGGAAGGCGCTGTTGGCGCGCAGCCAGGCCGCGGCCCGCTGCAGGGCCCGGTGCGAAGTGAACAGCAGGAAGGCGCGGCCGCGGCTGGCCTTCAGCAGCGGCAGGACGCGTTCGAGCAGGGTCTCGGTATGGGCCGGGTCGCCGGGCTCGGGCAGGTCGCGCGGCAGCCAAAGGCGTGTCTGGCGTTCGTAGTCGAAGGGGCTCTCGACGATCTCGGTGGCCGGCGATTCGAGTCCGAGTCGGCGGGTGAAGTGGTCGAAGCGGCCGTTGACCGCCAGCGTGGCCGAGGTCATCACCCAGGTCGCCGGCCTCTCGCTGCGCAGCTTGCGGAACTCCTCGGCGATGTCCAGCGGCGTCAGGGTCAGCGACAGCCGGCCGCGGCGGCAGGCGAACCAGCGCACGCCCGGCGCGTCGTCGGCCAGCAGCAGGTCCAGGGTCGCGGCGCGCGCAGTGGCGCGGTCGTGGCAGCTGGCCAGTTCGCGCGAGCGGGCTTCCAGCGGTGAAAGCGCTTCGGCCAGGCCGCGCAGCGCGTCGGCCAGCGCATCGAGTTCGCCCATCAACGGCCGCAGCCGGTTCCAGTCGCCACGCTCGGGCAGTCGGTGGGCGCCGGCGGCCAGCTGCTGCAGCGCCTGCTCCAGGGCCTCGACCGGCTCGCGCAGCACGTGCAGCGTGCCCTCGGCGCTGCCGCAGGCCTTCAGCGTGTCGCGGGCCAGTTCGCGCAGCTGCCAGGCCGAGACGCTCTGCGAGAAGAACCGCGTGGCGATGTCGGGCACCTGGTGGGCCTCGTCGACGACGATCGCATCGGCGCCCGGGAGCACCTCGCCGAAGCCGGTCTGCTTCAGCGCCAGGTCGGCGAACAGCAGGTGGTGATTGACGACGACCACGTCGGCCTCCTGGGCCTGGCGGCGGGCGCGCAGCACCCAGCAGTCGTTGACGCGCGGGCATTCGGAGCCGAGGCAGTTGTCGATGGTCGAGGTGACCATCGGCCAGATGCGCGCGCGCTCCGGGATGTCGCCGACTTCGCGGATTTCACCGGTGGTGGTGCGGCGGGCCCAGCGGCGGATGGTCTCGAGATCGGCGGCGGTGGCGTCGTCCAGCGTTCCGGGGCCGTCGTCGGCGCGGTCCATGCGCTGCGGGCACAGGTAGTTGGCCCGGCCCTTGAGCAGCGCGACGTCGAGTTCTGCGCCGGTGGCCTTCAGCGCCAGCGGCAGGTCGCGCTGGAACAGCTGGTCCTGCAGGTTCAGAGTGCCGGTCGACAGGATTACCCGCTGGCCGCGGGCGAGCGCCGGCAGCAGGTAGGCCAGCGTCTTGCCGGTGCCGGTGGCGGCCTCGGCGACGAGGTCGGTGCCGGTCTCGAGGCACTCGGCGATGCGCTGGGCCAGTCGGGCCTGGCCTGGCCGGGGCTGGAAGCCCTCGAGCAGGTCGGCCAGCGGACCGGCGGCACTGAATGCGTCGCTGAGCGTGTTCACGGACTCGGTCGAGAGGCCAGTCAGAAGCGCTCGGGCGGCGCGACCCGGCAGCGCGGCAGGCGGTCGCGGGCGCGCTGGGCCTGGTCCCACTCGCTGTTGCGCTCGTGGACCACGATCAGCGTGCGCAGCGTGCGCTCGCACAGCGCGCCGACTTGTGGGCCGGCTTCCCAGGACCGCTGGGCGAAGCCGCCGGCCTGGTCGATGCGGCCCTGCTGGAGTTGTATTTCGGCCATCAACTGCAGCGCGGCCGGATCGCGGCCGTCGATGCGCAGCGCGCGTTCGAGGTACTGCTCGGCGCGGTTCAGTTCGCCCTCGGTCTCGGCGGCCCGGGCCTGGCGCTCCAGCGACTCGACGGCCGGATTGCGCAGCGTGTAGACCTGCAGCGCGGCGTCGTCGCTCTCGAGCGCCGGGGCGCGGACGCGGTCCTCGACGGTGCGGCGCTCGTCGGGTGCGGGCGGCGCCGCGGCGCAGGCGGCCAGCAGCAGGACCGCTGCGGCCAGGCCGGCGCGGGCCAGGGGGTTGGGGAGGTGATCGGTCATGGCGAAAGGATACCGGAAGGGTCGTGCGGCCTGCGGCCGCGTTCGCGCGCAAGCGCCCTCCAACAGTCGCACCGGGCGCCGGCGCTCGACCGAAGGCCTGTTGGAGGCTGCTTGCAGGCGAAGGTTGGCTTGGGCGGTTCGCGAGCAAGCTCCCTCCAACAGGCGATCTTCTCGCCGGCGCCGGATCGAAGGTCTGTTGGAGGCCG
>CAZJSH010000187.1:0-3456 GCA_964548715.1 uncultured Halomonas sp. | reverse complement strand
CGCCGGCGCCGGATCGAAGGCCTGTTGGAGGCCGCTTGCGGGCGAAGGGCGGCCCCCTCGTCCCTTACCCCTGGTCCCCTTCCAGCAGGTACTCCGCCAACCACGCATGCACTTCGTCCCAGAAGTGCTTCGCTTCCTTGCCGTTCATGATCCAGTGGTCGGCGTCGTGGAAGACCAGCAGGCGCGAGGGCACCTGCATGCGCTGCAGGTAGCTCCACGCAGCGATCGTCTGGTTGATCGGCACGCGGAAGTCCTTCTCGCCGATGGTCAGCATCGTGGGCGTGGCGAAGTTGCCGACGTAGCTCGACGGGCTCTGCTCGTCCCAGACCGGGCTGTCGCCCCAGGCCGGGCCACCGTTCATGCGCTCGCGGTGGTAGATCACGTCGCTGGTCGAGTACTGGCCTTCCAGGTCCACCAGCCCGGCGTGGCCGACCAGCGCGTCGAAGCGGTCGGTCGTGGCCAGCAGCCAGTTGACCAGATGGCCGCCGTAGCTGGCGCCGCTGGCGGCCTGGCGGTCGGGGTCGATGAAGTCGAAGCGCTCGGTCGCGATGTCCGCGGCCTCGACCAGCTCCTCGCCCGGGGTGGCCAGCGGATCGCCCTCGATGTTGCGCGAGAACTCCGCGCCGTAGCCCACCGAGCCGGTGTAGTCGGTCAGCAGCACCACGTAGCCGGGTGAAGCCAGCAGGTGCGGACTCCAGCGCACGTGATCGGCGTCCAGCGACGAGCTGAACGGACCCCCGTGGATGAACAGCACCAGCGGGTACTGCTTCGACTCGTCGAAATCCGGCGGCAGCACCAGCCAGTTGTGGATGCGCCGGCCCTTCGACGAGGTGAACCAGAACTCGCGGAACGGCTGCCGGTCCAGCTCGGCGGCGCGCTCGGTGTTGAAGTCGGTCAGCGCGGTGTGCTGCCCACTGGCCGGATCGACGCGAACGATTTCGGCCGGCACCACGCCACTTTCCCAGACGGTCACCAGCTGGTCGCCAGCGGCCTCCGGCGTCCCGTAGACGCCGTCGGAATCCGCGTCCAGCGCGCGCACCGATCCGCCGGCCGACGGCATGGCGAACAGCCGCGTGCGGCCCTGGTCATGGGCGTTGAAGTACAGCGTCTGCCCGTCCATCGCCAGGTCGAAGCCGCTGACCGAACGATCGAAGTCCGCGGTCAGCACCTGCAGCTCGCCGTCGACCGTCTCGCCGTTCCAGTCGCCGCGCGCGATCTCGCTGTGGTTGTAGACGAAGTCGTTGATCGGCTCGTAGTCGCAGTACAGGTGCTCACCGTCCGGCGAGAACACCGCGTCGGTGCAGCTGTAGTCGTCGCCGGTGGTGATCCGCTGCGGCTCGCCGCCGGCCACCGGCACGCGGTACAGGTGGTAGCGCACCTCGTTGAACGCGGCCTCGTCGAGGTTCTCGGTGGCCGTGATGATCAGCGCCTCGCCGTTCGGCGTCCAGGCCGCGTCCAGCCCGCCCTCGTAGCCGGAGTTCTGGACGAGTTCGGTGCCGAACATCAGGTCGGTGACCTCCGCACCCGGCTCGGCGGCCTGCACGAACAGCCGGGTCTGCTTCTCGCCGCGCCAGCTGTTCCAGCTGCGGATCGGGAAGATCTCGTAGCGCGAGACGTTGATGCCGTCGTCCTCTTCGGCCTTGGTCCGCTCGGCGTTCGCCTCGTCGCCTTCCGCGTCGGGCCAGACCGAGCTTTCGAACGCGATCCTGGTGCCGTCCGGCGACCACTGCGGGTTCGACGCCCCGGTGGAAAGATCGGTGATCGCCACCGCCTCGCCCGGCCCGTCCATCGGCAGCACGTGGATCTGCGCCTGCGCGTCGTCATCGGTGCCGCGCTTGGCCGAGAACGCGATCTGCGAGCCGTCCGGCGACCAGACCACCCCGCTCTCGCCGCCCGGTGTGGCCGTCAGCCGGCGCGGGGCCTTGATGCCGTCGATCGTGATCAACCACAGGTCGGTCACGTCGCCGTCCTCCTCGTACGACGGCTCCATGACCGAGACCACCGCCAGTTCGCCATCGGGGCTGACGACCGGCGAACCCAGCCGCTGCATCAGCCAGACGTCCTCGTGGGTGACCGGGCGCAGCCCGTCGTCCTGCGCCGCCAGCGGCGCGGCCAGCAGCAGGAAAGCCAGGGAAAGCATCATCGGAACCAGGCGCATTGCAAACATCCTTGGAAAGACTGCGGCCTATCGTAAACACCCCGCGTCGCGAAAACCGGGCTGTGACCTCCTACCGCCCGATGTCGCCTGTGAGCGGCCGGGCCAGTTCGCGCGCAAGCGCCCTCCAACAGTCGACTTCCAGCCCTTGCCCCACCTGTTGGAGGCCGCTTGCGGGCGAAGGGCGGCCCGGCCGGTTCGCGCGGAATCCGCCCTCCCACAGTCGATTTCATTTGCCGCCGCCGGACCGAAGGCCTGTTGGAGGCCGCTTGCGGGCGAAGGGTGGCCCGGCCGGTTCGCGCGGAATCCGCCCTCCCCCAGTCGATTCGAATCGGGACCCAAAGCATGGATCCCGGCCCTTGCAGGCCGCGCTTCAGCCGCGCAGGTTCTCCGCGATCCCTTCAAGCACGCCGGCCAGCCGGGTCATCCGCTCGCCGCTCCTGGCGTCCGGCGCCGATTCTTCGGCCACGGTTTCGGCCATCATCTCCAGCCGCCGGATGACGCCGTCGTTCGTGCGGCCGGCGTCGAGCAGCGACTGGGCGTCACGCAGAACGTTGTCGAGGTCGCGGGCCACGCGGCGTTCCAGCGCGTTGCTGCGGTTGAGCTGGTCGACATAGGCGAGGCCCACCACCGGCACGTCCGGCCAGCTGACCGGGAACTGCTGCTGCGGATTGAACTCGGGGCCCGGGTCGGCCAGCGCGGCGGCGGCAATTTCATTCGCGGTCAGGTACTCGCTGGGCTCGAGTGCGAACACGTCCAGCCCGCGGGTGATTTCGGAGGCGTACACGCGGCCGTCGTAGAAGTAGGCCGACCAGTAGCCGCCGGTGATCAGGTACTCGTCGCTGATCGGGCCGCGGTCGAAGTAGGCGATCTCGAACGCATTGTCCGAGTCGGTGAAGTCCAGGATCGACAGCCCGCCCTGGTACCAGGCCTGCAGGAAGATGTCGCGGCCCGGCACGGGCACCACCGAGCCGTTGTGCGCCACGCAGTTCTCGGTGACCGCCTGCGGCGCCGGCAGCTTGTAGTAGCCCTGGAACTCGAACCGGCCGTCGACGATGTCGTAGATCGCGTTGGCGCCCCAGGTCATCGGGTCGGACACGCGGCAGCGCGGCCGGGTACCGCCGCCCCACTCGTCGGTGAACAGCACCTTGGTGCCGTCGTTGTTGAACGTGGCCGAGTGCCAGTAGGCGAAGCCCGGATCGACGACTGCGTCGATGCGCTTCGGATCCATCGGATCGGTGATGTCGAACAGCACCCCGTTGCCCGAGCACGCCCCGGCGGCGATGTTCTTCTCCGGGAAC
>CAZJSH010000186.1:0-3458 GCA_964548715.1 uncultured Halomonas sp. | reverse complement strand
CTGCCTCGCCCGAACCGCCTGTTGGAGGGAGCTTGCTCGCGAACCGGCCGGGCCATCCTTCGCCCGGCACAGCCGGCCTCCAACAGGCCTTCGGTCCAGCGCCGGCGCCCGGTTCGACTGTTGGAGGGAGCTTGCTCGCGAACCGGCCGGGCCACCCTTCGTCCGCAAGCGGCCTCTCGCGCAGGGCGAAGATCGGCCCGTCCACCCACCCGCCCGACTTGCCGCCGACCCCCCGGATTTGTTAACTTCGTCAAGCTAACAAGGGGCCTGTGTGAATCCGATGCCGAACGACGTCGCACCCATCGACCAGAAGACCGTCATCGGCCGGGAATTCGGCAATTTCGTGATCGTGCGCGAGCTCGGCCGCGGCTCGATGGGCGCGGTCTTCATCGGATTCCAGAAGTCGCTGAAACGCCAGGTCGCGATCAAGCTGCTTCCGAAAGGCCCGCAGACCGCCGACTGGGGTCCGCGCCAGTTCCAGGACGAGGCCGAAACGGTGGCCGTTCTGGCGCACCCCAACATCGTCCCGATCTTCGAGATGGGTGAGGACGACGACTACTACTACCAGGCCATGCAGCTGATCGACGGCGCCGACCTCGGCCGGATGATCCGCAACCGCATGCGCCACCCGGTGCCGTCCAAGCGCCTGCTGCCGCCGACCGTGGCCGTCGACCTGATCATGCAGGTGCTCGAAGGACTGGCCTATGCGCACAAGCACGGCGTGGTCCACCAGGACATCAAGCCGGCCAACATCATGGTCGACCGGGCCGATCTCCGCCCGATGATCGTCGACTTCGGCATCGCGCGCACGGCGCGTAACGAGTACTGGGCCGAGGGCATGGTGGTCGGCTCGGCGCTGTACCTGTCGCCCGAGCAGGCGGCCGGCCGCGAGACCGACGCCCGGACCGACCTCTACGCAATGGGCGTGGTGCTGTTCGAAACCCTGGCCGGCCAACTGCCGGTGCGCGATGAAAAGGACACCCAGCTTCTGATGCGCAAGATGGAACAACCCGACAGCCTGTTCCTGAAATCGCCGTCCGAGGCGTCCGAAGGCATCGACGACCGGCTCGAACGGATCATTCTCAAGGCCACCGCACCGTTCCGCGAAGACCGCTACGCCAGCGCCGACGCCATGCGCGCCGCCCTCCAGCAATGGCGCGCATCGGTCGAGGCGGCGGCATGACCACCGCCACCGACCTGCTCGACCAGCGCCGCGCCGAGATCCTGGGTCGCCAGTTCAACGCCGCGCTGACCAACGCCACGGCCTATGGCGCGGATCACCCGCAGATGCACCGTGCCTGCGAGACCTTCTGCAACAACCTCACGCCCGTCGTCGAGGCGCTCGGGGAACTGACCCTGATGCTCGACCGCGGCGCGCTGTTCATCGAGGACTACCGGGCCGACGAGAACTTCAACGCCAACCGCATCCTGCAGCTGTTCCGGACGCTCGGCCTGCAGTCGCTGACCTTCCAGCCCGGGGTCGACGTCGACGCCATCTCGGCGGCCATGCAGAACCTGGTCCTGGCCGAAGAGCTCGAGAACGTCGAGGCCTACAAGGCCGCGCTGAACGAACAGGGCGTGACCTCGATCAAGGTCAATCACATCGTGCTCAAGAAGCTGACCGCCGACGACGAAGTGATCGAACGTGAAGGGCTGGCCGAACTCACCGACCTGGCCGAGCAGGCCTCCGAGGCCGGCGCCGCGCGACGCGAGGAATTCGACAGCGGCGACCTGCTGGGTCGCATCGAGTCGATCTTCGCGATGCGCAACCTCATCGACCCCGACGAGGACAGCGACGGGGAGGCCGCCGAGGGCGACCCGTCCAACCGCGTCGTGGCCCAGATCAGGGCGCTGGGCGGGCGTGTCGGCAGCGGACGAGGCGGCACCGGCGGCGGAGACGGCGACGTGTCGCTGGACGTCGTTCTCGACGCCGTCGAGACCCTGAAACGCGACCTGTCGGAAACCATGGCCGACCAGAAGGAAGTCGCCCGCTTCATGAGCGAGCACGGCGGCGTCATCGACGAAATCGACCAGCTGACCTACCGCACCGTCGTCGCGCTGGTCTGCGACGAGTACCGCGCGGGCACCACCTCGGCCCGCCGGCTGGCCCAGATCATCCGCCGCCTGCTGCCCGACTCGCGCGACATCAAGCGCCTGCTGCCGATGCTGAAGGGCGCACTGACCGACGAAGGCATGTCGCTGTCGAGCTGGCTGCAGTTCGTGCGCGAGCTCAGCGGCGAGCTGAAGAGCGAGAACCTGGTCCAGGTGCTGTCCGAGGGCGCCGACGAAGTCGGCCTGGCCGTCGACGACATCGTGCGTGAAATCCAGCACGACCCGGGCGAGGCGGCCCGCTTGATCGTGCTGGCGTCCGAACTGAGGCGCGGAAGCGGCGACGACAGCGATCGGCTGTCCGCGGTGCTGGCCGACCACATCGAACACGCCACCGTCGAGCTGCTGCCCGACGCCGGCGGGCGGGCCACCGCGACCCGGTTCAATCGCGACTCCATCCGCAAGGTCCAGCAGGAGCTGCTCGACAAGGTCCGCCGCCAGGGCATGGACGAAACCGTGCTCGGCAAGGTCGCCGAAGCGCTCGACGGGCGCTTCGAGGACTTCCTCGGCAAGGCCCGCTCGCGCCAGGTCGACGACTTCCTCAGCACCTCCAAGACCATGGACCCGCGCGACGTGGTCGAAGCGCTGGAGAAGATGGTCGACAGCCGCGCCGACATCGAGCGCATGGACGGCACCCTGCGCCGCGCGCTCAAGGACCGCGGCCTGGAAGACGACGCGGTCCAGAACGTGCTCGACCAGGCCCTGACCCGGGTGCGCAAGAAGAACCGGATCGAACTCATCCCCGGCGACGCGCTGGACCCGAACGCGACCCGGTACTTCCTGAATCGCGAGATCCTGTCGGCCGTGCGCTACAAGACCCACTTCAGCGCGCTGATGCTGATGATCGCCCGGATCCGCACGGACGGCGAGGACTGGCGCGCCATCACGCCCGAGGAAATCGAGGGCGTGATGCCGCGCATCCTCGACGCCCTGCCGCTGCACCTGCGCGACCTCGACCTGCTCGGCACCCTGGGCAGCAAGTTCAAGAACGTCCCGCTGGCGATCCTGCCGATGACCCCGCAGGAAGGCGCCGACCACGTGCTGGAGCGCATCCTCGAAGGCCTGAATGCCTCGACCTTCGAACTGGGCGAAGACCGCGTCCAGCTCAAGGTCGTCGGCACCGCCGAGCGCTTCGACCCCGAAAAGACCGAAGACGGCAAGCAGTTCGTCCAGGCCCTGCGCGGCAAACTCGCCTCCCACCTCGTCCACGCCCTGCGCGCCGGCTGACCCCATCACCACCGCCAGACCGACGGCCTGTTGGAGGCCGCTCGCGGGCGAAGGGCGTTGCTTGGTTCCTGTTGGAGGCCGCTTGCGGGCGAACGCTGGCCCGACCACTTCGCGAGCAAGCT
>CAZJSH010000185.1:0-3485 GCA_964548715.1 uncultured Halomonas sp. | reverse complement strand
CCTTCGCCCGCAAGCGGCCTCCAACAGGTCTTCGGTCCAGCGCCGGCGCGCTTCGGCTGTTGGAGGGCGCTTGCGCGCGAACCGGCCGGGCCACCCCTCGCCCGGCGTTGGGATCAGTTGCCGGGGTTGCGCGCCGGGAAGCGGGCGAAGATCTCGGCGACGGTGTCGTAGATCGCCGATTCCGGGTCGCTCATGACGCTCCGCGTCAGGCGCCCCTCGGCCCGGCCTTCCCAGATCAGGCGGTTCTCCTCGGCGTCGACCACGTCGATGTTGGCGGTGCCCACCGTGTAGTCGAAGGTGTCGACCTCGGTGGTGTACATCGGCCAGGCGGTGTACATGCCGTATCGGTATCCGTAGTAACCCGCCGAGAAGGTGGGCGACATCCGGGTGTAGACCTCCTGTTTTTCTTCGGCGTTGGCGAAGAAGTTGACCAGGAGGTCGGGGTCGTTGTCCGCGTAGCGATAGCCCAGCCCTTCCATTTCGGAGCGCGAAGCGGCCTTGAAGTACTGGGTGATCCTGGATTCGTAGCCGCCGCGGTCGGTGCCGACCTCGTCCGGGAATCCGAACGTCTCGTAGGCCGCGAAGTCGGCCTGCGGCATGGTGTGGGTGGTGATCGTGGGGCCGGTTGCGCAGCCGGTGATGACCAGCAGGGCAGCCAGGGCAGTCAGCGTGCGAAGTGCATGGGACATGGCGGTCGGTCTCCTTTGGTCGTGGCTTCGTCCATGGACGCGGAACGCATCGATGATGCGTTCCGTGATCGGTTCGACGTCGGCGCGTGCCGATGATTCCCTCGTGTCGAACACACGTCCCCGCAGGTTGCGCCGACGGACCTGCAGAGTGGATTCGACAGCGCGCATCAGTTGCGCGCCGCGGCGGGTTTTCGCGGGTTCCGGGTCGGGAATCGCGTGAAGATGTCCGCGACGACTTCGTTGACCACGGCGCCCGGATTGATGACGGTCCGCTCCGAGAGCCGGCCCTTGATCTGCCCCTCCCAGACCAGGCGGCTCTCCGCGGCATCGATGACGTCGATCGTGGCCGTGCCGACGGCGTAGTCGACGTCCTGAACCGCGATCCGGTAGGTCGGCCAGGCCGTGTACAGGCCGTAGCGGTAATCGTAGTAGCCCATCGAGTCGGTGCGGACGGCCCGGGTGTACACCGCTTCTTCTTTCCGTCCGTTGACGAAGAAGTTCACCAGCAGGTCGGGGTCGTCTTCGACGTAGCGAAAGCCCAGCGCTTCCATTTCACGCTTTGTCGCGGCCTTGAACCGCCGCGAAAGACGGGTCTCTTCGCCGTCGCGGGCGTCGGTGCCGAGCCGGTCGATCCAGCCGAAGGTCTCGAATTGGTTGAAATCGACGCGCGGCATCGCCTGGCTGGACACGCGCGGCGCCGTGCTGCAGCCGGCGATCAGGACCAGGGCCGCAACGGCAATGAGGGTACGGAATGCAACGGGCATGGGTCGCCATCTCCAAGGTTCGAAAAACGTGCAGGCGTCAGCCTACTCCAGATCGGGTGCGCGGCGTGGGCGGCGTCAGCTGCCGCCGGACTCGGCCTGGCCGTGCCGTTCCATCGCGGCGTTGTCCAGGTCGTTGGCCTCGCGCCAGGCGTCGCGGTCGATGGCCCGGGCCGCGTAGGCCTCGAAGCTCGCGCGCTTTTCGATCGTACCGAACTGCAGGCCGAAATTGATCTGCGAGGCCACGTAGACGTCGGCGGCGGAGAAGGCGTCGCCGCAGATCCACCCGGATCCGGATACCGCGCCTTCCAGCGTATCGAGCACGCGCTGCATGTGGCCGTAGCCGACGAAGGCTTCCTGTTCGGGTTTCAGGTCCACGCCGAGCGCGGCATTGGTGATCGCGGCTTCCAGCGGCCCGGCGGCGAAGAACATCCAGCGGTAGTAGGCCGCGCGCCGGTCGGTCGGCGGCGCCAGCCCGGCCTCCGGAAACGCATCGGCCAGATAGGCGCAGATCGCGGCACATTCGGTGATGATCGCATCGCCGTGCCGGATGGCGGGCACCTTGCCCATCGGGTTGATCTGCTTGTAGGCCGCCTCGGTCATGCTGCTGCCGTAGAGCAGGTATTCGGAGGTGTACTCCGCGCCGACCTCGTGCAGCATCCAGCGCACGATGCGGCCGCGCGAGCGGGGGTGGGTGTACAGCGTCAGGTCGGTCATGGGGGGAGTCTCGGCAGTCGTCGGGCCTACTGTAGGCCCAAGTCGCCGGCTTGTCGACGTCGCCCCGGCGTCGGGCGGCGAGGCCGGGTCGCGAGCGCGGCGAGATTGAGCGACAATGGTGGTGGCCTGGGATCCAGGCCGTTCGACCACAGCACGGGAGCCGATCATGACCACTCGAAAAGAGTTCATCGCTACCTTGAAAGAAAAGCTCGACCAAGCCGACGAGCGGATCGACGAGCTGGAGCGCCAGTACGAGAAAGCCAGCGGCGAGGCCCAAAAGGAGTACCGCAAGCGTCTCGACGAGCTGCGCGAACAGCGCGACCGCGGCCGGCGCAAGCTCGACGAGCTGCGCGATGCCGGCGAGGAGAGCTGGCAGGGCATCAAGGACGAGGCCGAGCACGTCTGGAAGGCCATGCGCAACTCGTTCAACTACTTCACGTCGCACTTCCGCGATTGAACCGCTGCGCCCCGGTCTGCCCGGGCATGGAATCGGCTCGTCGAGAACGCGAATGATCGACGAGGGCTATACCAAGTACCGGGTCGACTGGCAGCGCGATGCGCCGGCCGCCGAGGCTGACGTGGCGGCGCTGAATGCCTGGCGCCGGCGGTTGCATGCGGCGGGGCTGGTCGGGCATGACCGGGTACACGACGTCGGCTACGGCAACATCAGCGTGCGCGCCGGCGACGGTTTCCTGATCAGCGGTACCCAGACCGGGCATATCGCCCAGACCGATGCGCGTCACTACAGCCGCGTGACCGCGTATTCCGTCGCAGACAACCACGTCACCTGCCGCGGCCCGGTCCAGGCCTCCAGCGAGGCGCTGACCCACGCCGCGATCTACGAACTGGATCCCGCCATCGGGGCGGTGGTTCACGTGCACAGTCGGGCATTGTGGACGCGCTACAAGGACGTGCTGCCGACCACCGGCGCGTCCATCCCGTACGGCACGCCGGAAATGGCGCGCGAGTTCCAGCGCCTGTACCGTGAGACCGCGTTGGCCACCGACGGCGTCGCCGTGATGGCCGGCCACGACGACGGCCTGATCGCCTACGGCCGCGACATCGAGGAAGGCGCCCGGCGAATCCTGGCGCTGGAGACCTGAGGCTTCGATCTTCGCCCGGCACAGCCGGCCTCCCACAGGCCTTCGGTCCGATGCCGGCGAGAAGATCGCCTGTTGGAGGGAGCTTGCTCGCGAACCGCTGGGCCACCCTTCGCCCGCAAGCGGCCTCCAACAGGCCTTCGATCTGGCGCCGCGCTGAATTCGCCTGTTGGAGGGAGCTTGCTCGCGAACCGCTGGGCCACCCTTCGCCCGCAAGC
>CAZJSH010000184.1:0-3508 GCA_964548715.1 uncultured Halomonas sp. | reverse complement strand
GCCTTCCTGGTCGCCGACGGTGTGCTGCCGTCGAACGAGGGTCGCGGCTACGTACTGCGCCGGATCATTCGCCGCGCGATCCGACATGGCTACAAGCTGGGCTGCGAAACCCCGTTCTTCGCCGCCATGGTCGCGCCGCTGGTCGAGTCCATGGGCGAGGCCTACCCGGAACTGCTGGACAAGCAGCAGGCGATCACCGACGCGCTGGCGCGCGAGGAGCGCCGCTTCGGCGAAACCCTGGACCAGGGCATGAAACTGCTCGAGAGCGCACTGGAGGAGATGGAAGGAACGACGATTCCCGGCGACGTGGCGTTCAAGCTCTACGATACCTACGGGTTCCCGCTCGACCTGACCCGCGACATTGCGCGCGAGCGTGGCCTGACCGTCGATGAGCCCGGGTTCGACGCGGCGATGAACGCCCAGCGCGAGCGTGCACGTTCGGCCGGCCAGTTCTCGGTGCGTGACGGTGTGTCGTCGGATGCGGTCGCCGATCTGCCTGCGACCGGATTTCTCGGCTACGACCACGTATCGCTCGACGATGCCCGGGTGCTGGCGATTCTCGTCGAAGGGCGGAAGCGCGACATTCTCAAGGCCGGCGAAACGGCGCTCGTGATTCTCGATCGAACGCCTTTCTACGCCGAAAGCGGCGGCCAGATCGGCGACACCGGCACGCTGTCGAGCGAGGGCGCGATCTTCGAGGTTTCCGACACCCGCAAGCTGGTCGGCGTATATCACGGCCATGAGGGGCGCCTCTCGAAGGGTACGCTGAAGGTCGGCAGTACCGTCGCCGCCCGCATCGACGATCAACGGCGCGCCGACATCGTTCGACACCATTCGGCGACCCACCTGATGCACGCGGCGCTGCGGGAAATCCTCGGCGAGCATGTCCAGCAGAAGGGGTCGCTGGTCGCGCCCGATCGCCTTCGCTTCGACTTCTCGCATCCCGAGCCGGTGACGTCCGAGCAGGTCGAGGCGATCGAGCAGTGGGTCAATTCGAGAATCCAGGCGAATGTTGCGTCCTCGGCTCGGGAAATGGAATTCGACGACGCGATCGCCGCCGGCGCGCTGGCCTTCTTCGGCGACAAGTACGGCGATCGGGTGCGGGTGCTTCAGTTCGGGGCGTTCTCTACCGAGTTGTGTGGTGGAACGCACGTCGATCGGGTCGGTGATATCGGCGCCTTCAAGATCGTGTCCGAGGCCGGCGTCTCGTCGGGCGTGCGGCGGATCGAGGCGGTGGCCGGACCGGCCGCGGTGGCCTGGATGCAGCAGGCCGATCGGTCGCTGCGCGCACTGGCCGGACGCCTGAAGACCGCCCCCGACCAGATCGGCGAGCGCATCGACGGCGTGCTGGAGCGCAATCGAGAGCTGGAAAAGGAACTGGAGCGCCTGAACCAGAAGCTGGCCGCGTCGCGCGGCGCCGATCTGGGGAGTCAGGCGATCGAGGTCGGCGGTGTGAAACTTCTGGCCGAGAAACTCGAAGGCGTCGATCCGAACAGCCTCCGGGACACCGTCGACCAGTTGAAGAACAAGCTGGGCTCGGCGGTGATCGTGCTCGGCGCGGTCGCCGGAGGTGGCGTCCGGCTGGTCGCTGGCGTCACCCCGGACCTGACCGACCGCATAAAGGCCGGCGAGCTCGTCAATCACGTGGCCTCCCAGGTCGGCGGGAAGGGCGGCGGCCGGCCGGACTTCGCCCAGGCGGGCGGCAGCGATCCGGAGGCCCTGGACCAGGCGCTGGCGTCGATCGAGTCGTGGCTGGCCGAACGGCTCGGCTGAACCTCGGCGGCGAACCTGCGCGATCGACACCGAACCTGTTAGGGTGAAGCTTCATCGGCAAATGGCGAATCGGAGGAGGAGATGGACATCTGGATGGGCATTGCGGTCGCCGGTTTGATCGGCTTCGCGCTCGGCGCGCTCGTGATGTGGGGAATGAGCCGAAAGCAGAGCGGCGGCACGTCGGTCGCTTCGCTGAAGAAAGAACACGAGCAGTTCCGCGAGCAGGTCACCGATCATTTCGTCGAGACCGCCGAGCGGATCAATCGGTTGACCGACAGCTACAAGGACCTGTTCGATCACTTGAGCCAGGGGGCAGAGACGCTGGTCGACGACGCCAGTCTTCGCGAACGCATGCCGCAGGTCAGTGATCAGGAAGTCCGGCTGAAACGGCTCGGCACGCAGTCGAGAAGCCCTGCAGCTAGCGAGGGAGCTGCGCCCGCATCGGCCGGCCGGCCGTCCAGCGAATCCAGTGACGCGTCTTCGAACGGCGGATCCAGTGCCGGCAGAGGCGACGAGAAGCCGTCGGAGCCGGACGCAAGCGACCGGGAAACCGAGCGACCCGGGCCCGAATCGACCGGCAAGGCCGGCTCGTCGTCTCCGTCGGAAGGGTCCGGTTCGTCGGACAAGCCGGAGCCGGCAGCTGCGTCCGGCGCCAAGGCCGGCTCGCCGTCTTCGTCGGCAGGGTCCGATTCGTCGGACAAGCCGAAGCCGGCACCTGCATCCAGCGCCAAGGCGCGAAAGCCCGCGGACTGACGCCGCCTGCCCCTGGTCCAGCGGGCCCCGGGTCAAACAGCGCCCCGTTGGCGTGCCGGATTGTGTACAGTACGGACGAACGGCGGTAGGGCGCCGTGATCGTTGGACTGTTGGCAATCTGGGGATTCAAGAATGATCAAGCTGTTGATCGTGGAGGACCATCATCTGGTCCGTGTGGGCTTGCGCGGTATCCTGGACGAAGCGCCGGGGATCGACGTGGTCGGCGAGGCCGAAACCGGTGAGCAGGCGCTTTCGATGTGCCGATCGTTACGGCCCGAGGTGATCCTGATGGATATCAGCCTGCCGGGCCTGTCCGGCTTCGAGACGAGCAGTCGTATCCTGCGCCAGGATCCTGAGGTTCGGATCATCGTGCTGACGGCACATACGCAAGCGCCGTATCCGGCGCGGTTGCTGGACATGGGCGTATCCGGTTTCCTGACCAAGGCCTGCGAAGCCGAGGAACTGGTGCGCGCGATCCGGACCGTTCATGTCGGTGGTCGTCATATCGGGCAGGAAATCGCCCAGCAACTCGCCATGGCGCTGCTGCCCGGTGCGCCGCGATCGCCGTTCCAGGCGTTGACGCCAAGGGAAATGGAGGTTGCGCTGATGCTCGCCGACGGCCGCCGGGTCAACGACATTGCCAGCATCATGAACGTCAGCCCGAAAACCATCGCTACCCACAAGTACCGGATCTACGACAAGGTGGGAGTCGAGAGTGAAGTCCAACTTCTGCGGGAAGCGATCCGGCACGAATTGATCGAAGCCGGTACCTGAATCCCGGCGTTCGAGTTCGCGCGGAGAGGAAAGGCGCGGCCCGCACTGTGCAGGCCGCGTCAGGGCGGGAATCAGTCCTTGCCCTTGTCCTTCTTGTCGTCGGACAGCGTGAACAGCCCGGGCTGCTGCCCAGCCGGCCTCGCGCCGTCGCGCTTGTCGCTGCCGGACGAACCCTCTGAAGCCTTCGGCTCCGGCTTCGGCCCGGGCT
>CAZJSH010000183.1:0-3637 GCA_964548715.1 uncultured Halomonas sp. | reverse complement strand
AAAAGTCCCGACCGGTCAGGTCGTCCTTGCCGCAGAGAAACTGCCGCCGGACACAGCGGCTGACCACGTGGTAGTGCAGCGTGGCCTCCAGCGAGACGAGACGGCAGCGGGGTGCGGGCATCGAGGGCTTCCAGTGCGAATGCCCGATGACTGTAGTTCAGGAATGGGTGCCCTGGAATTGGCAAATCTGCTCGCATTCGTGTAGGTCATTTTCCTACTGGGTGGGTGTCCATTTCGCAGCATTTCGCAATTTGCTTTCAGATCTGGATCGATTTGGAGGAACAGGGCGATGACGATGACGAATAGTCTGGGTTCATGCCGGAATTCAAGCATGGCCCCAGATCAGGTTCAAGCCATTTTTGGTTGGAAAAGATGATGCATAGGTATCTAGAGAAATTTGCACTGGCAAGAGCGAAGAAGATCGCGAGTCAGGACCAGAGTTATATCGGACTGGTGCCGGTATTGGTGATTTTTCACTCGGACTCTTCGCAACGGCTATCTTCCTTGACGGTGGAATGAATTCCTATGTGCTTCTTGGATTGATCATGTCGATCATTGCGCTCATGGAAGTGGAGCGGGCTGGTTTCAAAGCGCTTCTCGCGGAGCGTGCAACGACGCGGGAAGAAAAATAGGTCTTGCTATCGAGGTTCAAGTCCTGCTGCCCACCGAAAACTCGGGCACCCATGCATTAACAGACCAGTTCCCGGAGACAGGATTGATTGTGGAGGCGGCGGTCAGCGCGGCTTCCTAAAGTCCGGTCGAGCCGACTTCTTGAAGATTGGTGTCGAAGTGCACACCCGATGAATGACTCATGTCCGGAGGGCCGATTTCGTCTCCGCTCGATCCAGCGTTGTAGTACAGAACGTAGGCGAAGTAGCCTCCCGCGGGCAAGGCATAGATCAAGACCACGTATTCGGGAACGGTTCGTTGAAGCTCGATATCGTGCTTCAGCGCAACGCGTTCGAGATCGAGCGAGCTACGAATGCGTTCGCAGATGACCGAGTCCCTTCGATTGGTCAGCAGACGCAAGTCTTCGAGGTCGGGCACCGGGTCGATCCCCATCTGCTCAAATCGATCGGAAAACCGCTTGTCGTCGAAGAAGCGTTTGAGACTCCGTTGGAGCCAGTATGAGGTTGTTCGGTTGAGGTCGGCAGCGTCCGTGCAGTACGGAGCGCCCAGCATGTCGAGGGGGCGATCCGGTGGCGCCGCTAGACCGGCGCTGAAAAAAAGAACCGCGCCGAGGACGATGCCCAGCGGCGCGGCTCTTTCGTATCTGTTTCGGGCCTTCATGCACAGCAGCGTATCGACACATGCCGGCTGCGACAAGGGCACGAAGCAATCAGGCGTCGTCCGGATGCGCCAGCTTGAAGCCCATGCCCTGGACCGTGTGCAGCAGCTTGGTCTCGAACGGGCGGTCGATGGACTTGCGCAGGTTGTACATGTGCGAGCGCAGGGTGTCGGAGTCCGGCAGCATGTCGCCCCACAGTTCGTTCTCCAGCTGTTCGCGGCTGACCAGGCGCGGGGACTCGCGCATGAGAATTCTCAGAATGCGGATCGAGGTCGGCGACAGGTTCAGGCGCTTGTTGTCGCGCTCGACGCGCATCGTGCGCGGGTCGAACACCAGGTCGCCGATCTTGATGGCGCCGTCGGAGACTTCGCCGCGGGCCCGGCGGATCAGCGCGTTGACGCGCGCCGAGAGTTCTTCCATATCGAAGGGCTTGACCAGGTAGTCGTCGGCGCCGGACTCGAAGCCTTCCAGCTTGTCCTCCAGCTGGTCGCGGGCGGTCAGCATCAGGATCGGCGTGGAGTCGCCGCGGTCGCGAAGCTTCTTGCAGACCTTCATGCCGTCGACCTTGGGTAGCATGAGGTCAAGAATGATCATGTCGTAGTGGTTGTCTTCGAGCAGGTTCAGCGCGATCGAACCGTCGGCCGCGTAGTCCATCGCGAAGCCGGAGTCCTCCAGGAAGGCGCCGATGGTCGCGGCGAGATCGTCGTGGTCCTCGACCAGCAGGATCGTGGCATTGGCTTGTTCTTCGCTCATCGTGAGCACCTCGGGAATCGGTTCGGGGAAGCGACGCGGAACGGCCGGACCACCGGCTCATTCACATTTGTGAACCGAGTTTACTGGACCCGTGTGGACGAGGAATCAACAGCCCTTCACGCGGCGCGCAGGCAGCGGGGCGTGACTCAGAACGTGCGTTTGACGATCAGCCCGCCCAGCGCCGCCAGGTCGTCGCGCGCCGGGCCTGAGGGCAGGGCGTCCAGCGCCTCGCGGGCCTGCTGCAGCAGTTCGTCGGCTCGGGCGCGGGCAGCCTCGATCCCGTTCAGGCCGGGCCAGGTGGCCTTGCCCTGTTCGAGGTCCGAGCCGGCCGGTTTGCCCAGTTCCTCCGTGCTGCCCTCGACGTCGAGCAGGTCGTCGACGACCTGGAACGCAACGCCGATGGCGTCGCCATAGGCGGCCAGCGCCGCGTGCTGCGCCGGCGGCGCCGGACCGAGCCGGGCGGGGAGTTCGACGGCGGCCCGGATCAGCGCGCCGGTCTTGCCGCGGAACATCGCTTCGAGCAGCTCGGTGTCGGGCCGCTGCTGCTCGAAGGCGAGATCCAGCGACTGCCCGCCGACCATGCCGACGGAGCCGGCCGCATCGGCCAGCCCGGCGATCACGGTCGCCTTCAGGCCGGCGTGGGCCAGGCCGCCGAAGGCCAGGGTCAGAAGTGCGTCTCCGGCGAGGATGGCGGTGGCCTCGTCCCAGGCCTTGTGCACCGTCGGCTGGCCTCGCCGCAGGTCGTCGTCGTCCATCGCCGGCAGGTCGTCGTGGACCAGCGAATAGCAGTGAACCAGTTCGATGGCCGCGGCGATCGGCGCCACGTCATCGACCGACAATCCGAGCACGCGTCCGGCGGCGAAGCACAGCTGGGGCCGGATCCGCTTGCCGCCGTTGAAGACCGCGTAGCGCATGGCCGCGTGCAGCGGGGTCGGGCGGGCGTCCTCGGCCGGCAGCCAGGCGTCCAGTTCGCGATTGACGCGGTCGATCCATTCGGCGCTGCGCTCGGGTGGTGTCATCGGGGGGTGCGGGCGGGGCTCGGGCGGACCCGAAGTGTACGACGGCCGCGGGCGCGGCGCTGCTACACTTCGACCCGTTGTCCGGCCCCGTCCGACGCTGAATCTCCGAGCATGTCCAAGGCCCCGATCGACCTCGACGCGCCCCGTCGCGCAACGGCCCGCGCCGGCGCGAACTTCGCGCTGATCAAGTACTGGGGCAAGCGCGATGCTTCGCTGAACCTGCCCGACGTCGGCTCGATCTCGCTGACCCTCGAGCGGCTGGTGACCGAGACCACCGTGACGTTCGATCCGGCGCTGCAGGCCGACGAACTGGTGCTGGACGGCCGGCCCGATGCCG
The DNA here is from genome assembly GCA_964548715.1 of uncultured Halomonas sp. Taxonomy (GTDB): domain Bacteria; phylum Pseudomonadota; class Gammaproteobacteria; order Xanthomonadales; family Wenzhouxiangellaceae. Next base: position 240 of record CAZJSH010000183.1, on the reverse strand, counting down.
CCCGTACGCCCCGGATCTCGGCGTTTCTCGATCGGCTGCGCGAGCGTGCCGGCGTGCGGGCCTTTGCCCGGGTCGAGAGCGGCAACAACTTCCCGACCGCGGCCGGCCTGGCCTCGTCGGCCTCGGGTTTCGCGGCCCTGACCGTGGCGGCGAACGCCGCGCTGGGTGCCGGTTGGGATGCGCGGACGCTGTCGGAGCTGGCCCGGATCGGCTCCGGCTCGGCGGCCCGTTCGATCTTCG
>CAZJSH010000182.1:0-3676 GCA_964548715.1 uncultured Halomonas sp. | reverse complement strand
ACATGCTGACGATGATCGGCTTCGTGATCCTGCTCGGCCTGGTGGTCAACAACGCGATCCTGCTGGTCTATCGTGCAAGGGACGGCGAACGCGAAGGTCTGGAGCGCCGCGAGGCGGTCCGCCAGGCCGTCGGCCTACGGCTGCGGCCGATCCTGATGTCGACCTTCACCAGCCTGTTCGGCATGCTGCCGCTGTTGCTGCTGCCCGGCGCGGGCACCGAACTGTACCGCGGGCTTGCCGCGGTCATCATCGGCGGCCTGGCGATCAGTACGCTGTTCACCCTGGTGCTGCTGCCGAGCCTGCTGCGAATCAACGAAACCACCGCGCCGGACACCGCTCCAGACGCCCGACCGGCCACGGCATGATGCCCAGGATGACCTGCATGACTCGATACCGGATGCTGACGATCGCACTGCTCGCCCTGCTGGCGGCTCCCGCCCCGGCCCAGTGGGGCGGCGCCGCGCCGGTCGAAGTCGAGACCGCCCGTATCGTCACCATGGCCCCGACCATGCAGGTTGCCGGAACGGTTCTGTCGCGCTCCGACGCAGTGCTGTCGGCCGAGGTTCCGGGCCGCCTGCTGGAGGTGGCCGAAGTCGGCACCCGGGTCGAGCCCGGCGACGTGATCGCGCGCATCGAGGACACCGGGCTGCGGCTCCGCGCGCGCGAACTCCAGGCCGAGATCGCGCGCGTCGAGGCGCAGCTGTCGTTCCTCGATGCCGAACTGTCGCGCGTCCAGCGACTGGCCGAGAACAACCTGGCGGCCGTGACCCAGATCGAGCAGACCCGCTCGGACCGCGACGTCGCCTCCAGCGAACTGGAAATCGCCCGCGCCCGGCTGGCCCAGGTCGAGGACGAGCTGAACCGGACGCGCGTCACCGCCCCGTTCCCGGGCGTGGTCGTCGAGCGACGCGTACAGGCCGGTGAGCGACTGGCCGAGGGCGCCGACGTCGTGCGCCTGGTCGACCCCGATCAGCTCGAAGTCGTCGCCCGTGCGCCGCTGGCCTACTACCGCTACGTCCGGCCCGGCGACGAGTTGGCCATCGTGCTCGGCGAGGACGAAGAAATCCCGGCGCCGCTGCGCACCGTGGTCAGCGTCGGCGACGAGTTCAACCACGTCTTCGAGCTCCGCCTCGACGTGACCGAGCCGCTCCCCGTCGGCCAGACCGTGCGCGTGACCATCCCCACCGCCGACGTCCGGCAGGTGCTGGCCGTGCCGCGCGATGCGCTGGTGCTGCGCGGCGACGGCACGTCCATCTTCATCGTCGACGCCGACAACAAGGCCAAGCGCATCCGCGTCGTCACCGGCATCGGCTCGGCCGACCTGATCGAAGTCCGCGGCCCGGTCAGCGACGGCGACCGCGTGATCGTGCGCGGCAACGAGCGACTGCGTCCCGACCAGGACGTGGAAATCATCGAGCGGCCGTCCGGCAGCAACCCGCCCGCCTCGGTCTGAGCGTGGTCGGCGGCGACCGCCCGGGCAATCCGCCCCGCTGAGCGTTGCCCGAGCCCGATGAGTCAGAACCGCTGGACGTAGCGCAGGTAGCCGAGACGCCCGTAGCCATCGTACAGGGCGAAATTGAATCTCCCGGGTTCACCGCGGTCCAGCACGGGATCGCGGTCGGTCAGGTTGTCGACGCCGACCGCGATGTCGGCATTCCACGGTGCAGACCAGCGTAGCTGGATATCGTGAGTGGTCCAACTCGGCAGCGAGCCGGAACCATCGAGAGCGTCGTCCTGACCGGCAATGTGGTTGACGATCCAGGTCAGCGCAACGTCTTCCCAATCGAGATTTGTCTGCCAGCGACCGCGCCAGTCCGGGACGCCAGCTTCCCCTGCGATGTCGGCGCCGCGATCGACCCGGTAGCGCTCGACCCAGGTGGCGTCGATCGCGCTCGAGAGGGCAACGGGACCGATCTGCCAGCGCCCGGCAAGTCGGCCGTCCACGCCACGGGTCTCGATCCGGCCGAGCGACGCATAGCCCGTCTGGATGTAGACGATCCGGCCATCGGCGTCTCGGGCCACGCCGAGACCGCCATCGACGTCGGGCGGTCGATCGACGGGATCCAGTTGCCGAAGTCCTTCGGGACAGTTGTTCGAAGCGCCTTCGAGGCAATTCGCGATCTGCTGCGCGCCGAGCAACCTGATCCGGTCCCGAATCCGCAGGTCGAAGGCATTGAGCGCGAGTTCGATCGAATCGCTCGGGGTGTACCGGAATCCGAGATCGAACTGATCTGCGACTTCGGGGTCCAGCGCCGGATTGCGCACTCGATAGAGCGGAAAGCTGGGCGATCCCCCGGGGAATACTGCGAAGCACCCCGGTGGTCCGCTCGGATCCGCGCACCGCGGGTCGATGAATCCGGACGTGAAGGCGGGAACCGAGAACGACGGCTGCCGGAGCGGTTCGGCGCGCAGGCTCCGGCTCCAACCCGCATGCAGGTCGAGCCGATCGAGCGGACGCCACTGCACTGCCAGACGTCCCGACGCGCCGGCAACGGCATCGTCGTAGTCATCCCAGCGCACCGCCGCAGTCGCGTCGAATCGCCCGGTGATCGGCAGCGCGAGTTCACCGAACGCCGCCCAGAGCTTGCGGTCGCCGGAGCCGCCATCGGCTCGAGATCCGGTGACCAGTCCCGCAGCACGCAACGAGTCCGGCCGGTCCTCGTAGGTCTCGTCGCGCAGCTCGCCCCCCACCAGGACGCGGGCCGCGCCACCCGGAAGCTCGAACAGATCGGTTGCCACCGTGCCGGTGAACGAGCGCAGCAGGGAATTCGCATCGCGCGCGCCGGTGGTCTCGAAGGCCTCCAGCACATCCAGGGGCGAACCGAACGGGTCGTAGAGGTTGTACGCGCCGGAATCGATCGCCGGCTGCGCGAGCGGGGAGAGCACCAGGTTGTCGATGGTCTCGTCGTGCTGGATCTCGGCGCGCTGAGCGGCCAGCGAGACATCGAACCTTCCGATCCGGCCTCGCAGGTCGAGCGCCACGTTGTAGCTGACGGCCTGCGTCGTGAGCTCGCGCGCTCCGTTGGCCGCGAATCGGTGGGCGTTCAGCAGCAGGTCGTCGGCCACACCGGCGTAGTCCTGCCAGAAGGGATTGAGGCCACCGGCCGACGGTGGCGTTGCCGGATGATTCGGCGTTCCCGGCTCCAGAACGATCGCGCCGAAGCCACTGGCCGGCCACGGCGAGGATGCGACCGGCGATTCGAGGGCCTCGGACACGAGCCGGCTTGCGCGCGCGTTCAATCGCAGCGACCAGTCGCCCGCAATCCTGTAGCGCGCGTTCGCGAACAGCGACTCGGTGCGGGTGAACACGTCGTCGGCGGACAGGAAGGCGGTGTCGTACAGGCACTGGCCGCCCGGATCGAGCGAAAAACCTGCGCCCTGGCAGCCCGCGGTATTCGCAGGGCCCGGATCGGCGAGGAAGGACAACCCGGTGGTCAGGAAGTTGTTGGAGAAGATCGACGATCCCTCGTTCGACCACGCGCGGTCTCGCGCGAACACGATCTCGCGTTCGTCGTAGCTGGCCCCGACGACGATCGACCCGCGCTCATCGCCGAACCCGGCCAGCACCGAGGCGCCCTCGACTTCACCGCCGTCGCGCTCGGTCCATGACGTGCCGGCACGGGCCTCGACGCCGCGGAAGTCGTCGCGGGTGATGATGTTGATGACGCCGCCCATG
>CAZJSH010000181.1:0-3735 GCA_964548715.1 uncultured Halomonas sp. | reverse complement strand
CAGCAGGCCGCCACCGATCCGGATCGCCCAGCCCCCGGCGGCCGGCCGCGAATAGTCCACGCGAAGCGAGCCGTTGTCGAAGTCGCTGATGCCCTGGTCGAATTCCGTCTCGCCGCTGGCGAACCGCCCGCGCCAGTGCAGCCGGCCAGCGCCGAGCGAATGCCGGCCGCCGACGGCGATCGAGGCATTCTCGAACCCGTCGTCGTCGGGATCGAAGGCAAAGCCGTTCTCGTTCTGGGCCGAAAAGCCATCGACATCGCGCCAGGCCGCCGTCAGGTCGACAGAATGGCCGTCAGAACCACCCCCGACCGACACGCTGGCCGAGCGATCGTCGTCGGTGCCATAGGCGACGCGTGCCGAAACGCCCTCGGCGCGCCGGGTGAAGATCTGGATGACGCCGCCGATCGCATCGGAGCCCCAGCGCGCAGCGCGCGGACCTCGGACGATCTCGATTCGTTCGATCAGTGCCGGATCGAGGACTTCCCAGGTGAAGGCGCCGGTGCCGCTGGCGCTGACCCGCACGCCGTCGATCAGGACCAGGACGTGGTTGGAATTGGTGCCGCGCAGGAACAGGCTGGTCTGGCCACCCGGCCCACCGGGTCGGACGATATCGATGCCGGCCTCCAATCGCAGCAGTTCGGCGAGGTCCGGCGCCTGCGACGCCTCGATCCGCTCGCGCGTAATCACGCTGATGCGGGCCGGCACGTCGGCCTCGCGCTGCTCGGTGCGGTTGGCGGTCACGACTAACGGGTCGATCTCGACGACCTGCTCGGCGGCGGCGGCTGAAACGGTCAAGCCTGCGGCCAGCGCGAAGGCCGGACGACTTGGGTGAGAAAGGATGGATCGCATGGTGTTCGGTCTCCTGGCGCACGCCCGCGCCTTCGGCGCCGCTTCGGTGCGGGAGACCACGGACAAGCGTCGGCGATCCGACGCGTCCACGATCCCGGCCACCCTCCGCGGCGGGTTGACGATGGTTCGAGGCCGGTCTCCTGGCTTCCGGCGGGGGGTCGACCCGCGGTTCCGATCCCTTCCCGGCGCGGTTGCGCCAGTGGTTGCCGATCGGTCCGCCCGCGCGATTCACATCGCGCGACGCCGGTTCACAGTTGCGGGGGCAGCGCCGGACTTGCACCGGCTTCCCGTTTCACCCCGGCCGGGCGAACGAACGCCGGACGGGACACCTGGAACCTTGATGACTGTCCGGAATCAACCGGACGGGCGTGAGTATACAGAACGGGAAGGCCGGGCTTCGCTCGGCGTCGGGGGTCCGTTCGTTCCAGATGATGAGCGCGAAGACGCAAAGGCGCGAAGAGAACGGCAGGAAATCGGGGTGGTTTGTTGTTTGTTGGTGGCGGGGCCGTGGAGCGGGGAGAACGGGCGTCGCGGAAAACCGGCCCCGGACCCGGAACCCGACTCCGTTCTTTTCGCTTTTCCGTTCGCGCCTTTGCGTCTTTGCGCGCATCCTCTAAAGGAACGAAGGCGCGCCGCCCGAACGAGAAAAGCCCCCGGAGCACTCCGGGGGCCTTGCATTCATAGAAGGCCTGCCTTGCGTTCTTGCTGTTCCCCTTGCGCCTTCGCGCACATGCTCTGGAGAATCAGCCGTCCCGCTCGATCCCGGCCACGTCGCCGATTACGCCGCGTCGCGGATGGCCTCGCCCTTGTCAGACAGGCCGGCCTGCAGTTCGCGCAGGTCGAAGTCGTCGACGGCGACGATCTCGAGGACGCGTTCGCGCACGCCTTCGAGGAATTTCTTCTCGTCGGCCGACAGGACCTTGGCCTCGACGGCGGAGTCGAGCTGCTCCTCGAACGTGTAGCCGGAGATCTTTTCGGCGCGAAGCGCCTTGAGCATGCGGCGTTCCAGCGGCTCGGCGGCGATCACGTCGGGCAGCAGGGCTTCCATGTTGCCGATGACCCAGCCGTCCCGGTCCTTGGTGTAGCAGCCGCGGGTCAGCCGCTCACGGGTTTCCGAGGGCGACAGCATCAGCGCCGCAACCTTGTGGCCCAGGCGGTCGTTCGGCCGACGCTCGTTCGCGCCGAGCGGGAACACGATGCGACGCAGGATCGGACGGACGAAGGCGACCGGATAATTGTCGATCACACCCTTCAGCGCTTCCTGAATGCGGTAGATCGCATCGTGGAAGGCCCAGGACATGATCGGCTGATCGGCCGCCGGACGGCCTTCGTATTCGAAACGACGCAGCATGGAGGCCGAGATGTACAGCCAGCTCAGCGCATCGCCCAGACGGCCGGAGATCTTCTCCTTCATCTTCAGCTTGCCGCCGTAGGTCAGCATCGCGACATCGGCCATCAACGCGAACGACGCGGCGTAGCGGCTGAGCTTGCGATAGTACTTGCGGGTCTGCCGATCGCCGGGGACGGCCGCAAAGCGCGCCATGCTCATGCCCAGCACGAACGAGCGGGACGCGCAGGACATGCTGTGGCCGATGTGGCTGAACAGCAACCGGTCGAATTCCTCGAGCTGCTCGTCCTCGTCTTCGATGGACAGCGCCTCGAGTTCCTGCAGCACGTACGGGTGGCAACGAATCGCGCCCTGGCCGAAAATCATCATCGAACGCGTCAGGATGTTGGCGCCCTCGACCGTGATCCAGATCGGGGCACCCTGCCAGCCGCGGCCCAGGTAGTTTCTAGGGCCGAGAATGATGCCCTTTCCACCGTGGATGTCCATCGCGTCCTTGAGGACTTCGCGCGAGAGTTCCGTGGCGTGGTACTTGCCGATGGCACCGGGCACCGCCGGCTTTTCGCCGGCATCCACCGCCGAGGCGGTCTGGCGCGAGAGCGCGCTGGTGGCGTAGGTATACGACGCGATCCGGGCCAGCGCTTCCTCGACGCCCTCGAAGCGACCGATCGGCAGGTTGAACTGCTTGCGGATGCGGGCGTATGCGCCGGTCGCCAGGCAGGCCAGCTTGGCACCGCCGGTGGTCGACGACGGCAGCGAGATCGCGCGGCCGACGGACAGCGATTCGATCAGCATCTTCCAGCCCTGACCGGCATATTTCTGGCCACCGAGCAGGAAATCCAGCGGCACGAACACGTCCTTGCCCCGCAACGGTCCGTTCGGGAACGGGTTGTTGAGCGGGAAATGGCGGCGGCCGATGTCCAGGCCCGGCGTCGAACGCGGCAGCAGGGCGACCGAAATGCCGATGTCTTCGGTATCGCCGATCAGGCCGTCGGGATCATAGAGCCGGAACGCCAGGCCGACGACGGTCGCGACCGGCGCCAGCGTGATGTAGCGCTTTTCGAAGTTCAGCTTGATGCCCAGGGTCTTCTTGCCTTCCCACTCACCTTCGCAGACCACGCCGTAATCGGCGATCGAGGTGGCATCGGAGCCGGCCACGGTCGAGGTCAGGCCGAAGCAGGGAATCTCTTCGCCGCTGGCCAGGCGCGGCAGGTAGTGATCCTTCTGCTCGTCGGTACCGTAGTGCAGCAGCAGCTCAGCCGGGCCGAGCGAGTTGGGCACGGCGACCACGGAGCCGGCAGTCGCGCTCATGCCGCCGACCTTCTCGAGCACGGCGCGGTGGGCGATCGCGGAAAACCCGAGTCCGCCGTATTCCTTGGGAATGATCATGCCGAAGAACTTGTTCTTCTTCAGGTGCTCCCAGGCTTCGGGCGACAGGTCGGCTCGATAGTGGGTGAATTCCCACTCGTCGATCATGTCGCACAGTTCCTCGACCGGTCAATCGAGGAAGGCCTGTTCTTCCATGTTGAGCTCGGGCAGGG
>CAZJSH010000180.1:0-3798 GCA_964548715.1 uncultured Halomonas sp. | reverse complement strand
CCGACGAGGTGATCGAGATGCCGCGCTCCTTTTCCATCTCCATCCAGTCCGAGGTCGCGTGGCGCGAGGCCTTGCGCGACTTGACCGAGCCGGCCAGCTGGATCGCCCCGCCGAACAGCAGGAACTTCTCGGTCAGCGTGGTCTTGCCGGCATCGGGGTGCGAGATGATCGCGAAGGTGCGGCGGCGGGCGACGTCGTCGGCGAGAGACATGGCGATGGCACAGGATCGAAAACAGCCGGCCATTGTACCGCCGGACGCCCGAAAACCCCAGTTCAGGGCGCCTGCAGGTCCAGCGGCCGGTTCTTGGTATCGACCATCCGGAACGGAATCGAGACGAGCTGCATGCCGCGGTTGACCTGGATCGCGAAATGGAGGTGCGGGCCGGTCGAGAAGCCGGTGTTCCCGGACCGCCCGAGCAGCTGGCCGGCGCGGACGCGCTGGCCGTCGTCGACCGACACGCCCCGGTAGTCGAGGTGGGCGTAGACCGCCATCGAGCCGTCGTCGTGCAGGACGCGAACATAATTGGCTCGCGGGCCGTCGCGGTCGGGGTCGTCGCCGGCACGGTGGAAGTTGCGCGCCGTGTCCATCACGACGCCGGCGCGCGCGGCAACCACCGGCGTGCCGACCGGGATCGAGAAGTCCACCGCATGAAGACTGTGCGGCCGGTCGTGGCTGAACGCGCCGCCGAAGCCCTGGCCGATCCGGATCGGCGTTTCGGCGCCCAGCGGCACGCGGTAGACCGGGTCGCCGGGCGTTCCGTGCTCGAGCGCGCCGGGGACGGCCTGCATTTCGATCCGGTAGCGCCAGCCCCGGTGTTCGTCCAGCGGTCCGAGCACCACCGATCGGTGCCCTCGCGCCGGCAGTTCGATCAGGGCGGGCAGGGCGGGATCGCTGAGCACGTTGTCGGTCCTGGCCAGTGCGATGGCCACGGTCACGGGGCCGTGCAGCCGGTTCTCGAATCGCCACTCCGGCGCACGCTCGGTGCCGACGTTGCGCATGGCGACGGCATCCTTGGGCACGGCCACGGCGCGTTGTTCGGTGACGGCATGGTCGCCGTCGGGTCGACGGTCGGACAGGTGCTGGATGCCGTTCTCGTCAGTCCAAAGGTAGACGGACTGGGCGTGAGCAGGGGCCACGACCAGGCCGATCAACAGGACGGCGAGCGATACTGGGTGCGAGCGGAACATGGGCGGGAACTGGCTGCGGTGTCGATGGAGCGTCAGACTATCCGAAGCGGGCCGGGTTCGGCGGGGATGCGGCATTCGCGCCGATCTGGGAGAATGCCCCGCTTTACGACCCTGGAATTGCCCGATGACGATCGTCCCCCGGTTTCTTTTCGTCCTGGCGCTGATGCTGGGCTCCTTCGCCGGCTTCGCCACCGAAGACCCTCTTTCGGCCCGCGAGCTGTTCGGCAAGTCGTTGGTCAAAACCATGAAGATCTCGCCTGACGGCAAGCACGTCGCCCTGACCTACGAAGAAGGCAGCGAAGTCAAGCTCGCGGTCATGAACCTGTCGAACGAGCGCATCGTCGGCGGCTTCGAGTTCGGCGACAACATGCACGTGCTGAACTTCTGGTGGGGCAGTGATACCCGTGTGGTGATGTCGGTGGGCGAGGTGACCGGTAATCTCGACAATCTCGGCCGACCCGGGATGCTGTTTGCAGCCAACGTCGACGGCACGCGTCGTCAGCAAATCTTCGGCCAGAACCTGTCCGGCTTCCAGGTGCTGGATCCGCTGCCGGACGACGATCGGAATATCCTGATCGCGCGCTACCACGCCGCCGATGGCGGTGAGCCGAAGGGCAATCTGCTGGACATGTACGACGGGGAACTCGATTTCCTCGGTGATCAGCCGGTCGATCCCGACATGGCCGGACTGGTGGCCGATAACGACGGCAAGCTGCGCGGCGCCGTCGCGGTCAAGGTCGGCGACACCCTCGACGACATCCAGCTGCGCTTGTACGCGAAGGTCGATGACGATTGGGAACAGATCGAACTCGATAGCCAACGCGCTCGGCCGTCGGTCAATTTTCTCGGTTTTTCGTCGGACAACGAACAGATCTACTTCTCGTCGAACCACGACATGCCCAGTGGTGACCGCTACGGCGTGTTCCGCTTCGACCTGACCACGCGGCGCGCCGAACTGCTCTACCGACACGAGCATGTCAACGCTCGAGGCTTGCTGCGGACGCCGAGCGGCAAGGTGCTGGGCGCGTGGTCGAGCTTCGGACCCGCCGATTACTCCCTGTTCGACGATCAGGTCGAAGCGCTGCCCGAAGACGCGCGAATGCTGGCGGGCTTGCTCAACGCGTTTCCGAACGACAACGTGTTCGTGACCTCGTCGACCCGCGAAGGTGACAAGGCGGTCGTCTTCGTTACCGGCGACCGCAATCCGGGTGAGTTCTACCTGTTCGATACCGGCAGTATGCAGCTGCAATTCCTGTCGGCCTCGTTCCCGAACCTCGACAAGGACAAGCTGGTGCCGATGGAACCGGTGCGCATCGAGGCGCGTGATGGCCTGATGCTGAATGCCTTGTTGACCCGCCCCGCTGATGCAAAGGAGCAACTGCCGTTGATCCTCAATGTGCACGGTGGCCCATTCGGCCCCTATGACGCCTGGGGCTTCAATCCCGAACCGCAGTTTTTCGCACAGCACGGCTACGCCACGCTGCAGGTCAATTTCCGGGGCTCCGGCAACCGGGGCGACGACTTCCAGCGCGCTGGCTGGCGCGAGTGGGGCGGCAAGATGCAGGACGACCTGACCGATTCTGTCCAGTGGGCGATCGACCAGGGCATCGCCGATCCTGAGCGGATCTGCATCTACGGCGGCAGCTACGGTGGCTATGCGACCTTGATGGGTGTGGTCAAGACGCCGGACCTGTATCAGTGCGGCGTCGGCTACGTTGGCGTCTACGACCTGGTCTGGTTCCGCGATGGCGACGGGTCCGATTTCTCCATGGGCCAGGGCGCACAGGCACGGCGTAACTTCGAACGGTTCATGAGTTCGGCGGTCGGCGAGGACCCGGAATCGCTGCGCCCGGTCTCACCGGTGCACCACGTTGACAAGATCAAGGCCGACCTGTTCATCGTCCACGGCGGTTCGGACGTGCGCGTGCCCATCGGCCACGCCGAGCGACTGCGCGAGGCGTTGGACAAGATCGGCAAGCCTTATGAGTGGATGGTCAAGGAAGAGGAAGGTCACGGCTTCTACGACGTGGACAACCGCGTGGACCTGTATACGTCGATGCTGGCGTTCTTCGACCGGCACATCGGCGATACCGCAGAGGCGGCGACCGCATCGGTCGACACCCCGTAAGGTCGCGCGATTCGTTTCGATTCGGGCCGGCCACCGGCCCGGATGTCCGTTTCAGCACTCGATGACGTTGACGGCCAGCCCGCCCCGCGACGTCTCCTTGTAGTGCGATTTCATGTCGCGGCCCGTGTCGCGCATGGTCTTGATGACCTTGTCCAGCGAGACGCGGTGCTTGCCGTCGCCGGCCATCGCCATCCGCGTCGCGTTGACGGCCTTGACCGCGCCCATCGCGTTGCGCTCGATGCACGGAATCTGGACCAGGCCGCCGACCGGATCGCAGGTCAGGCCGAGGTTGTGCTCCATGCCGATCTCTGCGGCGTTCTCGACCTGGTCCATCCGGCCGCCGAGCGCGGCGGTCAGGCCACCGGCGGCCATCGAGCAGGCCACGCCGACCTCGCCCTGGCAGCCGACCTCGGCGCCGGAGATCGATGCGTTTTCCTTGTACAGGATGCCGATCGCGCCGGCGGTCAGCAGGAACTCGAGCA
>CAZJSH010000179.1:0-3806 GCA_964548715.1 uncultured Halomonas sp. | reverse complement strand
CCTGCTCGGCACCTCGCCGGTGGTCGCCAACCATCAGAACATTCCGAAGCCGCCGGAAGGCGAGCCGACCCTGATGACGCTGGACGAAGTCACGACGATGTTCCACGAATTCGGCCACGCACTGCACGGGCTGTTCTCCGACGTCACCTACCCGAGCTTTGCCGGCACGTCGGTGCCGCGCGATTTCGTCGAGTATCCGTCCCAGGTCTTCGAGATGTGGGCGACCTGGCCGAGCATTCTCGAGAACTACGCGCTGCACTACGAGACCGGTGAGCGGATTCCGCAGGAGCTGCTCGACCGCGTGATCGAGGCCGAGCAGTTCAACGAGGGCTACCGGACCACGGAGTACCTGGCCGCGTCGATTCTCGACATGTGCTACCACACGCTGCCGGCCGAGCAGATTCCGGCGGCCGACGAGATTCTCGACTTCGAAGCACGCTGCCTGGAAAACGCCGGGGTCGCTTTCGACCCGGTCCCGGCGCGCTACCGCACGACCTACTTCTCGCACATCATGGGCGGCTATTCGGCCGGCTATTACTCCTACATCTGGAGTGAAGTGCTGGACGCCGACAGCGTGAAGTGGATCAAGGAGAACGGCGGCCTGACCCGTGAGAACGGCGACCACTTCCGTGCCACGCTGCTGTCGCAGGGCGGCAGCAAGGACGCGATGCAGCTGTTCGAGGACTTCGTCGGGCGCCAGCCGGAGATTCAGCCGCTGCTCGAGCGTCGCGGTCTGACCGTGACCGAGGGCACCGGCGAGACCACCGGCCCGATGTAAGCGGTGCCGTGTCCGCAGCTCGCAACACCGACGACGCCCGGGCCCGTTCCCGGGCGTCTGTCGTTCAGGCCTTCACGAACCGTCTGACCCACGATTTCGGCGGTGGTCCGCGACCGTTCCGGTTCCGCCACGTCATCAACGTGCAGAAGGCCGGAACGCCGGTGTTTCTCATCGCCCTGATGCTGGCCTACCAGAATTTCGATGCCCGGGCCTGGATGTACCTGGCGCTGCACGGCAGCTACGGGCTGGTCTGGCTGATCAAGGACGTGAGCTTTCCGGACCCCGCCTGGCAGGGGCGGGTGACGATCGGCGGGGCGCTGCTGTCGTTCATCGGCGTGCTGGGCTGGTACTGGGTGTTCGGCTGGCTGGTGATCTCCGGCGTGGCCGATGCACCGTACCCGCTGCCCGAACCGGCGTGGTTCGCGCTGTGCGCCACGCTGTGCATCGTCGGCATCGCCGTCATGGTCGCGGCCGACGCGCAGAAGTACTTCACGTTGCGCCTGGAGAAGGGGCTGATCACCACCGGCATGTTTCGGTACATCCGTCACCCGAACTACCTCGGCGAGATCCTGATCTACGGCAGCTTCGCGCTGCTGGCCTGGCACTGGCTGCCGGCGCTGGTGCTGGGATGGACCTGGCTCGGCGTGTTCGCCGTCAACATGCGGGTCAAGGAGGAATCGATGGCGCGCTACCCCGAATGGGCGGCCTATCGCAGACGCAGCGGGTGGCTGCTGCCGCGGGTGTTCTGAGGAGGGATTCCGCCAAGCCGGCGTAAGGCCCCTTGGCATCGGGCGGGATACACCGGGAAGGTCGACCGCCGACCGGATGGTCCGGTCGGCGGGTGGATCCAGGAATCAGCCGTCTTCGGAGCGATTGCCCTGGTTGTAGCGATCTTCGGCCAGCGCGTTGGCCCGATCGATGATTTCCTGTGCGGTCATCCCGTCGAGCATCTCGCGCATCCTGGCCGCGTCGGCCAGCACGGACTGGTCGTAGGTATTGATGAAGCGGATCGAGCGCTCCAACCGGCTGTACTGTTCGGCCGAGGTGGATTCGGCAATCAGCGCCAGGCTGTCGTTGAAGGCGACCTGAGATGAGGCGTCGATGATCATTTGCAGCCCGGTGCCGTCTGCCTCGAGCTGGCCCTCGACCTTGGGCACGAACTGATAGCGGGCCTCCGACGGGGACGGCATCTGCTTTTCCTCCGGGCCGGTCGCCATCGACGGCTCGGTGCCCGGCCGGCGAATCGGCGCCGGCCGCGGCGCGGTTTCCACCGTGGTTTCGGACTCGGCCTGCGGCTCGGGCTCCGGTTCGCCGCCGCAGCCGACGAGGCCGACTGCGACGCCGGAAATCAGCAAGGACAGCAGGAGCGGTCTTGCGATGCGGGAACGGTTGCGAGAGGAATCGTGGGTGATGGTCATCGTGATTTCCTGATAGGTTGGGTTTTGCGAGGGGTGGCGCAGCTTCGGGCCGCACCGCCCGGATTCGTGGACGCACGCTATGATCGATATCGGCACGCTTAGTTCCGGAGTCCTGCGAACAGGTCGTACGCGTCATGGCCCTCGATCGTCACATCGACGAATTCCCCCGGGCGCAGGTGACCCCCGCCGGCAACGATCACGTTGCCGTCGATCTCGGGCGCATCGCCGTAGCTGCGCGCGATCGCGGCATCGCCTTCGACCGAATCGACGATCACCGGCTCGACCTGGCCGATCCGACGCGCCAGTCGCCGTTCGCTGATCCGTTGCTGGTGCTGCATGAACCGATGCCAGCGCTCTTCCTTGATCTCTTCGGGCACCGGGTCCGGCAGCTGGTTGGCCGCCGCGCCTTCGACCGGGGAGTACTTGAAGCAGCCGACGCGGTCGAGTTCGGCGGCCTCCAGCCAGTCCAGCAAGGCCTGGAAATCGTCCTCGGTCTCGCCCGGGAAGCCGACGATGAAGGTCGAGCGAATGACCAGGTGCGGGCAGGTTTCACGCCAGGCACGAATCCGCTCCAGCGTGTTCTCGGCCGCTGCCGGCCGCCGCATCGCCTTCAGCACGCTCGTCGAGGCGTGCTGGAACGGGATATCGAGGTAGGGCAGGATGCGGCCTTCGGCCATCAGCGGGATGACCTTGTCGACGTGCGGGTACGGGTAGACGTAGTGCAGTCGGACCCAGGCGTCGAGTTCGCCGAGTTCGCGCGCGAGATCGACCATCCGGGTCTCGATCTCGCGGCCTTTCCAGTAGTCCTTCGCGTACCGGGTGTCGACCCCGTAGGCGCTGGTGTCCTGGCTGATGACCAGCAGCTCCTGCACGCCGCGGTCGACCAGTGCCTCGGCCTCTTTCAGCACCATGCCGATCGGCCGGCTGACCAGATCGCCGCGCATCGCCGGGATGATGCAGAAGCGGCAGCGGTGGTTGCAGCCCTCGGAGATCTTCAGGTAGGCATAGTGGCCCGGCGTCAGCTTCAGGCCGCCGGCCGGCACCAGGTCGGTGAACGGATCGTGCGGCCGCGGCAGGCTGCGGTTCACGGCGCTGAGTACCGCGTCGGCCTGGTGCGGGCCGGTGACGCCGAGCACCTTCGGGTGGATCGACGTGATTTCCTCGGGCTTCGCGCCCATGCAGCCGGTGACCAGCACCTTGCCGTTGGCGTCCAGCGCATCGCCGATCGCCTCCAGCGACTCGGCCTTGGCGTCGTCGATGAAACCGCAGGTATTGACGATCACCAGGTCGGCCTCGGCGTGGTCGCCGACCAGCCGGTACCCCTGCTGGCGCAGGCCGGTCACGATCTGTTCGGAATCGACCAGGGCCTTGGGGCAGCCGAGGCTGACCAGGCCGACCGCGGGCGTGTCGCTGTCATTGGGGATGCTCATGGCGGCGTATTGTACTTGGCGCGAAGGCGCCCGGTTCCGGCGAGGCCGGCGTTCAGCCCGGGCCGCGACAGGCCTCGACGACGGTCCGTAGCCGCTCGATGCCGTCGAGCAGCCGCGGCCCCGGCCGGCCCAGCCAGGCCTCGCTGATCGGCACGATCCGGCCGCCGCGGATCGCCGGCA
>CAZJSH010000178.1:0-3918 GCA_964548715.1 uncultured Halomonas sp. | reverse complement strand
ACAACCTGTTGCTGCAGGTCATGGACCACGGCACGCTCACCGATGCCAACGGGCGTATGGCCGATTTCCGCAACGTGATCCTGGTGATGACGACGAATGCCGGGGCTGCCGACATGAGCAAGCGCAGCATCGGGTTCACAGATACCGACTCGCGGCCCGACGGCATGGAGGCGATCCGCCGCCAGTTCACGCCGGAGTTCCGGAATCGGCTGGACGCGGTCATCCAGTTCGATCCGCTGCCGTTCGACGTCATCCTCCGGGTGGTCGACAAGTTCGTCATGGAGCTGGAGAGCCAGCTGGCCGACCGCAACGTCCACATCGAGGTCAGCAACCCGGCGCGTGAGTGGCTGGCCCGGCACGGCTTCGATCCGACCATGGGCGCTCGTCCGATGAAGCGGGTCATCCAGCAGCACATCAAGCGCGTGCTGGCCGACCAGCTGCTGTTCGGCGAGCTGGCCGATTCCGGCGGAACGGTCCGGGTGGACCTGGCCGAGGGCGGCAGCGGATTGTCGCTGAGCGTGGAAGGAGAGCCGGTGGCGGCGCTGTCGACCGACTGAAGCGTTTACGCGGCCCCACGGTCGCGGATCCGCCGAGGACAGGCACGCGACAATCCCGGCAACGAGTTCGTCGCCGAACGTCCGGAACTTCGTGCGCGTTCGCCTCGCGGCCGCGAAGAGCCGCGATCTCGGGAACTTACTTCATGCGGTAGGTAATCCGACCCTTGCTCAGGTCGTAGGGGGTCATTTCGACCTTGACGCGATCGCCGGTGAGAATGCGGATGTAATGCTTTCGCATGCGGCCCGAAATGTGTGCGGTGATGGTGTGTCCGTTGTCGAGTTCGACGCGGAACATGGTATTCGGCAGGGTTTCGAGGACCCGGCCTTCCATCTCGATGTGGTCGTCCTTGGCCATGTGGCTCCGTGGCTGGTTAAAACCGCGTTATTGTGCCACCAAACCGGTGGAAAGCAAGCGGCCGGGCGCGATCCATGCATGCGATTCCGGATTCCACCCGGTCGTCATTCCAGTCGGTCAGCCGGATCCTGGCCGGGATAGCGGAGTTGCTCGGGCCGGAAGCCTTCGGCCACCCGCCAGTACATCTGCTGGATTTTCTTGCCGTTCCGATACACCGGCCTGGACTGGACCGGGCCGAGTCCGATCAGGGCGTCCTCCAGCCAGGGCTTCGTGATCACCTTCGTTTCGTGACTGACCAGCAGGACCGGCCGGGTCGGGTCAGTGTCTCGATCGAACCAGCGCTCCCACTGCGATCCTCCCATTCCGATGATGTTCCGCGCCGTGATGTTGTCGCGGCGACCGTCGACGTCGTGAAAGGCCAGCGCCGCGGCAATGCCCCACTTGGCCAGTCCGGCGACGATCGGTCGTTGACCGGCTTCGGCTTCCACTCCGGTTTCCAGCACGTGGACCTCGGCGGCAATCTCCGGCCAGCCCAGGTAGCCCAGTCGATGTTCCTGCCACGGAACACCGGGCAGCCCCAGCGCAACGTAATGCATGCCGGCGCCGACCAGGATCAGCGAGAGCGGTAGCACCGGCTTCCAGATGCGCCGCAGGGCGTGGATCGAACGCGGCACCGTTCCGGACTCGTCGGCGCGATGCAGCGTGGCGGCCAGCATCGGCAGCATCGCCAGCCAGACCGGGACGACCCAGTGGAACTTGGTCGGCGTCATGGCCGCGAAAGCGATGAACACGGCCAAGGGCCCCAGCGTCATCGACAGCATGAACCGCCGGGGACGGTCATCCGGCGCCGTGAAGCGGCGCAGCCGGGGCAGGGCGGCGATCAGCAGCAGCGCCAGTCCAGCCAGTGGCGCGAGCATGACCAGCGTGTGTAGAATCGGCAGATGCGCGGCGAACCCGGGGTCCTCCTCGATCCGGCGGGTCGACTGGAACACGAACGACGCCCAGTCGTTGCGGACGTTCCAGATCAGCACCGGCGAGATCAGCACCCAGGCCAGCGCGAACCCGCCCCACAGGTGCGGCGAGCGGAACTGGGCGCGGGCCGCGCGATCGATCAGCATGAACAGCAGAATGCCGGGAACCAGGAACACCATCACGTACTTGGCCAGTGCGCCGATACCCATCGCCGCGCCGACCGCCCACCACCATCGCGAGCGGCCGTCCAGCAGCACCTGCCGCAGTGCCACCAGCGCGGCCAGCCAGGCGGTGACCAGCGCCGCGTCGGTGGTCATCAGGAAGCCGGTCGCCATCCAGGCCGGCACCGTGGCGACGAGCATGGCCGACAGCAGTCCGGTGGTCTTGTCGCCGAACGCGCGGCCGTAGCGGTAGGCAAGGACCAGCGACAAGGGAGCCAGCACCACCAGCGGCAGCCGGACCCCCAGCACGCCGTCGCCGGCGATCGCGGTACCCAGGGCAATCAGCCACGCGGTCAGCGGTGGATGATCGAGATATGAAAGGGCCGGGTGCAAGGTGTAGACCCAGTAGTACATTTCGTCGGGAATCAGGTCCACCCGACCGACGTAGAGCGCCCGGAGAAGCAACGAAACGGCGATCAGGCCGATCGCGGCGAGCCGCCAGCGCAGGGTCGGGTCGCGCAGCGCCGGCGCATCCGGTCGATCGACCGCCGGAAACACGTAGAAGATCGAGCCAAGGTAGTTGATCGCCGCGGTCAGCGCCACGGCCGGCGCAATCGCCCAGGCGGCCGGAATTCCGATCCCGTACACCAGCAACGCCAGCAGACCGCCACGCAGCGCCAGGGCGAGCAGGGCCACGGTGAGGAAGCGCAGGTAGCGTGGGATCGCCGGTCCGGCCGCCGCATATTCCCCGCGGAAGCTCCACGAGGCGTTCAGCGCGAAGTTCGATATCGTCGCGACCAGGAAACTGCCGGTGTGGGCCGAGGCGAGGCCAGCGCCGAGCACGGTCAGGACCCAGAACACCGCCAGATCGACGGCCACGCCACTGAGTCCGACCAACCCGAACCGGGCCGCATTGCCGCCGCTCATGCGGGCGCCGCCGAAGGCCGCCAGCCGCCGGAGAAACAGCCACTGGACCCGCAGCGTCATCTTCGACTCGCCGGCCGCCCGATCGTGGAAGGTGAACGGTACTTCCTCCACCCGCGGGGCCGTAGAACTGCGGACCAGCAGTTCGAGCAACACCTTGTAGCCGCAGGTTGCCGGCTCCAGTGACGCCAGGCGCTCGGTCGTGGTGGCGAAGAACCCCGACATCGGGTCGCGGACCGAGGTGAACGGCCAGGCCAGCAGCGCCGCGCCGCGCGACACCGCGTGCCGCCAGGCCGGCCAGTTGTCGATGTCGCCGCCGGCCACGTGCCGGCTGCCGACCGCGACGTCGGCCCGGCCGCAGCGCACCGGCTCCAGCACCGCGGCGACGCGGTCGGCGGGGTGGCTCCCATCGGCATCCATGACGATGCAAAGGCGACCCCGTGCCGCGCGCGCACCGGCCAGCACCGACGCGGTCAGGTCGCGCGGCCCCGCGTGTTCCAGCAGGCGGACCGGCGCTTTCGCCGCATAGGCGCGCACCACGTCCTGGGTGCCATCGTCCGAGGCATCGTCGACGACGAGGATTTCGGTGGCGCCCGGCAGGTCGCCCCGGGCGAGCAGCGCTTCGATCAACGAGCCGATCGACTCGGCCTCGTTCCAGGTCGGCACGATGACGGTCAGTTCACAGGCGGAGGCCGGTGAGGGCGCGTGTGGATTGGGCTCGGACATGGGCGCGGAAACCGGGGCGGACGTCGGGTCGGGACGCCGCGATCACGGCGCGCAGGCAGTATACGTGGCGTGAAGGATCGGCGCCGCCGGCAGGAACGGCGACGGGGCATTTTTTCCACCCCGGGTGCTTGACAGCCTTCGGTTCGTGATTACAATAGTCGACTTGTTCGCGGGAATAGCTCAGTTGGTAGAGCACAACCTTGCCAAGGTTGGGGTCGCGAGT
>CAZJSH010000177.1:0-3922 GCA_964548715.1 uncultured Halomonas sp. | reverse complement strand
CGGGGAGCGGGGAGCGGGGAGCGGGGAGCGGGGAGCGGGAAGAAGATACTCGCATCGATTTCAAACCGGACCGAACCGATTCCCCGCGCACTGACCGGCGCCGGCAGAGCCGGCGTCCGCGTCGAGTGCGGAACGAAACCACAGCCTTTAACTATGGCATCGGTGGGGCGGTGACGGTGAGGACCACCACGAAGCGCAGGTACACTGACGCCCGACACGGTCTCGTCCGACATCCCGACTCCGAGCTGCGATGCGCCTCGCCCACCTTACCGATCCGCACCTTACGCCGCTGCCGACCGGCTGGCCGGGCGGCTGGCCGTCGAAACGCTGGCTGAGCTGGCTCAGCTGGCAACGCCGACGGCGGCATCTGCACCGGCGCGAGCGGCTCGACGCGCTGGTCGAGACCGTGCGGCACCAGAATCCGGATGCCTGGGCGGTGACCGGTGATCTGTGCCAGACCGGCACCGCCGACGAGATCGACGTGGCCACGGCCTGGCTCCAGCCGCTGGCAGCGGCCGAACGGATTATCGTCACGCCGGGCAACCACGACGTGTTCGGACCGGGTTCACGGGCGCGGATCGACGCGGACTGGGCGAAGTGGCTGCATGCGCCGGAGGATCGAGTCGCGGTCCGTCGCTTCGGCCCGGCCACGCTGATCGCCGTCGACTCGGCGATCGTCACGCCGGTGGCCTCGGCTCGTGGTGAGTTGGGGCCCACAGGGCGGGCTCGGTTGGCCCGCGCCCTGCACGACGCCTGCGGCACGTTCCGGGTGGTCCTGATCCACCATCCGCCCGTACCGGGACTGTGCAAGCGGCGCAAGGCACTGGCCGACGACGCGGCCGTCGCCGACCTGCTGCGCCGCGAAGGCGCCGGCCTGGTCCTACACGGCCACCTGCATCACGACCACCGGCACGATCTCGACGGGCCGGATGGCGCCGCACTGCCCGTGTTCTGCACGCCGTCGGCCTCGGCCCCGGACGCCGCGGCCCGGCTGTTCGATATCGAGCCCGCCGACGGCGGCTTCCAGGTCCGAACGCGCCTGGTCCGCCCGGACGGCGCCTCCGGCGAGGAAAACTGGATCAGCCCTGGCTGACGCTCGAGCACCTGTGAACCCCGGATCTCTAGAGGATCATCGCGAAGACCGAGAAGAAAAAACGGCAAGAACGCGAAGAAAGCCTCTGAAAATGCACTGGAAATCGACTTCGACGCCCGCCTGGACCCGGAACCTGGACAGACTGGCCGACCCGGACTCCTCGATTAAAACGAAGAGCTGCTTCACGTGCTTGTTTGTTTCTTCGCGGCCTTCGCGTCCATCATCGGGTGATTCCGGCGCATCCCCCGAAACGAAGGCAACAACGAAAACGGCCGGGACAGTGCCCGGCCGCTCGAAATCGGGGACTTCGGGCCGGACTACTCGACCCGCAGCGTCTCGTTGGCGATCTCGGCCGGCACCGGCTCGGGTTCGGGCAGGTCCGACGGAACGTCCTCGGTGGCCTTCATGGTTTCGGCGCTGTGGCCCTCGGCCAGCAGGTATTCCAGCCATTTCAGCAGTGCCCGGTTCATGCGCCAGCTGCGCTCGACCAGGCCGCGGACCGGCAGATCGGGGCCGGCGAGGCGCTCGATGCCCTGCTCGGGCGAGAACGAGGTCGCCTCGGCCATGCGGGCGTCGTGGTAGACCCGGATATGGGCGTTCGGGTGCTGTTCACGCTCGGGACCGAGAACGTAGGTCAGCTGGAGGAACGTGGTGTAGTTGTGCCGCTCGAGGACACGCAAGTACAGGTCCGGCGCGTTCCCGACGCGGGAAACCAGCAGGTCACTGCGGCCGAGATCGTTCGGCATCAGCACGTTCAAGGCATGAAAAACGCCCGAGTGCAGCGACGGCAGGCGTCGTGCGATGACCCGGGAAAGCGTGTTCGGATTGCGCAGTAGAGTCGACATTTCGGGCAGGTTACCACAGCGATTCACGATTTCCGATTCTTGACAAATCGGCGCGGAAGTGGTTCAAAAAAGATCGCGCTGCAAGCCGAGTTCGAGCAGAATCCGACTGCCCAGCTCCTCGACCGAAGCACTGGTCGAACTGAGCATCGGAACGCCCTCGGCGCGAAGCAGCGCCTCGGCGGCATCGACCTCGTAGCGGCACTGTTTCAGCGACGCGTAACGGCTGTCGGGCCGGCGCACCTGGCGAATCTCGGACAGTCGCCCGGCATCGATGGTCAGGCCGAACAGTTTTCGCCTGTGTTTGCGCAGGAAGTCGGGCAGCCGCGGTTTTTCCAGATCCTCTTCTGTAAGAGGGTAATTTGCGGCCTTGATTCCGAAATGCAAGGCCATGTACAGACAAGTCGGCGTCTTTCCCGATCTCGACACGCCGACCAGCACAACGTCGGCCTCGTCCAGGCGCTTGGAAATACCGTCGTCGTGGGTCAGCGCATAGTTGGTGGCCTCCATCCGGTCCTCGTAGCCCTGGCTGTCGCGGATGCCGTGGGCCTCGCCGACCGAGTCCGAGCGGCTCTGGCCCAGGATTTCCTCCAGCGGCGGCAGGAAGGTGCCGAACAGGTCGAAGACATGCCCGTCGGAGGTGCCGAGGACCTCGCTGACGTCGGAATCGACGATGGTGTTGAAGACCAGCGCGCGCCGGCCGTCGACCTCGGAGGCCCGGTTGATCAGCTGCACCGCGTCTTCGGCCTTCTCGCGCGTATCGACGAACGGCAGGCGGACCTGCCTGAATTCGGTGCCTTTGAACTGGGTCAGCAGGCTGTGGCCGAAGGTTTCGGCGGTGATGGCGGTGCCATCGGAGATGAACAGGACGGTTCGGCGCATCGATCGGGACTCGAGGAAAATGAGAGGCGGCGGGGCTGTACAATCCCGGCAGAATCAGATTCGAACCGATCCGGCACGGACCAAAGGGCACCCAGCACGTGAACGAGTATATCCACTGGCTCGACCAGCTTGGCATGGACGACCTCGATCAGGTCGGCGGCAAGAACGCCTCCCTCGGGGAAATGATTTCCAACCTGGCCGCATCGGGGGTCAACGTCCCGGGCGGCTTCGCGACCACGGCGCATGCGTTCCGCGAGTTTCTCGCCGAGACCGGGCTGGACGCGAAGATCGCCGAGCGGCTGGAGGGACTGGAGACCGACGACGTCCGGGCGCTGGCCGCGGCCGGCTCCGAGATTCGCCAGTGGATCGTCGACACCCCGCTGCCGACCGCGCTGAACGACGCGATCACCGAGGCCTGGGCCGAAATGGAGCAGCGCTTCGGCAACGACATCGCGGTGGCGGTCCGCTCCTCGGCCACCGCCGAGGACCTGCCCGACGCCTCGTTCGCCGGCCAGCAGGAAACCTTCCTGAACGTGCGCGGCCTCGACGAGGTGCTCGCGAGGATCCACGAGGTCTTTGCCAGCCTGTACAACGATCGGGCCATCGCCTACCGCGTCCACCACGGCTTCGAACACGCCGAAGTGGCGCTGTCGGCCGGCATCCAGCTGATGGTCCGGTCCGATACCGGCGCGGCGGGCGTGCTGTTCACGCTCGACACCGAGTCCGGCTATCGGGGCGTGGTGTTCGTCACCGCCAGCTACGGACTGGGCGAAAGCGTGGTCCAGGGCGCGGTCAACCCGGACGAGTTTTACCTCTTCAAACCCAACCTGGAAGCCGGCAAACCGGCCCTCCTGCGCAAAACCCTGGGCAGCAAAGCCACCCGCATGCGCTACCGCCCCGAGCGCGGCGTGGTCACCGAAGAAACGCCGGAAAAACTGCGTCACGCCTTCGCCATCAGCAATGACGAAGCCGAGGCGCTGGGCCGCATGGCGATCACGATCGAAAAGCACTATGGCCGACCGATGGACATCGAGTGGGGCAAGGACGGCGAGTCCGGCGAGTTGTTCATCCTCCAGGCCCGACCCGAGACGGTCAAAAGCCGCGG
>CAZJSH010000176.1:0-3952 GCA_964548715.1 uncultured Halomonas sp. | reverse complement strand
TTCGAATCGTCCGGGCTGAAGCTGGCGCCACTGATCACGCCTTCCGGCACGGTCTCGATCCGGGAATGCTCATCGGTGGCCGGATCGAAGCGATAGACGCGGCTGATGCCGCCTTCGTTGGTGATGAATACGCCGGCGTCGCGCGCGTGGTTGAGCGCCAGGCCGCCGACCGACCACGGGATGTCTTCGGTCAGGATCGTCACGTCACCCGACTCGAGATCCATCCGCGCCAGCTGGGCGAACTCGCTGCCGGCGTCGGTGGCGAAGAACACCGACTCGCCGTCGGCCGAGAAGCCCGACGGCAGGTTGCGCGACATCGCTTCGCCGCCGCCGGCGATCCGCTGCAGCTCTCCGCTGTCCAGGTCCAGCACGTGGATCCGCGAATCGTTAGCGCTGATGTACTGGACGATCAGCAGCGACTCGTTATCGGGCGAGAAGTCCGACGGCCCCCACCAGCTGCCGTCCGGCGATTCGAGCACCATCTTCGGCTCGCCACCCGATTCATTACCCGAGGCGAAATCGAACATCCAGACATCGTTGGAGCGGCCGTTGCGACGGGTGGACTGGAACGCAAGGTAGCGACCGTCGTCCGACCACTGCAGGCCTCCGTTGCGGGACTCTCCGTCGCTGATCATGCGGGTCGTCGCGGTGGTCGGGTCGAACAGGAAGACCTGGGCGAATTCACTGCCACCCTCGTCCATCGTGAACGCCAGCTCTTCGTGCCCGGGACGGCGCGCGACCTGGCCGACCGGCTCGTCGAACCAGGTCAGCTGCCGGCGCATGCCCAGCGGCTCGTCGACCCGGTGCAGCTGGCTGACCTCGCCGAAACGGGTCTCGATGTAGATGGACTCGCCGTCCGGTGTCCAGCCGGCCATGCTGGCCGAGCGGATGTTCTGATAACGGTTCAACGCTTCGCCGATCTCGGCCGGGATCTCGGGGACATCCTCGAGAATCACGTTGCCGGAGTTGGCAGTGCGGCGTTCGACCTCGGCCACGGCGGCCGAAGACAGCGCGATCAGGCCGGCCGCGGCTAGCGAGAGGGAGCGGTGCAGCGTCATGGATGTCCTCGTACTCGAAATGATCAGCCCGCAAGGATACGCAGACTGCGTCAAGCGCGGGGGTCGACGACCCGCGCCCCGGTGGAGTCGCGGCCGAACAGCGCTGCGAAGGCCTGGCCGGTCTCGGCCAGCGGGTAGACTTTCTCCGGCGCGGCGTCGATCTTTCCCTCGGCCGCCCACTGCACCAGCGTGGCCAGCACCGGCGGCACCACCGACGGATCGGCCATGACCGAGCCGCCCCAATTGACGCCGTGGATGCTGCAGCGCTTCAGCAGCGGAAGATTCAGCGGGATCTTCGCGATGCCGGTGACGAACCCCACGACCAGGTAGCGCCCGCCCGGCGCCAGCAGCCGCAGCGCCGGCTCGGCCGCGTCCCCGCCGACCGGGTCGTAGACCAGGTCCACGCCCTTGCCGCCGGTCGCGGCCTTGACCTGCTCGCGCCAGTCTTCGGCGGTGTAGTCGATCACCGCGTCCGCGCCGTGCGCGGTGCAGTGCGCGCGCTTCTGCTCCGTCGAGGCCGCGGCGATCACCCGCGCCCCCAGCGCCTTGGCGCACTCGATCGCCGTCGTCCCGGCGCTGCCGGCCGCGCCAAGGACCAGTACGACCTCGCCCGGCTGCAGCGCACCGATCTCGCGCAAGCCGTACAGCCCGGTCGCCCAGGACACGAAGAAATTGGCCGCCGCGTGCGGATCGACGCCCTTCGGCAGCGGCACGCAGGAGGTCGCCGGCAGCACGACGCGTTCGGCCAGCGCGCCGTGCAGCGCGAAGGCCGCGACCGGCTGGCCCGGCGACAAGTGCTCGACCCCCTCGCCGACCGACTCGACGATGCCGGCCATCGAACTGCCCGGCACGAACGGCAGCTCGGGCCGGATCTGGTAGTCGCCGCGCACCAGCAGCCCGTCGAAGTAGCCGATGCCGACGCCGGCCACCGTCAGTCGCACCTGCCCCGGCCCGGGCGCGGGGGCGTCATCGACGTCGTGGACTTCGACCTTGCTGGGGTCGGCGAATTCGGTGACCAGGATGGCGCGCATGGCAGGGCCTCGAGATGGATGGACGGTTTCGATCGGATCGACGTCGACATCGAACGATGCCGATCCGCTCATTATGCCGAACGGGCCTCACCCGTCGTGGGGTAGCCTGCAGCCATGCCTCGCGTCCGCCGCTCCCGTCGAGTCCGAATCGCCTACCGCTGGCTCGCGTTGAGCTTCGCCGGCCTGGGTTCGCTCGGCCTGGTGCTTCCGCTGGTGCCGACCACGCCGTTCCTGCTCGCAGCACTCTGGGCCGCGCACCGCTCGTCGCCGACGCTGGCGATGAAGATCCGCCGGCACCGCCACTTCGGGCCCGTGATCGAAGCCTGGGAACAGCACCGGGCCGTACCCGTGCACGTCAAGGTCATCGGCATCGCGCTGATGTCGCTGAGCTGGTTCAAGCTGTGGTGGTTCGACGCGCCGCCCCCCTTGCTGGCAGGCATGGGCCTCGGCTTTCTCGTGCTGACCACGCTGCTGCTCAGCCGGCCGTCGCCGCCGAAATCGGTCTCGAGCCCGCCGGCATCATCATCCGGCGAAGCGCAGCACCAGAGCCAGGCTGACGACCGAGGTCAGGATCCATAGCACCAGGCCCTGCGCGAACGGCCGCCAGCCGACCCGGCCGAGCAACTCGCGGGACAGCCCGGCGCCGACCAGGAACAGCACCAGCACCAGGCCCTGCCGCGCAACCAGGTCCAGCAGGTCGAACAGCCCCTCGAGCGAGGGCACCAGCGAGCGCGCGGCCGCGGCCAGCACGAACAGGCCGATGAACAACGGCGGCTTGAAGCCCTTCAGGCGCGATTCTCCGTCCGGCCGAGCCACGAGCACTGCGAAGGCCAGCACCACCGGCAGGATCCACAGTGCCCGGGCCAGCTTCAGCACCGTCGCCTCGGCCAGAGCCTGCGGACCGTAGGCCGACGCCGCGCCGACCACCGAACTGGTGTCATGGATGGCGATCGCGGCCCAGACCGCGAACTGGTGTTCGGTGAGCCCCAGCAGCCGGCCGGTGGCCGGAAACACGTAGAGCGCGACGGCGTTGAGCACGAACACGCAGGCCATCGCCGTGGAGATCGCCTCCGGACGGGCCCGGATCACCGGGGCCACTGCCGCGATCGCGCTTCCACCGCAGATCGCGGTGCCGGAGGCGACCAGGCGGCCGGCGTCGGGTTCCACCGACAGCATTCGCGCCAGCAGCAGGCCGGCGGCCAGGATCAGCACCACGCCGATGCCGGTCAGCCAGAGCCCGGTCGCACCGGTCGCCAGCACCTCGGCGATCGACAAGCCGAAACCGAGCCCGACCACGCAGGCCTTCAGCAACTGGCCCGAGATCGTGCCGGTCCGTTTCGCGAACGGGTTGCCGAGCAGCAGGCCGAACACCGCGCCGAGCGCGAGACCGGCCGGCGCGGTCAGCCACGGCAGCAGCATGGCCGCGGCGGCGAGCACGAACAGGACGCGTAGGACGGTGGGCGGCATGCGGAATCCGGGAGACGACGGTCGGGATTGTAGCCTTCGAGCGCGTCGCGCACGATAGGACCGAGCACCTCGTCAGGGATAAGTACCTTGCCGCCGCCAGATGGCGCATTCACGTAGCGATAGCCAACAGGCGCACGGAATACCCAGTAGCCATTCTCGACACGTGCTTTCATTTTCTGAACAACTTGGCGGCGGTTTTGTTCACGTTCCAATTCGCCTTGCGCGGCGATGACTGTCTCGATGAACTTGCCTTCAGGGGAGTCCTCAATGCGGAAGTTCAGACACTCGATGGTCGCACCACGCATTGCAAATTCTCGGCGTAGCTTGAGATGAAACTCCGTGTCACGCGCAAAGCGCTTCAGATCATCGAAGATCACAACATAGGATTTGCCCGGC
>CAZJSH010000175.1:0-3988 GCA_964548715.1 uncultured Halomonas sp. | reverse complement strand
CGGCATCGTGTTCGCGATCGCCGAGGAAATGAACCTGCCGATCCGCTTCATCGGCGTCGGCGAGCGCGCCGTGGACCTGCGTCCGTTCGACGCCGGCACCTTCATCCACGCCGTGCTGCCGGTCGAGGCCGACTGAACGACGGATGTCGCCGTTCTCCACCCGCCTGCTGCGCTGGTGGCGCAGGCACGGCCGCCACGACCTGCCCTGGCAGCACCCGCGCACGCCGTACCGCGTCTGGGTCTCGGAGATCATGCTGCAGCAGACCCGGGTCGAGACCGTGATCGGTTAT
Organism: uncultured Halomonas sp.; assembly: GCA_964548715.1. GTDB lineage: Bacteria > Pseudomonadota > Gammaproteobacteria > Xanthomonadales > Wenzhouxiangellaceae. The sequence continues at coordinate 3,698 of CAZJSH010000175.1, read as the reverse complement.
TTCGACCGCTTCATGAACACCTTCCCCGACGTCCGGGCGCTGGCCGCCGCCGAACTCGATGAGGTGCTCGCCCTCTGGTCCGGTCTGGGCTACTACGCCCGCGCCCGCAACCTGCACGCCGCGGCGAAGCGGGTCGTCGAAGACCACGGAAGCGAGTTTCCGGCCGACGTCGAAATGCTGAACGCCCTGCCCGGCATCGGCCGCTCGACCGCCGCAGCCGTCGTCGCCCAAGGCTTCGACCAGCGCGCGCCGATCCTCGACGGCAACGTCAAGCGCGTGCTGGCCCGCCACGCCGGCATCGACGGCTGGCCTGGCCGCAGCCCGGTCGAGAAGGCGCTGTGGGCCGAGGCCGAGGCGCGGACGCCCGAGTCCCGGGCCGCCGACTACACCCAGGCGATCATGGACCTGGGCGCCACGCTCTGCACGCCGAAGACGCCCGACTGCGCGGCCTGCCCGGTCCATGCCGACTGCGTGGCCCACCGCGACGGCCGCACGCAGGAATTGCCGACGCCGAAGCCCAGGAAGGCCCTGCCGGCCCGCGAACAGCGCTTCGTCGTGTTCCGCGACGCCGACGGCCGCGTGCTGCTGGAACGGCGACCGCCGAGCGGCATCTGGGGAGGATTGTGGTGCCTGCCGAGCGCGCCGGACGCCACCGGCACGCCGGTGTCCGACCCCGGTCTGCCGGCCACCCTCGACCACGTGTTCTCGCATTTCCGGCTCAAGATGATGCTGGACTATCGGGCAGCCGGAACCGCCGACCGCGTCGACGACGGCAACGACCGGCGCTGGATGACACTCGACGACGCGCTGGCCGCGGGCCTGCCGCGGCCGGTGCGCACGCTGCTCGAACGGCTGCACGCGGCGGACGCCGACGCCCCTACAATGAACGCAGATTCGAATCCGGACGCCTGAAATGAGCCGCACCGTGCACTGTGTCTACCTGGACCGGGATGCCGAGGGCCTGCCGCGCAAGCCGCTGCCCGGCGAACTCGGCGAGCGCATCTACAACGAGATCTCCGCCGAGGCGTGGCGCAAGTGGCTGGACCACCAGACCATGCTGATCAACGAGAACCGACTGTCGCCGATCGACCCGGACCACCGCAAGTACCTGATGGAACAGGCCGAGGCCTTCCTGTTCGGCGGCGACGTGGACCGGGCCGAAGGCTACGTCCCCCCGGAGGACTGAACGCCCCTGCCCCGCGGACGCTAGCGGTCGGTGACGATCGCCTCGCGCCAGCCGGCATGGTCGAACGGCGCGATCTGCGCGATCCGGCAGTCGCGGCCCCGCAGCACCACCCGGTCGGCCGTCGTCAAGCGGCCCGGGCTGCCCTGCACGAGCCGCATTCCGATCGCCTCCCGCACGTCGGCGACGCACGGCTGCATCAGCTCCACCGCGTAGAAGCGGTTTCGATTGACCCGGAGCATCACCCAGTCACGCTCCAGCACGCGCCAGTCGACCAGCTGGCTGAAACCGATCGAGCGCTCGGGCTCGCCGACGAAGTCCATGAACGGCGGCGTCGGCTCGCTGCCGCGGGTCGCGGCGCAGGCGGTCAGCGTCATTGCGGCCAGCGCCGCCAGCAGGTACTTCACAATCGCAGTTTTCATGTTGTGGTCCTCACCATCGATTCGGTCCTTCGACGCCCGCGGCGCGCGCTTCGTTCTCGTTGCGCATTCTTCCCCGCCGCGGCCTGTGGCATGGTAGCCCGAAGACCGCAAGGAAGACGCCGATGCGATCGATCGCCGTGCCGCTGACCGCCGTTCTGCTGATCGCCGCCTGCCTGACCGCCCCGCCGGCCCGCGGCGAACCGGAAAACGTCCCGAATCCCGCGGGCACCGGCGCGCTGGCACCGGAACTCGCCGAATCGGAAAGCGGCGCCGTGCTGACCTGGCTGGAACCGGACGGCGACGGCCACGCGCTGCGCTTCGCCGAGTTCGACGGCAAGGGATTCAGTCCGCCGGGGATCATCGCCCGCGGCCGCGACTGGTTCGTCAACTGGGCCGACACGCCGCGCCTGTTCATCGCCCCCGACGGCGACTGGATCGCCCACTGGCCGGTCAAGAGCGGAGCGTCGACCTACGCATACGACGTGGTCGCCGCGCGATCCAGCGACCGTGGCGCGACCTGGTCGCCGCCGGACACGCCGCACCGCGACGGCACCCGGACCGAGCACGGCTTCGTCAGCTACTTCGCCGACCCGGACGGCACCGCGCACCTGGTCTGGCTGGACGGCCGCCACACCGGCACCGCGACCGGCCATGCCGGCCATGGAGCCGGCGGCCCCACCCGTGACGAAGCGGAAGAAGGCGCGATGACCCTGCGCACCGCCAGCATGGTCGGCGCGGCCTTCGGCCCGTCGGTCGAGCTCGACGAGCGGGTCTGCGACTGCTGCCAGACCGCCAGCGCCTCGACCGATGCCGGGCCGATCGTGATCTACCGCGACCGCAGCGAGTACGAAATCCGCGACATCCACATCGTGCGGCGGACCGTCGACGGATGGACCGAGCCAGTCCCGGTGGCCGTGGACGGGTGGCGAATCGCCGGCTGCCCGGTCAACGGACCCGACGTAGTCGCCCACGGCGCGCAGGTGGCCGCTGGCTGGTTCACCATGGCCGGCGACGTGCCCGCCGTGCGCCTTGCCGTCTCGAGCGACTCCGGCGCCACCTTCGCGCCGGCAACGACCTTCTCGGTAGGCACAGCGCTCGGCCGGGTCCAGCTGGCCCGGGTCGACGACGGCTTCCTGATGCTGTGGATGGACGAAGCCGAAGCGGGCGCCGTCCTGCGCCTGGCCCGCTTCGGTGACCGGGGCGAGGCCCGCTGGACCCGCACCGTCGCCGAACTCGGCGCCGGCCGCAGCAGCGGCTTCCCGCGCATGGCCGTCGTCGGCGACCGGCTGCTGCTGGCCTGGACGCGTTCCGAACCGAGCGCCAACGGCGATCCCACCCCCCGAATCGCAACCGCCCTGCTCGATCTGGAATCGGCCCCACCGGGTTGACTTTCGCGCCGGTTCCGGGTGTAATACGCGGCTTCCGGTCGCCGGCCCGATTCGCCCGAATCACCCCGCGCGGCCCGCAAGTCGAAAAAATACGGCCAGGTAGCTCAGTCGGTAGAGCAGGGGATTGAAAATCCCCGTGTCGGCGGTTCGATTCCGTCCCTGGCCACCATTCCTTTTTCGTCTCGCTCCGAGCTTCGAACAGGATCTTTCCAACGATCTGCCTTTCGAGATCGCGCCAACCCGACTAGTCCAGGCACAGCGGCTTAATGAACCGGCTCCGGCGGGCAGCGTCTCACCGTCGGGCAAGCGGTTTTCGTTTCAAAGCAGAGGGGCATTGAGAATCTACATTAGAGGGCCTCAAATCGAATGAGCAATTGGTTAGCCCTCGGACCTTTTACCTATCAAGGTTGCGCGTTGCCTTTAATTGAGGCCAAAATCGCTGGCATAGGCGGTTGGTGCTGTCTGAAAGCTGAGTAATTCTTTGGCATTCGTAGAGGGAAGAATAGATTATGAAAGCAATCCATTTGCTGTTGATTTCAACCTTGGCTTTTGGCGCGATCTCTGAATCAGCCAGTGCGCAATTAACCTGCTCCGATCTAGAGGGGGCAAGTATTTTTTCTTCCGAAACAGCACCGGTATATCTGGGGTTCGTTGGCAGTGAGTTTGCTGGAAACTCAATAAACAACTCTTTTGGCACTTATGGAA
>CAZJSH010000174.1:1227-4062 GCA_964548715.1 uncultured Halomonas sp. | reverse complement strand
GCACGGTTGACCGGCTTCGTCCAGTCCACCGGCGCCCGGCTGGTGGCCTGCAGCAGTCCACGGACACCGCACGGCGCGCTCGACGCGCTGGAGTCGACGCTAGGCGGCCGGGCCACGCTGTTTCCACCGGCGGCAAACGCAGCCAACCCCTACCCGGCCGTGCTGGCAGACTGCGATGCGCTGGCGGTGACCGGCGACAGCGCATCGATGCTGGCCGAGGCCTGCCTGTCCGGAAAGCCGGTGGCCGTCCTGCCGCTGAACCCGCGACGTCGAAGCCGCGCTGCGCGCGCCGTCGGCGGCCTGCTGCCCGGGTCTGCCCGCACCGCCCTCACCCGCTACGGCCTGTGGCTCCCGTCCCGTGACCTGCCCCGGCTTCACGCCGTCGCGGAGTCGCACGGCTGGGTCCGCCCGCTCGACCGCCTGCTCGACGGCCCGGTCGAAAACCCGCCGACGCTTGAATCCCTGCTGGCTCCGGTCCGATCACGAATCGAGAACCTGCTGCACGACTGAGGCTTGGCTCCCTTTGCGTTGGCCCGTCCTTTGGATGATCAGCGCGAAGAGGACAAAGGGAACTGCAAGAACGCCAGGAGAATCGTTGAAACGAGAGCGAAGGCGCCTCGCCACGATCGCCGAGCGATCGTTTCGTCGATCACTGCGCCTCGATGTCTCTCCGAGAAAGCGCCTTGAAAACAGCCCTATTCTTCGCGTCCTTGCCTGTTCCTTGGTCCTCTTCGCGCAGATCACCTCAGGACCGTAGCCGCGAAGCTCGCCAGGCCTCAGCAGGTGGAGGATTCGAACGGCGACCGATTCGCGTCCTAGAGCAGAGCGTCGACGTGCTCGCGGCGGATGAAGTTGGTCTTGCCCTGCAGGAACTTGCGCTTGGTCCAGCCGACGGTGGTGATGAGGCGGACGTAGTCGAGTTGGGCATCGATGTCCGGGCCGCCGGCTTCGGCGACCTGGGAGGCCATGACCGGCACGTCGCCCGGAGCCAGCCAGCGCAGCGACGCCTGGGCCAGCCCGACGCCCAGCGGCTGGCCGGCGCGCAGGCTCTCGACGTCGATTGCCACGAGGGTCGGCGCCAGCTTCAGGCCGGGGCTTTCGGAGGTGATGACGAAGTTCTTGGCAACCGGGTCGACGTAGTCGTAGCCGGTAAGGATGGTTTCAGGCGCGACGGCCGCGGCACGCTCGGCCAGGGCGTGCCTGCGCGCGGCATCGAGCACCCCGGCGTCGAGCAGGAACCGCAGATCGACGTCCAGTTGCTGGTCGAGTCCCGATCGGTCGCGGGGCATCTCGCCCGGCGACCGGCGCCAAAGCTCGGCCATGAATGCCGCAAGCCGCGCGCGGTCGCTGGAATCGGCCGGATCGAACGGCCGGCCTTCGACGAACTCGAGCAGCAGTTCGTTCTCGTGTCGATGGATCAGGTCCGGGAAGCGGCCGGCTCCGGAGAACATCCCGAGCGCATCGGCCACGTCTTCGGCCAGTGCGCTGTCGCCGAACACCACCCGCTTGAAGCGTTTGCCGCCGATCCGCACGAAATAGACGCGTTGGCGCTTTTCGAACACGCCGCGCCATCGCCGCAGCCATTCGAAATAAAGCCGGCGCGGGACGGAATGGGCGTTTTTCTGGAACAGCGAGCCGAGTCGGGCCTTCATGGGAATGGGGCGGCGCGGAGCGCGCGGCGCAGGGGTCCTTGCGTCCGGAAAACGTTGCGGGATGGTAGCATGCGCGGTCCTGTTCCCCGCCGAACCATCGATGCCTGCAGCCGCCGAGGCGACCCCGAGGGTCACCGTCTTCATTCCCGTCTACAACCGGGCGCGCTACGTCTGCGTGGCGGTCAACAGCATCCTGGCGCAGGACTTCGAGGACTTCGAGCTGCTGGTCGTCGACGACGGTTCGACCGACGATACCGTGGCCACGCTCGAACGCTTCGACGACCCGCGCCTGCGGATCGCGACCAACGACGAAAATCGCGGCATCCCCTATACCCGCAACCACGGGCTGGAACTGGCCCGGGGCGAGTACATCGCGCTGCTCGACAGTGACGACCATGCCTACCCGAATCGACTGGGCCGCCAGGTCGCGTTCCTGGACCGCCATCCGGACATCGTCCAGGTCGGCAGCTGGTGCAGCTTCATGGACAGCGACGGCGAGATGCTGCCGAAGATTCGCCGGCAGCCGCTGGCGCCGGACGACCTGCACGCTCACCTGCTGTTCCACTGCCCGCTGATCAACCGCACGATCATGGCGCGCACCGCCGTGCTCCAGGCCTACCGCTACGACCCGGACTTCCCGCGCTGCCAGGACTACGACATGCACGCCCGACTGTCGACCGAGCACCGCATGGCGAATCTACCGGAACTGCTGGTCTGTGGTCGCGAGCACCCCGGCCGATGGACCGGCAACAGCGCCGAGCTGGGCCGCGATCGCAAGATGGCGGTGGCGCGCCGGCTGCTGGAGCGGATCGGCATCGAGGCCGATGCAACCGAGCTCCGCCGCCATCACGCGCTGACCCGCAAGGACGAAAAGCGCAACGACCTGGAAGGCCACCTGGACTGGACCGAGTCGTGGCTGTGGCGGATCCAGCAGGCCAACCGCAGCCAGCGGCATTTTCCGAAGGCGGCGCTGGACCGTGCCATCGGGGCGATCTGGGCGCTGAATTGCTGGCAGGCGCGGCGGGTACTGGGCCGAAAGCGCACGCTGGCGAAGATCGCCGGTTCGCGCCTGTCGCGCGGCCTGCCGGGAAATCTCAGCGCACGATTCCTGTGGGCGGCTCGGCACCGCGCTCCGGCCGCCGAAGTCGATGACCGCCCGCCCGAGGCGGCGTGAAGCCGGCGG
>CAZJSH010000174.1:0-1127 GCA_964548715.1 uncultured Halomonas sp. | reverse complement strand
AGCCGGCGGGCGGAGCGCCAGGAGCCGACATTCGCGCGCAAGCGCGCTCCGACCAGCAACGCCTTCGATCAGGCCGTTGCGCCCTCCAGTCACCGCGATGACGTATTCGTATCGATGGGCTACTTGCAGACGAAGCAAGCGCTGAAAGCTTCTCAGATCTTGAGCCTGCTGCGCAGCCGGTACCACGGCGTGTCGCGATTGATCACGACGATGAACACCTTGCGCAGCGCGCCTTCCGGCGCCCGGATCGGCTTCACACCGTGCCACGAGTTGCCCTGGCGGATGAACAGCAGGCTCCGGTTGCCGATCGACTCCGAGCTCAGCGCCTCGTCGAAGTCCTCGAAGGCCGGCGCGGAACGGGTCGAGAAGCGGCCCTTGTCGTCGAGAACCTGCGTCTCGCCACCCCACTCCGGGTTCCAGTCGTTCTCGTTGTTCAGGTAGAAGATGTGCGAGCCGAGCTTCCAGACCGCATCGCAGTGCGGTGACACCGAGCACCCGTTCGGCGTGTAGTGGAAGTGGAACTTCAGGCTGAAGTCCGAATGGCCGATCATCCGGGCCAGGAAGTCCTGGTAGTCCGGTCCGCGCAGTTCGTCGACGAATTCCTTCCAGGCCTCGGACACCGGCAGGTCGTCGTGCCATTCCAGCGCGTAGCGGTCGTGGCTCTGCTGGCCGTGCTTGCGGCTTCGTCCGAACACCGGCTTGAACACGCTGACGTCGGGCAAGTGTTCGATCAGCGTTCGATAGCCGCTTTCGGTCAGCAGGTCGGCCGGGTTGGCCCACGGGTACGGATGGGTCGCGCGGAAGGCTTCGCCGTCCATGGCGGCCAGGCGTTGAGTGTCGAGGAACATGGCTTTATTTCAGGGGTCAGGGGTCAGGGAACAGGGACGAGGGCCCAGGGGCTGGACGGGAACGGACTCGCATTGACGACAAGACAGCGCGAACCGATTCCCGGAGCGCTGACCGGCGCCGGCCTTGCCGACGTCCGCGTCGAGTGCGGAACGAGACCACAGCCTCCAATTATGGCATCGGTGGGATGGTGGCGGTGAGATCCGCCACGAGGGATCGGGGATCGGGGATCAGGGATCAGGGATCAGGGATCAGGGATCAGGGATCAGGGATCAGGGATC
>CAZJSH010000173.1:0-4150 GCA_964548715.1 uncultured Halomonas sp. | reverse complement strand
GACCGGCGAAGGTCCGGACCGCGGCTTCGACATAGCGCTGGCTGCCGCCGGTCACGGTACGCCACTGGGGCCGATCCTCGACCTGGAGCATGTCGTGGTTGCGCATGAACTCCAGCAGAAAGCGCATCGGGAACTGCCGCACCCGCGACGAGGGCGACGACCACAGCGCCGAGGCCATCGGCACCAGGTGATCCTCGGCGAATGCGCGCCCCGGCGCACCTGGGCTGTCGAGCCACTCGCCGAGGGTGACCGACTCGTCCAGCGTCTCGAGCAACCGGGGCGCCCTGCGGTAGAACTTCAGGATGTCGGCCACCATGCCGAGGAACCGGGGCGAAACCAGGTTGCGGCGCTGGCAGAACAGCGTGTTCAGCGAGGTGGCGTTGTATTCGAGCCCGGTGATCTCGCAGCTGACCCCGAAACTCATGTCGCTGTCGTGGCTGGCCACGCCCAGGCGGTCCAGCCAGGCGCTGAAATGCGGGTAGTGGCGGCGATTGAAGACGATGAACCCGGTATCCACATCGATCGGGGTCGGCATTCCGTCGGCCTGGACGCGGTGGGTATCGGCGTGGCCGCCCGGGCGGCCGTGCGCCTCGAACAGCGTGACGTCGTGGCCATGGTCCGCCGCCAGATGCCAGGCGGCGTAGAGGCCGGCCGCGCCGCCGCCGACGACGGCGATCCGGCTCATCGTCGCAACCGGCGTGTTTCGCGGATCGCGACCGGGACCGGCTTGAGATCGGAGACCAGCCCGAACCACGACATCACCTTCAGCGTGAGGTAGCTGATGTCCAGTTCCCACCAGTAGAACCCCTGGCGCGCCGAGCCCGGGAAATGATGATGGTTGTTGTGCCAGCCCTCGCCCAGCGTCAGCAGCGCCAACCAGACGTTGTTGCGCGAGTCGTCGCGGGTGTCGTAGCGGCGTCGACCGAACTTGTGGGCCAGCGAGTTGATGGTCAGCGTGACGTGAATCAGCACGACGGTCGAAACGAAGTATCCCCAGACCAGCATCTGGCCGCCGCTGGTGCCCAGCCCGGGCGCCGCGCGCTCCAGCCAGGCGCCCAACCCGAACAGCGCGGCCGCGTAGACCACCGGCACGACCAGGTCGAAGCGGTCCAGCCAGCGCAGCTCGGGATATTTCGCGAGATCCGGAATCTGTTCCCACTCGGTGGCGAAGTGCCGGCGGCTCATGAACCAGCCCATGTGCGACCAGAACAGCCCCTTGCGCGGCGTGTGCGGATCGCCCTTGCGGTCCGAATGCTTGTGGTGACGCCGGTGATGGGCAGCCCACCAGAGCGGTCCGCGCTGCGTCGAGGCCGCGCCGATCAGCGCGAACACGAACTGGACGGCGCGCGTCGTACGGAACGCCCGATGGGCGAAATAGCGGTGGTAGAAGGCCGTGATCGCGAACATCCGCAGCAGGTAGCTCGCGATGCAGACGGCCGCCGCGATCGGCGACACCCCGACCCAGAACACGGCCAGACAGGCCAGGTGCAGCGCGATGAACGGCACCACGCGGGTGATATCGACGCGATGGCCGGCGGTTCCCGGCTCGAGTTGTGAAGTGTCGAACCAGGCGAAAACGGTCTTCAACATGAGCGATGCATTATCGATGTGCCGTGGCAAGAGTACCGGATGCTCGTCGTCCGTGGTGAACCGGTCGTGAAGCGGGTATGCTGGCGCGCACAGGCCGAGATGTCGTTCACCGCGACTTGACCCCGCAACCCCAGACTCCGCCCATGCTTCGAACTTTGATTCTACTGTTTGCCCTGGGCGCGATCCTGATCGCGCTTTGGATGTGGTGGGCTCGCCCCATGGAGGATTCCGACATGCCGGACTATCAGGACGCCTTGCGCCAGCACCCCGGATCCACCGCCGCCATCGAGGCCGGCCTGGCGTCATTCGGCGGGGTGTTCGCCGACCTGACGCGCGACGATACGGCCGAGCGGATGGCTGAACTGTACGCCGACGAGGTGTTCTTCAACGACACCCTGCTGACCCTGACCGCCGGCCGCGCCGTGGCCGACTACATGGGCGAGACCGGCGCGAAGCTCGACAGCAGCGAGGTCATCGTGCATCAGACGATCCGCGACGGCGTCGATGTTTTTGTCCGCTGGGACATGCACTTCGCGACCTCGGCCTTCGGCATGAAGATCGACTCGAAGAGCATCGGCATGACCCACCTGCGCTTCGACGACGACGGCCGGGTGGTCCTGCACCAGGACTTCTGGGACGCCGCCGGCGGGTTGTACGAGCACCTGCCGCTGATCGGCGCGGTGGTCCGGACGGCGAAACGGATGATGAAGTAGTAGCGCTTGGAGCCAAAAATCATTAGATGATTGGCGCGAAGACGCAAAGGCGCGAAGAGAAAAGCAGGACCATTTGAAGGGTGCAAATTGCTGCTGCAGGGTCGATCGGAGAGATCGGGTTCCAGTCGCATTGCGGTGCGCAGAGCTCAACCGCGAATTTCAGATCACACGCTTTTTTTGCCTTTTCTTGGCGCCTTCGCGTCTTCGCGCCAATCATCTACGCTTTTCGCTTTTCGGCGTTCCCAAGAACGCCCTTCCGATCAAAGCATCCGCGACAGCGGCCGATGGCTGGCTCGTTCGGGAAGTAGCGCACCGGCGATGTGCAGGGGCAGCAGGACGGCGACGGACCAGGCGCCGAGGTAGTGCAGGCGATGGAGGCGTTCGGACCAGTTGCCGACCGCCACCCCGTCACCGAACGGCGCGGGGCCGAGATGGGGGTCGAGCAGCCAGACGCCGAGGCCCAGCAGCGGCAGGCCGATCAGCAGGACGTAGAACGCGGCGTGCACGAAGCCGGCCAGGCGCCGGCGGAGCGGCGTGGTTCGCGCGGCGGCCGCGCGCAGCGTTTCGGGGTGCCGTCGACGGATCGCCAGGCGCAGAATCGCCAGCGCCGCGACCAGGCCGCCGGCAGCCAGGTGCCAGGGCAGCACCAGCGCCTTCAGCGGATCGGCCCGGTCGAGCTGGCCCATCCAGAGACCGAACAGGATCAGCCCCGGCAGCAGCACGGCCAGTAGCCAGTGCAGCCGCCGAAGCGCTTTCGGGTGGCGGATCGCCTCGTGCGCGTCGCCGCTCACCGCCCCGGCGTCAGATCAGCGACCAGAGCGCGCCGAACTCGTGGACGTCCATGCCGCCGGCCACGGCGCGGTTCTCCATCGCCTCGACGATCGCGTCGGCCTGGCGCGCGCTGAAGTAGCCGCGGATCGCGCGCTCGAACTTGTCTTCCAGCAGCGGGATGCCCTCCTCGCGACGCCGGCGATGGCCGACGGGATAGTCGATGCTGACCTGTTCGGTGCTCGAGCCATCCTTGAAGAACACCTGGATCGCGTTGCCGATGGCGCGCTTGTCGGCGTCGAAGTACTCCTCGGTGAAGCGCGGGTTCTCCTTGACCGTCATCTTGTCGCGCAGCGCGTCGATCCGTGGGTTCGCCGCCACGTCGTCGTTGTAGGACTCGGCGGTCAGGTTGCCGAAGATCAGCGGCACGGCGACCATGTACTGGATGCAGTGGTCGCGGTCGGCGTAATTGCTGAGAGGCCCGGTCTTGTCGATGATCCGCACGCCGGCTTCCTGCGTCTCGATCTCGATCCGCTCGATGTCGTCGAGGCGGTCCTTGACCTCCGGATGCAGCTTCAGCGCGCATTCCACGGCCGTCTGGGCGTGGAACTCGGCCGGGAAGGAGATCTTGAACAGGATGTTCTCCATCACGTAGCTGCCCAATTCACGCTCGAGCACCAGGTCCTTGCCCTTGAACAGCACGTCCTGGAAGCCCCAGCCCTTGGCCGTCAGCGCCGACGGGTAGCCGATCTCGCCCTTCAGCGTCAGCAGCGCCAGCATGACCGCGCGGCGGCAGGCATCGCCGGCCGCCCAGCTCTTGCGCGGGCCGGTGTTCGGCGCGTGGCGATACGTGCGCAGCGCGCCGCCGTCGATCCAGGCCTGGGTCACGGCGTTGATCACGTCGTCGCGCGAGCCGCCGAGCATGTGGGTCACGACCGCCGTCGAGGCGACGCGAACCAGCAGCACGTGGTCCAGGCCGACCCGATTGAACGAGTTCTTCAGCGCCAGCACGCCCTGGATCTCGTGCGCCTTGATCATGGCCTCGAGAATTTCGTCGACGCTCGGCGGCACCAATCCTT
>CAZJSH010000172.1:0-4201 GCA_964548715.1 uncultured Halomonas sp. | reverse complement strand
GATGTGCTACATCCGCGATCACGCCTCGGACTACGACGACTGACGGGACCTGGGCAACCCCGGCTGGGGTTTCGCCGACGTGCTGCCGTATTTCCGGCGCAGCGAGGACCAGCAGCGCGGTGCCTCGGCGTTCCACGGCGAAGGCGGTCCGCTGGGCGTGGCCGATCTCGGCCACGTCAACGACCTGAGCCCGGTGTTCGTCCAGGCCGCCGAACAGGCCGAGCACTTCCGCAACGTCGATTTCAACGGCCCCGTCCAGCGCGGATTCGGGCTCTACCAGGTCACCCAGCGCGACGGACGCCGCTGTTCCACCGCGCGCGGCTATCTGAAGCCGGTCCGGTCGCGTCCGAACCTGACCGTGCGCACCGGCGCGCTGACGAAGAAGATCCAGCTGCACGGCAACCAGGCCAACGGCATCGTCTACCGCAAGAACGGCCGGATCCGCTACGCCCGCGCCGAGCGCGAGGTGCTGCTGTGCGGCGGTGCGATCAACAGCCCGCAGCTGCTGATGCTGTCCGGCATCGGCCCGGCGGCCATGCTCGAGAAGGCCGGGGTCAAGGTGGCGCTCGACCGGCCCGGGGTGGGTCGCAACCTGCAGGACCATCTCGACGTGATGACGCTGACCCGCTGCCTGCTGCCGGTGACCTACGACCACCTGAACGAACTGATGGTCGGGCTGCGCTATTTCCTCTACCACGAGGGGATCGGCACCTCGAACATCGCCGAGGCCGGCGGGTTCGTGGCCAGTGGCCGCAGCGCCCGCCCTCGGCCGGACATCCAGTTCCACTTCGTGCCGGCGCTGCTCGACGATCATGGCCGCAATCGGCTGCCCGGCGACGGCTACACCCTGCACGCCTGCAACCTGCGGCCCGAGAGTCGCGGCCACATCGCGCTGAAGAACGACGACCCGCGCACCGCGCCGGCGATCCACGCCAACTACCTGTCCGAAGCCGAGGACGTCGAGATGATGCTGGAATGCGTTCGGGTCTCGCGCGAGATCCTGGCCCAGCCGGCGTTCCGTCCGTTCCGCGCCCACGAGATCCATCCCGGCGGCGACGTGACCGACCGGGCCGGCCTGCTGGACTTCATCCGCAACAAGGCCGAGTCGATCTACCACCCGGTCGGCACCTGCCGCATGGGCAACGACGCCGATGCGATCGTCGACCCCGAGTTGAAGGTCAACGGCATCGACGGCCTGCGCGTGATCGACGCCTCGATCATGCCGACCCTGATCGGCGGCAACACCAACGCGCCGACCATCATGATCGCCGAGAAGGCCGCCGACATGATCCTCGGCCGGCCGGCGCTCGAGGACGACACCGGCGCGGCCGAGGAAGCCTCCCGTCTGGCCCGGGCCCGCGCGGCCTGAATCGACCCGGGGAAACGAAACGGGCCGGCGCTGAGGCCGGCCCGTCGTGCATTGCTGCCTTGCCCTTGGCTTACTGCGGCCCCGGCTCGGCGAAGCGTTTGACCCAGTCGCGAACCGCGCCGTACCAGTGCAGCGAGTTGTTCGGCTTGAGAATCCAGTGGTTCTCGTCGGGGTAGTAGATCAGCTTCGATTCCACGCCCCGGGTCTGCAGCGCGCGGAACAGCGAGAAGCCCTGGCCGACCGGCACGCGCAGGTCGTGCTGGCCGTGGATCACCAGGCTGGGGGTCTCGAAGCGGTCGGCGTACTCGTGCGGCGACAGCGTCCGGTACATCTCGGGGTTCTCCCAGTACGGGCCGAAGCGGTCGGAGTGCACTGCGAAGTCCGCCGAGGTCTGGGCGTAGAGGTCGTAGACCGCCGCGTGGATGACCAGCGCGTTGAACGGGTGTTCCTTGCCGAGCAGGATCGACGACAGGTAGCCGCCGTAGCTGCCGCCGCCGGCGACCATACGCTCGGTGTCGATCCACGGCTTGTCCATGAACCACTCGGCTGCCGCGATCGTGTCCTCGTACGGCTTGGTGATCCAGTCCGGGTTGATCGCGTCGGTGAAGTCCTGGCCGAAGCCGCTCGACCCGTGGAAGTTGTGCCAGGCGGTCACGTAGCCCCAGGAGGCGAAGGTCTGCGCGTTCCAGCGGAAGTGGAAGGTGTCGGTGATCGCGCCGTGCGGGCCGCCGTGGATCAGCAGGAACAAGGGGTACTGCTGGCGCGAGTCGAAGCCGGGCGGGTAATGCACCCACATCTGGATCTCCGCACCCTCGGCGCCCTCGTAGGTCACCGACTCGTAGGTGCCGAGATCGACGTTGGCCAGGATCTCGTCGTTGAAGGTGTCGAGCCGCACGACGGTCTCGTTCTCCAGGTCCAGCCGGACCACGCGCGGCGGGTACAGGAAACTGACGTTGGTCGCGATCAGCGTGCCGTCGGCGGCGATGTCGAGGTTGCCGTAGTCGGTGGCATCGGTCAGCGCGACCGGGTCGGTGTCGCCCAGCGACAGGAAGTAGACGCGCCGCGTGCCGGCGTCGTCGATCGCGCCGAACAGCCCGGCGGAATCCGGCGCCCAGACCAGCCCGTCGGCCGAGCGGTCCCAGTCGGCGTGGATGACGCGGGTGCGGTCGGTGGCCAGCTCGTGGATCATCAGCGACCGGGTGTCGCCGTAGAAGCCGACGATGTGCTGGCGGTTGAAGGCCAGCATCGTGCCGTCCGGCGAGAACATCGGGTTGAAGTCGCTGGCGGCGTTGCCGGACGTCAGGTTGCGGGCGTTGTCCGAGCCGACTTCGAGCAGGAACACGTCGTTGTTCTCGATCACGCCCTCGGTGCTGGAATCGGCCACGAAGGCCAGCAGCGTGCCGTCGGGCGAGACGTCGTAATCGGAACCGCCGCCCGATCCGCGCGGCAGTTCCAGCCCGGTATCGACGGTCAGCGCTTCGATCTCGCCGCCGGCGGCCGGAATCCGGTAGACGTGGGTCTGCCGGTCCTCGTCGAGGTAGCGGTCGAAGAACGAGTACGGCAGTTCGGTCCATTCAAAGGCCGAGACGTGGTCGTCCTTGTCGGCCTTCAGCTGCTCGCTCATCTCGTCCCAGGTCTTGTCCGGCCAGACCGAGGAGACGAAGTAGATGTGGTCGCCGACCCACTCCAGGCCGCCGACGCCGGTCGGGACTTCACCGACCTGCACGGCCTCGCCCGGCGCATCCATCGGCAGTATGTACAGCTGCGCGGCGTCGTTCTCGCCGCGCTTCGAGGTGAAGGCCAGCTTCGTGCCGTCCGGCGAGAACACCGGCGAGCCGGCGCTGGAGCCGGCGGCGGTCAGCGGCCGCTGCAGGCCGCCGTCGGGCGACAACAGGTAGAGCCGGGTTTCTGATTCGTCGGTCTCGACGTCGTAGGAGGTCACGGGTGCGACCACGAAGCGCGCGTCCGGCGAAATCACCGGCCCGCCGACGCGGTCCATCTGCCAGAGCACCTCGGCGGTCAGCCGGGTGCGTTCGTTGTCGGCATCGTTTTGGGCGACCGCAAGCGGCGCGAATGCGACCAGTGCGCCCAGAAGGATCAGGTTCAGGAATCTGTGCATCGTCGGTTCTCATCGATCGGGGAAGGGCTTGGATCATACGGGTTCGGAAGGGTTCCGGTCGATCGATCGCCCAGGAGCGGATCGATGGCCCGGTCGAAGTGCCCGGTCTGCCCGTCGGACGGTGCTTGCGCGCGTATGCCCGAGACGGGCAAAGTATCCGGACGATCGTCGCCGCCCGATGCCGGCGGCGCCCGATCGACAAGGGGCCTTTGGCAGGAGGAACCACCATGAGCCGAATTCCTGAACTGGCAGTGCTCGCCGCTACCGCATTCGTGATCGCCGGCTGCTCCGGACCCCCGGGCCCGGCCGGTCCAGCCGGTCCAGCCGGTCCAGCCGGTCCGGAAGGCCCGGCCGGCCCGCCCGGCGGCCTGTCCGGCTACGAGATCGTCGTCGGTGAATCCGTGCTGGACGCCACGCCCAGCAAGCAACTCCAGGTCGATTGCCCGACCGGCAAGCGCGCCACCGGCGCCGGCTGGTCGGTGCTGGATTCGACGGCCGCCATCCTCGAAGGCCGTGCGACCTACTTCCAGCCGGCCTTCGACGGCTCGCACTGGCTGGTCAACGCCGCCAACGACAGCGGCTTCGAGGCAAACTGGAAGCTCCGGATGCGGGTGATCTGCGTGGACGTCCCGGCAGGCTGAACGGCGTAGGCCCGACAGGTTCGCGCGCGAGCGCCCTCCAACAGTCGGGGTTATCGCCAGCGCCGGAGCGAA
>CAZJSH010000171.1:0-4286 GCA_964548715.1 uncultured Halomonas sp. | reverse complement strand
CATGTCCGCACCGCCCGACTACGCCGAACTCCACGCGCTGAGCCACTTCCGCTTCCGCCGGCCCGCATCCTCGCCCGGCGAGTTGGTCGAGCGCGCGCACGCGCTGGGCTATCGGGCGCTGGCGCTGACCGATACCTGCTCGATGGCCGGCGTGGTCCGGGCCCACGAAGCGGCACAGGCCGTCGGCCTGCCGTTGATCGTCGGGACCGAACTGCTCGCCGGCTGCGGCACGCAGCTGGTGCTGCTGGCCGAGAGCCAGGCCGGCTATGCGCGGATCTGCCGCCTGATCACGCAGGCCCGCCGGCGCGCGAAGAAAGGAAGCTATCGTTTCGATATCAATGACCTGGACGGGTCTCTTGAGAACGTCTCGGCGATCTGGAAACCGCCGCTGGACGACCCGGACGGCGCTGCCGGACTGATCGAGCGACTGCGTGCGGCGTTCGGAGGCCGGTTGTGGCTGGGCGCGACCCGCCGGCTGGTGCCCGGCGAGCGGGCCGCGTTCGACCGGCTGGACGCGTTCGGCCGCCGCCACGGCCTGCCGCGGGTGGCCTGCGGCGACGTCCGGATGCACCGCAGAAGCCGGCGCGCGCTGCTCGACGTGCTGGCCGCGCTGGACTGCAACCGTCCGCTGGCCGAATGCGGCCGCGCGCTGGCCGCCAACGGCGAGGCCCACCTGCGGCGCCGCGAAAGCCTGGCCCGGCTCTACCCGGCCGACTGGCTGGCCGAAACGCTGCGCGTGGCCGAGCGCTGCCGGTTCCGGCTCGACGGCCTGACCTACCGCTACCCGAAGGAGCTGGTCCCCGAACCGCTGACGCCGACCCAGCACCTGCGCCGGCTGACGCTCGACGGGATGAAGCGCCGCTGGCCGAACGGCCCGCCCGACGCGGTCCGCGCCCAGGTCGCGCGCGAACTGAGCCTGATCGAGGAAATGGGCTTCGAGGCCTTCTTCCTGACCGTCCACGACGTGGTCGAGTTCGCCCGCGGCCGCGGCATCCTTTGCCAGGGGCGCGGATCGGCGGCCAACTCGGCCGTCTGCTACTGCCTGGGGATTACCGAGGTCGACCCATCGGCCCAGCAGCTGCTGTTCGAGCGTTTCATCAGCAAGGAGCGCAACGAGCCGCCCGACATCGACGTCGACTTCGAGCACGAGCGGCGCGAGGAGGTGCTGCAGTACGTCTACGGAAAATACGGCCGCGAGCGGGCCGCGCTGGCCGCCACCGTCATCCACTACCGGCCGAAGAGCGCGCTGAAGGACGTCGGCCGCGCGCTGGGCCTGGACCCGACCCGGATGAACCGGCTGACCGCCTCGCTGGCCTGGTGGGACCAGCCCGACTGCTGGCCCGAGCGGCTGCAGGCGGCCGGCTTCGACCCGGACTCGGCTGCAGTCCGCCAGCTGCTGACGCTCACCGCGGAGCTGATCGGCATGCCGCGCCACCTGTCGCAGCACGTCGGCGGCATGGTGATCAGCGACGAGCCGCTGCACGAGCTGGTACCGGTGGAAAACGCCGCGATGGCCGACCGCACCATCATCCAGTGGGACAAGGACGACCTGGAAACGCTGGGCCTGCTGAAGGTCGACTGCCTGGCGCTGGGCATGCTGACCGCGCTGCGCAAGGGCATGGACCTGGCAAGCGGCTGGACGCGGCGCACGGACCCCGGGGCACGGCCCATGAGGCTGGCCGCCATCCCGCGCGAGGACTCGGCCACCTACCGCATGCTGTCGCGCGGCGACGCGGTCGGCGTGTTCCAGGTCGAGTCGCGCGCCCAGATGGCGATGCTCCCGCGATTGAAACCGCGCTGCTTCTACGACCTGGTCATCGAGGTCGCGATCGTCCGTCCGGGCCCCATCCAGGGCGACATGGTCCACCCCTATCTCGAACGGCGCGACGACCCGTCCAAGGTGCGCTATCCGGGCCCGGCCCTGGAGAGCGTGCTGAAACGGACCCTCGGCGTGCCGATCTTCCAGGAGCAGGTCATGCAGATCGCGATCGTCGCGGCCGGCTTCACGCCCGGCGAGGCCGACCAGCTGCGGCGCGCGATGGCGGCCTGGAAGCGTCGCGGCGGGCTGGAACCGTTTCGCGAAAAGCTGCTCGACGGCATGCGGGCGCGCGGCTATTCACCCGAGTTCGCCGAGCGGATCTACAGCCAGATCTGCGGCTTCGGCGACTACGGCTTTCCCGAGTCGCACGCGGCCAGCTTCGCGCTGCTGACCTACTTCTCCTCGTGGCTGAAATGCCATCATCCGGCGGCGTTCTGCTGCGGGCTGCTCAACAGCCAGCCGATGGGGTTCTACGCCCCGGCCCAGCTGATTGCCGACGTGCGCCGGCACGGCGTGCGGGTGCTGCCGGTCGACGTCCGGACCAGCGAGGTCGACTGCACGCTGTGCCCGGCTCCGCACAACGATCCGCGCAACGAGCGCGAGCCGGCGATCCGGCTGGGCCTGCGCCAGGTCCGCGCGCTGGCCGCAGAGGCGGCCGAGCGGCTGGTCGCGGCGCGCGCCGATGCGCCGTTCCGCGACGCCGGCGACCTGGCCGAACGCGCCGGCCTGGACGCGAAGGCAATGCGTGCGCTGGCCGAGGCCGGCGCGCTGAAGGGCCTGGCCGGCCACCGCCGCAGGGCGCGCTGGCAGGCACTGGGCGCGCGCCGCCAGGGCGACCTGCTGGCCGGCGCGCGGCTGCAGGAACGGCAGCCACAGCTCGGCCTGCCCGGAGTGCGCGAGGACCTGGTCGACGACTATGCCGCCACCGGGCTGTCGCTGGACCACCACCCGATCGACCAGCTGCGTCGCCGGCTCGGCGCGCGGGTGAAACCGGCCCGGTCGCTGGCGGCGCTGCCCGACGGCAGCGCGGTACAGGCCGCCGGCGTGGTCACCCACCGCCAGCGTCCGGGCACCGCCTCGGGCGTCGTGTTCCTGTCGCTGGAAGACGAAACCGGCATCATCAACGTGATCGTCTGGCCGAAGCTGCTCGAGCGGTTCCGCGCCGAGGTGCTGCAGGCGAAGCTGCTGAAGGTCGTCGGCAAGCTGCAGAACGCCAACGGCACCCAGCACGTCGTGGCCGCGCGCTTCGAGGCACTGGACGGCTGGCTGGACGGACTGGCTGCCGATTCGCGGGATTTCTGTTGATCGGGCTGAAGGGGAGAGGGAAAGGGACTAGGGACTAGGGGAAAGGGACGGGTGTCAGGATCGGGAGCTCCGGCTTCGGGTTTCGGGTTTCGGGTTTCGGGTTTCGGGTTTCACTAGCCCCTCGTCCCTAGCCCCGACTCTCCACGTATCGCCGCTGGTGGTCGACGGTGCCGACATAGAACAGGCCGTCGGACAGGCCGTAGCTGGTCGGGTCGAGCGCGGCGGCGGTGTCGGCGTCTTCGCCTTCGCGGACCAGCCGCTCGTAGTCCGCGATGCTGAGGCGGTGCCGTTCGGCGAGCGCCTCGGACGGGTCGAGCGCCAGCGCCCAGCGTGCCGCGCTGTCGGTCACCTCACCGAGACAGAATGTCGCGCCGCAGCCGCTGCCGTAGGAAAACAGGCTGATGTTCCGGCCGGAGAACCGGTCGGCGGCCTGCCGGAGCAGGTCGATCAGCGAAAGGAACAGCGAACCGGTGTAGATGTTGCCGATCTCGGCGTTGAGCGTGAGCCACGGGTCGACCTGTCGGGCCAGGCTGTCGGCCAGCACCCCTCGGTCGGCTTCGCTGTCACGGTCCAGCGGGCCGCCGCGCTCGATCTCCAGGTGCCGCTGGTGCGCCTTCTTCGCCATCTTAACGAACGGCACGTGATAGAGGCAGGCGGCCAGATCATCGAGCCGGGCGGCGGCGTCGCCCAGCGCATCGGCGCGCGCGCCGACCAGCGCATCGAGGTAGCACTCGATCGAGTAATGGCCGTCGGCAAATGCGACCTTGGAGTACAGCGGTCGCCAGAAGTCCATCACCTGGCGGGTGTAGTCACCGATCGTGTTCGGAGCGACGGCCAGCAGCCGCGGCCGATCCGAGACCACCAGGGCCACCGCACCGGCTCCCTGGGTCGGTTCGCCCGGCGTGCCGATCCCGTAGCGGGCAATGTCGGACGCGATGACCAGGGCCTTTCGGCCGCGCGATCGTCCCGCCGCGATCCAGTCCATCGAGGCGGTCAGTCCGGCCATCGCGCCATAGCAGGCATGCTTGGTCTCGAAGGTGCGGCAACGTTCCGACAGCCCGAGCAGCTCATGGACGTAGACCGCGACCGGCTTGCTGTGATCGACCCCGGTCTCGGTGCCCACGATCAAGGTGCCGATCTCGTCGGGATCGATGTCGAAGGC
>CAZJSH010000170.1:0-4353 GCA_964548715.1 uncultured Halomonas sp. | reverse complement strand
GGCCTCGACGCCGCGGAAGTCGTCGCGGGTGATGATGTTGATGACGCCGCCCATGGCGTTCATGCCGTGGATCGCCCCGGCACCGGACGGCAGGATCTCGATCCGCTCGACCATGGCCAGCGGGATCAGGTTCAGGTTGCTGCCGGTGGCCGTGTCCGGCGCGACGGCTTCGCGCTTGCCGTTGACCAGCACCAGCGTGCGCTCGGTGTCCAGTCCGCGCAGGTCGACCCCCGCGTAGGCTTGCGAGTCACCGCTCGCGCCCGACCGCGGCGACCCCGCGCTGTTCAGCGGCAGGTCGCGCAGCACGTCGGCCAGCGAGAACTTGCCCGAGCGCTCGATCATCTCGCGGTCGATGACCTGGATCGTCGAGGTCGCCGCCGGGCTGGCCAGGCGCGAGGCGGTATCGGCGGCATGGCCCGTCACGCCGGCGGACACCGCCAGCGCGAGGGCGGTCATCGTGCAGAGTCGTCTCATTCGAACGGTGCTCCGGTCCGTGGATGTTCCGACCGGGAGTGTCCCCACGACCCCGGCCAACGCCGTTCCAACCGTACCCGATCCGGACAACGCTGCCAAGCCGTCGGCGGGACTTCACCCGCCCTGTCCGCCGATCGGCGACACTGGGCTCATGGAACTCTGGATTTCAGCCGGCCTCTGCGCCGTTACGATGTTCGCCCTCTGGCTCTGGCAGCGCGGCTCGGGCCGGGCCGACTGGGTCGACGTCGCGTGGGCGGCGCTGGTCGGCGTGCAGGTGCTGTTCTTCGCCGTCGTCGGCGACGGCTCGATCGAGAAGCGCGCGCTGGCGGTGCTGGTCGCCTGCACCTGGTCGTTCCGCCTGACCTGGCACCTGAGCGTCCGGCTGGCCGGCCACGACGAGGAAGACGGCCGCTACAAGGCCATGCGGGAAGCGTTCAACGAGAAGGCGAACTTCGGCTTCCTGCTGTTCTATGCGGCCCAAGCGCTGGTCGCCTGGCTGTTCGCACTGCCGGCCTGGGTCGTCGCCAACGATCCGTCGGGCGACTGGACGGTCCTGGTGTTCGCCGGGCTTGCGTTCTGGGTCGTCTCCCTGGTCGGCGAATCGATCGCCGACCGCCAGCTGGCCGCGTTCAAGAAGAACCCGGACAACAAGGGCAAGGTCTGCGACGTCGGCCTGTGGAAGTACTCGCGCCACCCGAACTACTTCTTCGAGTGGCTGCACTGGTTTTCCTATCCGCTGATCGCCTGGGGCGCGCCCAACCACTGGGTCGCCTGGCTGGGCCCGATCGTCATGCTGCTGTTCCTCTACCGCGTCAGCGGCATCCCGTACACCGAGAAGCAGTCGATCAAGTCGCGCGGCGATGCCTACCGCGAGTATCAGGAGCGCGTCTCGGCGTTCTTCCCCTGGCCGCCGAAGTCGAAGCGCTGACTCCGCGGCGTTCGGCACGTGGGGCGGTGATCGTCTGCAGTGGCTATACTGATCGGAAGAACAAGAGAAAAAAGGGGACATCCCGATGCTCAGCCGCTTCGCCGCCATCGCCGGCGCCCTCCTGATTGCGCCTGTCGCAGTCGCCCAGCCCTTGGGCTCGTCGTTTACCTACCAGGGCCAGCTCACCGAGGCCGGCCAGCCGGCACTGGGCCTCTACGACCTCCAGATCTGTCTGTTCGACGACCCGACCGGCGGCACCGAGATCGGCTGTGCGCCGAACCTCGACGACGTGCCGGTCGAGGACGGCGCGTTCACCGTATCGCTGGACTTCGGAGATGCGCCGTTCGTCGGCCAGCAGCGCTGGCTCGAGCTTCGCATCCGCGACGGCGCGAGCACCGGCGGCTACACCGTCCTGTCCCCGCGCCAGCTGATCCGACCGGCACCCGAGGCGTTGCGCGCGACGCGAGCCGACAGCGCGACCACCGCGGGTAGCGCGCTGGTGGCCGACAGTGCTCTGACTGCCGACTCGGCCACCACGGCAGATTCCGCAACCACTGCCGATACGGCCAACAGCGCAACGACCGCCGACAGCGCAGCCACGGCAGACAGCGTTCCCTGGACCGGCATCACCGGCGTCCCGGCCGGCTTCGCCGACGGCGTGGACGACAACAGCGGCGGCACCGTGACTGAAGTCACTGCAGGTACGGGACTCGAGGGCGGACCGATCATGACGACCGGCACGATCGGCATTGCCGATGGCGGTGTCGGCGCTGCACAGATCGCCTTCGGCGCCGTCGGCAGCGACCAGATCGCGGATGGATCCATCGGCTCCCCAGATATCGACGCAAACCAAGTACAGGCGCGCGTGTTTGGCACCTGCGATCCGGGATTCTATGTCCGTGGCATCAACCAGGACGGTTCCGTTCTGTGCTCGCCGCTGGTCAATCAGAATCGGTTGTTCTCGACCTTCAATCCGTTCAGCAGCGGAGGCGGAGTCGGCAACCTGCCGTCGATCGCCATCGGCAGCGACGGCAATCCGATAATCAGCCACAAAAACTACGCGAACGGTCCGCTGGCTCTGTTGGTCGAGCACTGTTCGAATCCAGTCTGCAGCGGCAACATCACGCAAACGATTATCGATAGTGCCGACAACGTCGGCAGCCACAGCAGCCTGGCGATCGGCAACGACGGACTTCCGATCATCAGCTACGAAGATTTCACGGCGGGTGCTCTGAAGGTCGCCAAGTGCAACGACATCGCCTGCGCAACGCCTCCGACCATCACAGTCGTTGACGATCCGACCAATGAGGTCGGTGAATGGACGTCGATAGCCGTCCCCGCCGATGGCTTGCCGGTGATCGCATATCACGATAAAACCGCCGGAACGCTGAAGGTCGCCAAATGCGCGAATGCAGACTGCACGGGCAGCGCAACGATCACGGTGGTCGACGATGATCCAACCAATGATGTCGGTCAATCCCTGTCGCTCGCAATCGGCAGCGACGGCCTACCGGTCATTGCCTATCACGATGTCGAAGGCGGGGCGCTGAAAATCGCAAAGTGTGTCGACCCCGCCTGCAGCGATCCGGTGGTTCCCACCACGATCGACGCCAGCCCGGGGGCCTTCAATTTCGGCGCGTTCCCGTCCATCGACGTCGGCGACGACGGGTTTCCGGTCATCAGCTATCAGGCCAGCGCGGTGCTTCGAGTCGCAAAATGCGTCAGCACAGACTGCACAGGCACGCCTATCCTCTCCACGCTCGATCAGCGGCCGGCCAGCAACATCGGCGCATGGACATCGCTTGAAATCGGCCTGGACGGGCGACCGAATATCAGCTACAGCGCAAACGTAGGCGGGGTTCGCGATCCTGCATTCATCCGATGCGCAACCGTCGATTGCTCCGGCCCAGGAAATCAGATCGTCACATTCTCAACTAGCGATCTAGCGGATGGCCAGCAGACCTCGTTGGCTATCCGGCCGGACGGTGCGCCCGTGTTCGTCCACTGGGAGCAACAGGCCGGCACTCTGGGCATCGTGGTTTGCGGCGCGCTGGGCTGCCAATGAAGCAAAGCATTTCAGCGGCCGCGACCGCAGTCGCACTCCTGCTCTCACCGCTGCTGCACGCTGCGGACCAGGGGCTACTGATCCGGTCTCAAGCCCCGACACCGAACGCGACCAAAGGCGCAACGCTTGATGTCCCCCGCCACGTCATCGCCACCGGCGGCGGCCGCTCCGCCGGCGGGGCCTGGGTGATCCGGGGAACGGTCGGGCAGGCAGACGCGGAACCGCTGCAGCCGTCGACCGACGGCGCCGGCTTCTATGCCATCACCGGCGGCTTCTGGCCCGCGCTGCCTGCGCCGCGGAGCGACTGGCTGTTCGCGGACGGGTTCGAAGCGCAGGCCGACTGACCCCCGTGTTCACACGCCGCACCGTGGCCGCTGCGGCGATGGCCGTCGCTCTGATCGGCGCCGTGTCCGTCACCGACACGGCCGAGGCGAACAACTGCCCGGGTCTGCCGATCAGCTCCGACGACCTGATCCGCGTTCCCGTCACCATCGACGAACACCCCGCCCGGCTCGCGTAACAACCCGGACACCCCCGTAACAACCCCAACAACCCGGACACCCCCAACAACCCGGACACCCACACCGCCTAACAACCCGTAGTAACAACCCGTAACAACCCGGACACCCACACAGTAGGAAATAACCTACACGAAATCGAGCCATTCGTCCGATGCGAGGCCGCTACCTTCTGACCTAGAGTGACCGGGCACTCGCTCCGGAAAACACCGATGCCTGAACCGCGCTGCCGCCTCGTCTCGCTCGATGCCACGCCGCATTACCACGTCGTCAGCCGCTGCGTGCGGCGGCAGTTCCTGTGCGGATTTGATCGCGAGACCGGCCGGGACTTCTCACACCGGCGGGACTGGATCCGGGAGCGGATCTTC
>CAZJSH010000169.1:0-4448 GCA_964548715.1 uncultured Halomonas sp. | reverse complement strand
GCCCCGCTGCCGACGTTGATCGGCACGGTCAGGACGGCTGCGCCCGGCGAACCGGCCACCAGCGATCCGACCGACCAGACACCGGCGTTGTAGCTGCCGAGAAGGTTCGAGGTGACCGTGCCCAGCGTGACGTCGGCCGGCAGCCCGGTGGTCAGGTCGAGGTCGATGGACGTGGCGTCCGACGGCCCCAGGTTGACGAGCTGGAATTCGTAGGTCAGCAGGCCTCCCGGCGCAACCGGGTCCGGCGACTCCAGCGAGGTCAGCCGAAGGTCGATCTCGCGGTCGATGGTGGTCTGAGCCTGGTCCGATACCGGGTTGACGAGCACCTGGCTCGGATCGATCGTCAAGTTGTCGAGATCGGCCTGGACCAGATCGCCATCCGGCGCCGACGGGCCGACGTCGTACCAGAACGTCGCGGTCGCCGACTGACCGGCCGGCAGCGTCGCGATCGACCAGGTCCAGAGATCCGGGTTGCCGCCGTCCTGGACCAGAGTGCCCAGCGACGGCGACGGCGTCACCGTCACGTCGGTCGGCAGCGCAAGCAGGATTTCGGCGTCGATCATGGTGGCGTCGAAGGTCGTGTTGTTGTTGGTCAGCGTGAACTCCTGGACCGCATTGCCCGGGTTCCCGCCGATCGGGCTGCCGGCCACGACACTGGCGTCGGCCGTGCTCGATGCCGTCAGGTCGACGGTTTCCGGCCCGATCACGTCGAGGCAACGCTGCGTGACGCTGCTGCCGGCAATTGATACGGTCGCGCCGGAAACGCCGTTGACCGAGACCACGTCCACGCAGAAAGCGTCCACGCCCGGTTCGAAGCTGTCGATGCTGAACTCGAACAGCAGTTCTTCATCGAGAGCGCCGACCAGCGGTGACCAGACCGGCGGCAGGAAATCGTTGTCCGACTCGATCAGCGTCACGCCGCTGCCGCCCGGGTACTGCAGCGCGATATCGACGATGGAATCCAGCGTCGACGGCCCCTGCGGCGAAGCCAGCACGGAAAAGTTCACCGACGCCGGACCCGTCGTCAGGTCGATCTGGCTCTGCGGAAAGCTGACGATGGTGAACTCGAGCGAGGTCTCCTTGACCACGTCGATCCCAGCGCTGGCCGCGTTGTCGGCCGGGTTGATGTCGGCCACGGTCGGCGAATCGATGACGGCGTCGGAAGTCGCCAGTTCGCCGATGGTCGCGGCGGCGTCGGCCGAGTAGAGCAACTGCATTTCGACTTGCTGACCGGCGTCGAGGTCGCCGATCGCCCAGGTGCCGCTGCAGCTGGCGTCGAAGGCGAATCCGGCCCCGCCGGAAATCACGGTCGGGCAGGCGATCGAGCCGCTGCCCGGAAGCAGCACGTCGAGATCCACGGTTACCGACGTGGCGTCGAGCTGGCCGGTATTGGCTGCAGTGAGCGCGAGCGTGGTGCCGGAACCCCCGGCCACCACGTCCAGCGCACCGCCGATCGGCACGGTGTCCCAGGAGACGCCGAGATCGGCGGCGATCGGCTCGAAATCGCCGGAGAAGATCGGCGTGCCGCCCGGGGCGCAGACCAGCACGGCACAGTCGGGGCCAGCGCAGTTGTTGATCCGCGCGTCGCTGGTGATGATGCTCAGCGTGGTCGGATCACCCGAAATCGCCGCACCCAGCTGAGCGATGCTGCCATCGGCTTCGACGACGTATTCACCATCGACATCGCCGGGCAACTGGTCGAGGGCGAAGATGAAGTCGCCGGGCTGCGGAATCGGCAGAGTCACCGGCGGACCGTCGGGGTTCGGCACGCAGCGCAGATCGTCCCAGGCCGTCCGAACTTCGAGTCGGCGAGCGGAGGGGCGATAGACGATCGACGTGATCGGACTCTGGGTCTCGATCGCCGGCTGGCCGTCGATGCTGAGCATGACGTCCGCATGGGCGGAAAGGGACAGCAGCCCAACGAGGACCACGCCGAAGGAAAGCAATCGGTTCATAAAGGAGTTCGCCAAATGTAATCAATGCGTTGCGTACCGGGTGCTATTATCACACAAGCATCCGTTAAAACATCATTCAGACGCCGGCGGATTTCGGTTTCGAACTGCGATCCGACGCACGCCCGGCGCCTGGACGCGTGGCCTTCCCCACAGTTCCCTCGCGTCGTCGGATGCCTCAACGCCCGAACTGCAACGAGTCGAATGACAGCCACAAGCACACCCCGAGCATCGCGGACCGCGACGCCGCCGGACTTCAATACCGTCTCGCCCGAAGCGCTCGACGCAGACGCGCTGGAGGCCGCCTTTCGCGCGGTGCGTGACGCCACCGAGCGGCTCGTCGCGGACCTGGGGCCGGAAGACCAGAACCTGCAGGCCATGCCCGAAGCAAGCCCGATCAAGTGGCACCGCGCCCACACGACCTGGTTCTTCGAGACCTTCATCCTGGCCCGCGAGGTCGATGACTGGACCGCGGTGAATCCTGCGTACTGCGAACTGTTCAACAGCTACTACAACGGCGTCGGACGCCAGCATCCGCGCGCCAAACGCCACCTGATCGCCCGGCCCGACCATGCCGAAGTCACCGCCTACCGCCGGCGGATCGACGAGGCGGTGGCCGACTGGCTGCGAACGGCCGGGCCGGAATCCCTTGCTGCGATCGCGCCGCGTCTGGTTCTTGGCCTGAACCACGAACAGCAGCACCAGGAGCTGATCCTGACCGACTACAAGGCCGCGACCCCGGACAACCCGCTCGGTCGAGCCTTGGGCGGGCCGCCGGTCAAGTCGGCACGGGCCGCGGCCGTCGATGGTAACGACTGGGTCGCATTCGGCGCCGGCGACATCGAGATCGGCCACGATGGCCCCGGCTTTGCGTTCGACAACGAAACGCCGCGTCACCGCGTCGTGCTCAATCACGACTTCGAACTCGCCCGCCGACCGGTCTCCTGCGGCGACTGGCAGGCCTTCATCGACGACGGCGGCTATCGCGAACCGCTGCTCTGGCTGGCCGATGGATGGGCGTGGGTCCAGCAGTCCCGGGCCGCGGCGCCGGCCTACTGGCTCGACGACGGCCGGATCCGGACGCTGGCCGGTCTGCGCGAACGCACTGCCGACGAACCGGTGGTGCACATCAATCTCTACGAAGCCGCGGCATTCGCCGAGTGGGCCGGCGCGCGTCTGCCGACCGAAGCCGAATGGGAGCGCGCCGCGCAGCATCGGCCGGTCCGCGGTCATTTTGCCGATCTCGGCCGCTACCACCCAGAGGCCCTGCCGCTGGACGCCGGTGACGAACTCCACCAGCTCTACGGCGGCGTCTGGGAATGGACCCAGACGGCCTATCTGCCTTATCCCGGCTTCGCGCCGGCACCCGGCGCGGTCGGCGAGTACAACGGCAAGTTCATGGCCAACCAGATGGTGCTGCGCGGCGGCAGTTGCGCAACGGCACCCGGCCATGTCCGGCCGACCTATCGCAACTTCTTCTACCCGGCCGACCGCTGGCAGTTCACGGGGCTCCGTCTGGCCCGCAGTGCCTGACCACCGGCCACGGCACAGCCCACACGCCCTTTTCGACACTCCAAGGAACCGCGTACCGACACGATGAGCCAACCCGACATCGAAGCCACGCAGCACCCGAACCCGGCCGAACCGGCCGATGCCCGGCAGGAATTTCTCGACGACGTGATCGCCGGCCTCGAAAGCCGGCCGCCCACGCTCCCTTGCAAGTACCTCTACGACGAGCGCGGCTCTGAGCTGTTCGAGCAGATCTGCGATACCGACGAGTACTACGTCACGCGTGCCGATCTTGCACTGCACGAGACCCGCCTCGACGCGATCGCGGCCTACGTCGGCCCGGAGGCGCACATCATCGAATTCGGTTCGGGCGCCGGAATCAAGATCCGGCTGCTGCTCGAAACCTGCGAGCGCGTCCGTGCCTACACACCGATCGAGATTTCCGGCGAGGCACTGGCCATCTCCGTGGCGCAGCTCGCCGGCGGTTTCCCCTCGCTGGACATCCGTCCGCTGGAAGCCGACTACACCCAGCCGGTACCCGACGAGGCGCTGCACCTCGACCCGCCGGCGCGGCGCCGCGTGGTCTATTTCCCCGGATCGACGATCAGCAACTTCGAACGCTCCGAAGCGCGCGAATTTCTCGAGCGCATGGCCCGGATCGCCGGTCCAGGCGGGGGTGTGCTGATCGGGGTCGACCTGGTCAAGGATGTCGACCGGCTGCGCGCGGCCTACGACGACGAGGCCGGCGTGACCGCTGCGTTCAACCTGAACCTGCTCGAGCGACTGCGCAACGAGCTGGACGCCGACATCGAGGCCGGCGCGTTCCGCCATGAAGCACGATACGATCCGGAGCACAAGCGAATCGAGATGCACCTGGTCGCCGAGTGGCCGACCCGTATCGAGCTGGCCGGCCGGCGCTTCGAGTTCGATACCGGCGACAGCATCCACACCGAGAACAGCCACAAGTACACCCGGGCTGGGCTGGAA
>CAZJSH010000168.1:0-4595 GCA_964548715.1 uncultured Halomonas sp. | reverse complement strand
CCGCGCGCGACGTTTTTCCCACCAGCTGCGCGGCGTGATGCCGCGGGCCAGGAACACGGCGATGCCGGCCAGGTTCACCGAGGCCACGTTGGTGCTGTAGAGCAGCAGCGCGCCCCAGGCGCCGCGCCACTCGCCGGCGCCGGCCAGCAGGGCCACGACCATCAGCGGCGGCAGAAGCGCGACCGCGACCATGACGCCGACCAGCGCGCCCGACACGCCGCTGGTCACGGCCAGCGCCCCGGCCGCACCGGCAGCCAGGGCCAGGATCACGTCGAGTTCGTCGATGACGGTGCGGCTGGCGATTTCGGTGACGGTGGGATCGACCTCGAGCAACCGGCCCAGCGCCGCACCGAGCACGACCGCGATGGTCACGCCGGTCATCCCGGTGCGCACGGCCGTCCAGCCCAGCCGCCAGTCGGCCAGCGTGGCGGCCAGTGCCAGCGCCATGTTCGGTGCGAGCAGCGGCGCGATGACCATGGCGCCGACCACGACCGCTACATTGCCGCGCACCAGCCCGACCGCGGCGACGATACTCGACAGAACCACCATGAACACGTACTGGCGGTTCAACCGCGCCTCGCGGCCGACCCGTTCGACCAGCTCGAACCGGCTGAGACGGTCGGACCCCTCTTCGTCGTTCTTGCCGTCGGCCGGCTCCTCTTCCTCGTCGGGTTCGGGCAGCATCGCATCCACTTCGCCGACCAGCACGCGTACTCCGTCGTCCCCGCACAACGGCTCGAGCGCATCGAGCAGCCCCTCGACCCGCTTGCCGTCCAGGACGACGCGGACCACGGCGCGCGGTTCGGCGGCGCTCAACCACCAGTCGTGAACGTCGGCGCCCTCGATGCGACTGCGGACGGCTTCGAGGCGATCGGGCGGAACGGCGATTTCTATCCAGCGTAGGGCCATGATCAGCGGAATGACGTCCGGAAACGGAAGCTGAAAAGGATGGCACAGCGGGCGCGGAACGCAAGACTCAATGCGTGCGGATCATTTTTTGCAAAATATTTGACAAATATATTTTTGTAAAATAGTATGCAAATCCATGAACGCCATTGACCCCATGTTGCAGACCGTTCACCGGGCCGACGAGGCCGCGGATCTGCTCGACTTCGTCCCGCCGCTGCGGCGCACGCCGCACTTCGGTCTGGCGGTGCAGGCGATCGTGTCGCTGTCGGCGGCGCGCCGGCCAGCCTGGGTCGAGTTCCTGATCCGCCCGCCGGCCGATGGACCCGGGCGTTCGGTGATGGGGTTGGTCCGCGCAGGCTATGCCGGACGCGGCTACCGCTTCGACCTCGACGTGCTCGACGCCGCGCTCCAACAGTTGCCGGCCATGCGTGTCGACACCCGGTTCGGCATCAATGTCCGCCCGGGCTCCCTGATCGTGCCCGACTTCGCAGATGCATTGCTCACGCGGCTGGACCGAGCGGGCGTAGCGCCGCGCCGGCTGGTGCTGGAGCTGGTCGAATACGCGGGGGCCGTGGACCTGGACGCCACGGACCGGGCGCTCGACGCCCTGCGGCGCTCGGGCGTGCAGATCGCGCTCGACGACTTTGGTCCGGGCGCGCCGAACTTCGACGTGGTGGCCGCCGGGCTGATCGACTGGATCAAGCTCGACCGCAGCCTCTGCTGCCGGATCGACACCCACGACGGCGACCGTCGGGTGGTCGAGGGGCTGGCCGCGCTGGTCCGCCACGCCGGCCCGGGCCTGGTCGCCGAAGGCATCGAACGACCGACCCAGATGCAGGTCCTGCAGGCCATGGGCATCGTTCACCAACAGGGATTCCTGTTTCACCGTCCAGCGCTGCTGGCTAACGGCAATCATGCGGGGAGCAGGCATTGAACATGGACGCGAGAACGACCATCACCACGCTGGATTCGCTGGCCCGCGCGGCGGTCCGGATCTTCCGGCCGCTGGTCCGGATCCTGATCCGGCACGACGTCTCGTACAGGACCTGCGCCGACTGGCTTCGCTGGTGCTACGCCGACGTGGCCCATCGCGACTTCCGGATTCCCGGCCGCAAACCGAGCAAGTCGCGCGTGGCGGTGTTGACCGGCCTGACCCGGGTCGACGTCAACCAGCTGCTGGCGCAGCCGGCACCCGACGATGTGCCGCAGGAAGAGCAGTACCACCGTGCCGCCCTGGTGCTTTCCGGCTGGGCCAACGACGCGGAGTTCCGCGCCGACGGCGCGCCGTTGCCGACACTGCCGTTCGACGCCGACGACGACCGGCCGAGTTTTTCCCGACTGGTCGCCCGACACAGCGGCGGCGCTCCCGCCCGGGCCGTGCTCGACGAACTGCAGCGCAACGGGGCGGTGAACGTGCTTGCGGACCGCACGGTCGAACTGGTCCGAACGCGCTACATCGCGCGAGCCGACGCGGCCGACCTGCAGACCGCAGAGATCTTCGGCATGGCCACCAGCGACCTGATCACGACCATTGCGCACAACTGGCAGCAGGACAACGGCGATCGGTACCTGCAGCTGGTCGTCTACAACCGCGACATTCACCCCGACCTGGCCGACGAGGCGCGCGCGAAGATCGAAACGGCTGCGCGCGAACTGGCCGAACGGGTCGACGAGTGGCTCTACCACTTCGAGGAAGCCTCGCGGAAGCGCGGCCTGGACGAGGGCCGCGACCCGGTCCGCCTGGGCCTGGGCCTATACACCGTGAAGGATTCCGAAAACGATTTGCCCCCCCAACCGCATGATGACTGAGCTCAAGGAGAGACCGATGAACCGCACTTCGCCCCCCACTCCCGTCCGCAAGCGCCGCCTGGCGGCGTCGATCGGGCTCGCGCTGACCGCGTTTTCCGCCCCCGCCCTGGCCGTCGAAGTCACCGGCAGCTTCTCCGGCTGGTGGGACCAGCCGTCGCAGCAGAACCACGGCATGATCGTGACGATCGCCGGCGCCCAGACCGGCATCAAGCGTGGCGCCATCTACTGGGCGATCTACGACACCGAAGGCAACCCGACCTGGCTGTTCGCCGAAGGCGGCATCGTCGGCGACACCATCGACGCCCTGGTCTACGAAGTAACCGGCGTCAACTTCGGCGATCCGGTCGGCACCAATCCCGACCCGGTCGATCAGGTCGGCACCATGCAGGTGCGCTTCACCAACTGCACCACCGGCCAGGTCGACTACAACGTCAACGGCAGCGCCGATAGCAAGGTGATTGTCGGGACCGGCGGGTTCGCGATCAAGCGCATCACCAACCAGCCGGGCGCGCCGTGCAGCGGCGGCATCGGCGACGACGTGCCGCGCGGCACGGTGCCGGAAGGCTTCGACATCGCGCTGCTGTCCACCGACGTGATTCCCGGGGCCAGCGGCGACGCTGATTTCGACTTGAGTTCCGACGAAGTCGAGTTCGACGTCGAGATCGAGGACGTGCCGGTCGGAACCTACGAACTGCAGGTCGGCGGCGTCACCCGCGGCATGATCGACGTGGTCGATACACCGAGCGGCCCGGAAGGCGAAATCGAGTTCGGCTCGCCCCCGGACCCCGACGAGGTCCTGCTGGACTTCGATCCGCGCGGCCAGGACATCGACGTGCTGGACAATGGCGTGGTGATCCTGACCAACGTGGCGCCGGAGGTCGGCGATCCGCCCGGCACCGGCACCGGCGGCATGCCGCCGCCGTTCGGCAACAGCGAGATCTCGATCGAGCTGGCCAACCTGGGCGTCTACCCGGGCGGCGAGGCCGATGCCGATTTCGACCAGGACGCCGATGAAGTGGAGTTCGAGGTCGAGGTCGAAGACATCCCGGTCGGCAGCTACACGCTGTTCGTCGGTGGCGTCGAGCGCGCAATGATCGAGGTGGTCCAGCAGGAAGACGACGAAACCAAGGGCGAGATCGAATTCCGCTACCCGGTCGAGGCCGGCAAGCTGCCGCTGGACTTCGATCCGCGCGGCGAGACGATCGAAGTCGCTGAAGGCGCAACGACACTGTTCTCCTCGGTCTTCCCGGTCGACGGCCCGCCGGATGACGGCGGCGATGACGATGACGGCGATGGCGACGACGATTCCGGCGGCGACGACGACGGCGGCACCGAGTCCGAAATCCGCGAAGACCTGGACAACACCGGCATCTACCCGGCCGGCAGCGGCGAAGCCCGCTGGGAAGAGGACGATGACGGCGAGTTCGATTTCGACGTCGAAATCGAGGACGTCCCGGTCGGCGGCTACACGCTGCGCGTCGGCGGAGTCGACCGGGGAACGATCGAGGTCAGCGACACCGGTGACGGCATCGAAGGCGAGATCGAGTTCGGCGATCCGGTCGACGAGGTCGGTGAACTGCCGCTGGACTTCGACCCGCGCGGCCAGCTGATCGAAGTGTTGGAAGGCGAAACCGTGATCTTCACGGTCGACTTCCCGAGCGACTGAGCCCCGAACGCGGACGCAGATGCGTTCGTCCTGGCCGGCCCCTTC
Source organism: uncultured Halomonas sp. (assembly GCA_964548715.1). Lineage (GTDB taxonomy): Bacteria > Pseudomonadota > Gammaproteobacteria > Xanthomonadales > Wenzhouxiangellaceae. The sequence goes on along the minus strand of CAZJSH010000168.1, from coordinate 166 downwards.
GCGGGGCCGGTTTTTTTTGGATTCCGGGGATTCCGGGGATTCCGGGGATTCCGGGTTTCGGGTTCCTGGACAGGGTTCGGGGGCAGGGTCAGAAATCGCAGAGCGTCGGCCCCACCCTTCGCCCGGCACAGCCGGCCTCCCACGGGCCTTCGGTCCGGTGCCGGCG
>CAZJSH010000167.1:0-4612 GCA_964548715.1 uncultured Halomonas sp. | reverse complement strand
ACCCGGTCGGACACGTGCTGCACCACCGAAAGATCGTGCGCAATGAAGATCAGCGACAGCTGCAGCTTCTTCTGGAGTTCCTTCAGCAGGTTCACGATCTGGGCCTGGATCGACACGTCGAGCGCCGAGACCGGCTCGTCGCAGACGACCAGCCGCGGATTGACGACCAGCGCGCGGGCGATGCCGATGCGCTGGCACTGGCCCCCGGAGAATTCGTGCGGATAGCGATTGATCAGTTCCGGCGCGATGCCGACCATCTTCAGCATGCCGGCCACGCGTTCGCGCACCTGGATCTTCGACATCGACGGGAAGAAGTTCGTCAGCGGTTCGCCGACGATCTGCCCTACGGTCATCCGCGGGTCAAGCGAGCCGAGCGGGTCCTGGAAGATCAGCTGCAGTTCGCGACGCTTCCTGCGCATCGAATCCTCATCCAGCCCGACCAGGTTGTCGCCCAGCCAGACCACGCGACCGGCGGCCGGCTTGACCAGGCCGAGGATGGCGCGCGCCAGCGTCGACTTGCCGCACCCGCTTTCGCCGACGATGCCCAGCGTTTCGGCCGGGCCCAGTTCGAAACTGACGCCGTCGACGGCGCGCACGGTCTCGTAGGTGCGGCGGAACCCGCGCGACTCGCCGGCAACGCGGAAATGGACGGCGAGGTCTTCGACCTTGAGTACCGGCGCTCTCATCAGGCGTTCTCCTCACGCGGTTTCGGCATCGGCCGGGACTCCAGGAAGCAGCGCTTCCAGCGATCGTCATCGAAGGCCTCGAGCTTCGGATGGTCGGTGCAGGCGTCGAAGGCGTAGTCGCAGCGCGCACGGAACGGGCAACCGGTCGGCAGGTTGACCAGGTCCGGCGGGTTGCCGGGGATCGCGCGCAGGATGCCAGAGTCGGTGCGGTCGAGCCGGGGCACCGATTCGAGCAGGCCCTGGGTATAGGGATGAGCCGGGTCGGCGAACAGCGGCTCGACGTCGGCCATCTCCATGACTTCGCCGGCATACATCACCAGCACCCTGTCGCAGAGACCGGCGACCACGCCGAGGTCGTGGGTGATCAGCACGATGGCCGTCGATGATTTCTCGGACAACTCGCCCATCATCAGGTTGATCTGCGACTGGACCGTCACGTCGAGTGCGGTCGTCGGCTCGTCGGCGATCAGCAGGTCGGGCTGGCACAGCAGCCCCATGGCGATCATGATGCGCTGGCACATGCCGCCGGAAAGCTGGTGCGGGAACTGGCGCATGCGGCGTTCCGGGTCGCTGATGCGGACCTGGCGCAACATCTCGATCGCGCGCTCTCGGGCGGGCCTGCGTTTCAGGTCGCGATGGTGGGTGAGCACCTCGATCAGCTGTTCGCCGATCGACATGTACGGATTCAGCGCGCTGACCGGGTCCTGGAAGATCATCGAGATCTTGGAGCCGCGAATGCGGGTCTGCTCCGACGTCGAAAGCCCGAGCAGCTCCTGGCCGCGGAAGGTCACCGAGCCCGACGCGCGACCGTTCTCGGCCAGCAGGCCCATCATCGCCATCGCGGTCTGCGTCTTGCCCGAGCCGGACTCGCCGACGATGCCCAGCGTCTGGCCGGGCTCGAGGTCGAAGCTCAGACCGTTCACCGCGTGCACCACGCCGTCGGGCGTGTCGAACGAGACGGTCAGATCGCGGACTTCGAGCAATGCCACTACATGACTCCTTGAGACGCGTGATGAGCGGACGAACGGCGATGGCCGCTCCCGGATCGGGGTCCGGGGCAGGCTGCGCGAAGGATCCGGAGTGTGCTCATGAGCGCATGAGGAATCCGAGCACCGCCGGACGCCGCCCGCCGTTCGCGCAATTGCGCCCTCACCGGTCTCGCGGATCGAGAGCGTCTCTCAACCCGTCCCCGAGGAAGTTGAACGCGAACAGCGTCGCGGCCAGGAACGCGGCCGGGAACAGCAGCGACCACGGTGCGGTTTCGAGCTCCTGCGCGCCCTCGTTGACCAGCGCACCCCAGCTGGTCAACGGCTCCTGCACGCCCAGGCCCAGGAAACTGAGGAACGACTCGACCAGGATGACCTGCGGGATGGTCAGCGAAACGTAGACGGCAACAACGCCGAGCAGGTTGGGAATGATGTGGCGCACGATCACCTGGCGCTCGGTCGCGCCGGCTGCGCGCGCGGCCTCTATGAAGGCCTTGTTCTTGAGGCTGAGCGTCTGGCCCCGCACGATCCGCGCCATGTCCAGCCAGTTGACCGCGCCGATCGCCACGAAGATCAGGAAGATGTTGCGGCCGAACACGACCATCAGCAGGATCACGAAGAACATGAACGGCAGCGCATAGATCGCGTCGACCGCTCGCATCATCAGGTTGTCGACCCGCCCGCCGAGGTAGCCGGCAGTGGCGCCGTACAGCACGCCGATCGCGAGCGAGACGAGCGTGGCGACCAGTCCGACCAGCAGCGAGATCCGGCCGCCGACCATGACCCGCTCGAACAGGTCGCGACCCAGCGCGTCGGTTCCCATCAGGTGGCCGGTCTCCAGCGACGGCGGCGTGGAGTAGTGGTCCCAGTCCGGGATTTCGTGATCCCAGGGATTCAGCAGCGGACCGATCGTGACCAGCAGGACGATGAAGACCAGGATCCCGGCGCCGGTCAGCGCGGCCTTGTTGCGCTTCAGCCGGTGCCAGGCATCCACCCAGAGCGACCGGCCCTTGACCGGCCGGCGATCCATCGCCTGTTCGAAGGCGTCCTTTTCGGGAGCGGTCGATTCAGCCGTCATAGCGGATCCGGGGATCGAGCCAGGCATAGACCAGGTCGACCAGGTAGTTCAGCACGATGATCAGAACACCATAGAAGATGACCACGCCCATGACCAGCGTGTAGTCGCGGTTCAGCGCGCCCTGGACGAAGTGACTGCCGATGCCGGGAATGGTGAAGATCCGCTCGATGACCACGGACCCGGTCAGGATCGCCGCGGCGGCCGGACCGAGGTAGGAGATCACCGGCAGCAGCGCGGGCTTGAGCGCGTGCCGAACCAGCACCTCGCGTTCGGGCAGGCCCTTTGCGCGCGCGGTGCGGATGAAGTCGGAGTGGAGCACCTCGATCATCGACCCGCGGGTGATCCGGGCGATGTAGGCGATCATCGGCAGCGCCAACGCGATCGAAGGCAGGACCATTCGCGACACGCTGCCGTCCCAACCGCCGGCCGGCAGCCAGCCCAGGCCGATCGCGAATGCCAGCACCAGCAGCGGCGCCATGACGAAGTTGGGCACCGAGATGCCGATCATCGCGATCGACATCGTGGCGTAGTCGGCCGCGGTGTTCTGCTTCAGCGCGGCCCAGACGCCGATCGTCGTGCCCATCAGCATGGCCAGCAGCAGCGCGATCGCGCCCAGCGTGAACGACACCGGCGCGCCCTGCGCAATCAACTCGTTGACCGTCCAGTCGCGGTAGTGGAACGACGGACCGAAGTCGAGCATCAGGATGTCACCGAGATAGCGCACGTACTGCACGACCAGCGGATCGTCGAGCTGGTACTTGGCCTCGAGGTTCGCCTCGATCTCCGGCGGCAGCGCCTTCTCCGCATCGAACGGCCCGCCCGGCGCGATCCGGATCAGGAAGAACGCCACCGTGATCAGGATCAACAGCGTAGGAACCGCCGACGCGAGCCGCTTGAGCGAATAGTCGAGCATCAGGCGTTCGGGCTCCGTTCGGGCGTTGTGCCGGGTTCCTTTAGAGGATAGGCGCAAAGACGCAAAGGCGCGAAGGGAAAAGCGGAAGACGTGATGAACCGCGCGGTTCGTGGATCGATCATCGACTCGGACCGGCCATGGTTCCGTCGCCCTGCGAGGCTCATTCCGGCAGGCGGTCGACAACCCTTACGATTCCATCTTTCATTGCTGCAGCACCGAAGTTCAGCAAGAACCCCAGGTGCCGATTGCTCAGGCGCAGGTAGGTAATGAGTTGTTTTCGATGCGCAGGGTTGAGGCGGTCGATCGATTTGATCTCCAGGATGATCGAGTCCTCGACCACCAGGTCGGCGCGAAAAGCTTCCTTGAACTCTACGCCTCGATACCGGATCGGAACCGGTTGTTGGCGAACGAGCGAAAGACCTCTTCGTTGCAGTGCGAATGCAAGCGCGGTTTCGTAGACCGATTCCAGCAGGCCGGGGCCGAGTGAACGATGCAGCTTCACTGCCTCGTCGACGATCACGCCGGCGGCCGCCTCGATTCGCTTCTTCCATGCTTCGGTTTCCATCATCGCTGCTGTCGAGTGATGCACTGCGCTCAGCATGGCGGCATTGCAGAAGCGCGTCATCCTGCATTTGCCTACGCTCGATGTAGGATTTTTTCCAGACCCTCCTTTCGAATCCGCCTTTCTCTTCGCGCCTTTGCGTCTTCGCGCTCATCATCTAGCTCTCCGCTGAGGCCTCCGCCGCGGCGGGTTCGGATTCGACCTCGGAGGTGTCCGGTTCGGCGGGACGGAGGAGGTACATGTATCGGGTGGGGTGGAAGTCCATGACGTTTTCCTGCCAGCCCTTCAGCAGGGGGTTGACGAGGCGCTTGGTGACGTAGGTGTAGACGGGCAGGACGACCTGGTCGGCCAGCAGCATGCGTTCGGCCTCTACCATCAGGTTACGGC
>CAZJSH010000166.1:0-4734 GCA_964548715.1 uncultured Halomonas sp. | reverse complement strand
GCACCGGGCTTTTAACCCGTTGGTTGAAGGTTCGAGTCCTTCACGGCCCACCAATTCGCCGAACGCCGCTCGCATCGCATCGCACGACCTCGATCCGCCGTCCCGACCGGTGCGCTCGTCACAGACCGGGGTGCATCCACGTCTTGCCGAGCGGGTCGGGCGGCATCGCTCGCGGACCTGGCAGGCTCCCGTGCATGCCGGCAGTCGGGCCGAGTTTGAGGCGTTCCGCGAATGGCGCGACCGGTCGCGGCCTCTGGTGCTGGATTCCGGCTGCGGAACCGGCGCGTCGACTGTCGAACTCGGCCATCGCCACCCCGGTGCCCAGGTGCTCGGGATCGATCGCTCGGCGCATCGCCTGGCCCGGGCGCCGGCCTTCGGTCCGGACCGGCTGTGCATCCGGGCCCGGCTCGAGGACGCCTGGCGCCTGCTCGCCGCCGACGGCGACCGCCCGGTCCGCCACTACCTGTTGTATCCCAATCCCTGGCCGAAGCCCGGTCACATCGCACGGCGCTGGCCGGCCCACCCGGTGTTCCCGGTGGTGCTGGCGCTCGGGGGCGTCCTCACCGTGCGCTCGAACTGGCGCATCTATCTCGAGGAATGTGCCGTCGCCCTCGGCCTGTATGGCCGGCGTCCGCCGCCGGTGGTATCGTTCGAGGCCGACGCGCCGCTGACGCCGTTCGAGCGAAAGTACGCGGCCAGCGGCCATATCCTGTACGACCTGACGCTGGACCTTGACCTGACTGACTGGAGAACCTCCGATGCACACGCGTAATTCCGATTCCGAACGGATGCCGTTCCGCGCCGCTGGCGCACTGCTGGCCGCACTGATGATGGCCGCGCCGGTCGTCGCCGACGATCGTCTGCAGGCCGTGGTCGACGCCGAGGCGCGACCGGCCGCGGAAAAGGCACGAGACGCATCCCGGCATCCATACGAGACCCTGACGTTCTTCGGCATCCAGCCGGACATGACCGTCGTCGAGCTCGCGCCCAGCGGCGGCTGGTACACCGAGATCCTCGCGCCGTACCTGGCCGACCAGGGGCAGTACGTGGCCGGACATTTCGACCTGAGCATCGACGACCCGCCCAGCTACTACGAGCCGGCCATGGCCGCCTGGCGCGCGCGCATTGCCGATACCGAGCGCTACGGCGAGCCGATGGTGATGCCGTTCCACCCGCCGAAGTCCACCGACCTCGGTCCGCCCGGTTCGGCCGACATGGTGCTGTCGTTCCGCAGCGTTCACGGCTGGAAGCGCGACGGTGTGTTCGACGACGTGCTGCAGGCCGCGCGCTCCGTGCTCAAGCCGGGCGGCACCTTCGGGATCGTCGGCCACCGCCTGCCCGAGGACGGTGACGACGATCGCTTCACCGGCTACGTCAAGTCCAGCTGGATCGTCGCGCGCGCCGAGGCCAACGGCTTCCGGCTGGTCGACGCCAGCGAGGTCAACGCGAACCCGGCCGATACCGCTGATCATCCCAACGGCGTCTGGACCCTGCCTCCGTCGCTGAACGTGCCCGAGGGCGAAGACCCGAGCGGCTACGAGGCGATCGGCGAGAGCGATCGATTCACGCTGAAGTTCGCCAGGCGCTGAGTCCGGCGCAGGCGCGCATCAGTACCCCCGGACGCGGTCGACCGCATCCGGGGGTGGTTCGCCGCGCTGGATGCAGCGCCATTGCACAAGCGCCAGCTCTGCCGCCTCGCGCGGGTCGGTCAGCGCGGCGACGTGGGGCGTCACCACGACCCCGGGATGGCGCCGGAACGGGTGGGCGTCCGGCAGCGGTTCGGTCTCGAAGACGTCCAGCACCGCGCGTCCGGGCCGGCCCGCCTCGAGCGCGTCCAGCAGGTCCTGCTCGACGACGTGGGCGCCGCGGCCGACGTTGATCAGCAGCGAATCTGCCGGCATCGCGGCCAGCAACTCTCGATCGATGATGCCTTGCGTGGACGGCGTCAGCGGGAGCAGGTTGATCAGCACGTTCGAACGGCCGGCCAGTCGATGCAGACCGGCGCTGCCGTGCTCGACGGCCAGTCCGTCCGGCGCCTGGCCGGATCGATTCCACCCCGCCACATCCAGATCCAGCCCCCGGAACCCATGCGCAGCCGCGCGGCCCATCCGGCCCAGGCCGAGCAGCCCGACCCGGGGCGGCGCGCGCGGCGGCAGCGGCCGCCACGCCGTGGCGTGGCGCTGCTCGTCGAGCCGCTTCCACCAGTCCACGGTCATCGCGACGAGGTAGGCGGCCAGGTCGGTCGCCAGCCGTGGCCCGGCCAGCCGAGTGACCGGGACGGTCTCGGGCAGGTCGGGGCGATCGACCAGGGTGTCGACACCGGCGCCGAGGGATGCCACCGCGCGCAGCGCCGGCAGGCCCTGGAACGCGCCGGCCGGCGCGTTCCATGCCAGCACGTATCGAATGTCGTGCGCCGCGCCGATCGCTGGCCAGCAGCGCAGGTCCAGGTCCGGCGCCAGCCGCCGCAGTTCGGTTTCCAGTTCAGCGGTATCGCGACCCGGTGCAATGATCAGAAACGCCATCCAGACGATCTCCTGCAGTTCCCCGCGCCACTGTACCGGGCTGCGGTCGCTGGATGACGGTTACGTGACCGGGGGCTGAGGGCGCGGACAGCCCCGGAACCGGGCGGGTAGAATACGCGGCAGCTCCGCGTCCCCGAGGACACAGCCATGACACGTACCGCCATCGAAACGGTGGTCTTTCCCGTGGCCGGGCTCGGCACCCGGTTTCTGCCGGCCACCAAGGCCAGCCCGAAGGAAATGCTGCCGATCGTCGACAAGCCGTTGATCCAGTACGCGGTGGAAGAGGCGATCGCGGCCGGCGCGCGGCGACTGGTCTTCGTGACCGGACGCACCAAGCGTGCGCTGGAAGATCATTTCGACATGGCCTACGAGCTGGAGACCGAACTGGCCCAGCGCGGCAAGCAGGAACTGCTCGACCGGGTCCAGGCGGTCTTGCCGGAGGGCGTCCACTGCGTCTACGTCCGTCAGCGCGAAGCGCTGGGGCTCGGCCACGCGGTGCTCTGCGCGCGCCCGCTGGTCGGCGACCAGCCGTTCGGCGTGATCCTGGCCGACGACCTGATCGAGGCCGGTGATCGCCCGGTCATGATGCAGCTGGCCGAGCGCTTCGGTACGACCGGTCGGTCGGTGATCAGCGTGGAGGCCGTCGAGCCCTCGCGGACTGAGCACTACGGCGTGGTCGACATCGGCCGCGATTCCGGCGACCGCTTCAACGCCTTGCGCGGCATCGTCGAAAAGCCGTCACCGGCCGACGCACCTTCGAATCTCGCCGTGGTCGGTCGCTATATCCTGACCCCGCGCATCTTCCAGCTGCTCGAGACCACCGCGCCGGACCACCGCGGAGAAATCCAGTTGACTGACGCGATCGCTTCGCTGATCGACGAGCAGGGCGTCGACTGCCTCGAGTTCGAAGGCACGCATTACGACTGCGGCAGCAAGCTCGGTTATCTCCAGGCCACCGTCGACTACGCGCTGAACCATCCCGAGCTGGGCGCCGACTTCGCCGCCTTCCTGCATGACCGGAAGGTCGGCGCATGACCATCCGCGACGACCACCGGCTGACCCATCTCGAGGCACTCGAGGCGGAGTCCATCCATATCATCCGCGAGGTCGCTGCAACGGCGCAGCGACCGGTAATGCTGTATTCCATCGGCAAGGACTCCGCGGTGATGCTGCACCTGGCGCGCAAGGCCTTCGCGCCCGGGCAGCTGCCGTTTCCGCTGCTGAACATCGATACGACCTGGAAGTTCCAGGAGGTCTACGCGTTCCGCGACCGGGTAGCCGCCGAGGACGACATCGACCTGATCACCCATCGCAACGTCGAAGGCCTGGAGCAGGGCATCAACCCGATCGAGCACAGCCCGGGCGTGCATACCGACGTGCTCAAGACCCAGGCGCTGAAGCAGGCCCTGTCGAAGTACAGGGTCGACGCCGCGTTCGGCGGCGCACGCCGCGACGAGGAACGCTCGCGGGCCAAGGAGCGGGTTTTTTCGTTCCGCGACCGGCACCATCGCTGGGACCCGAAGAACCAGCGGCCGGAGCTCTGGAGTCTGTACAACGGACGAGTTGCCGACGGCGAGAGCATCCGCGTGTTTCCGCTGTCGAACTGGACCGAACTGGACGTCTGGCAGTACATCCACCTCGAGAGTATCCCGGTGCCGTCGCTGTACTTCGCCGACGAGCGGCCTGTGGTCGATCGCAACGGCATGCTGGTCGTGGTCGACGACGACCGCCTGCCGCTGGAGCCTGGCGAGACGCCGCGGATGGAGCAGGTCCGCTTCCGCACGCTGGGCTGCTACCCACTGACCGGTGCGATCCGTTCCGAAGCCACCACGCTGCCGGAGATCATTCACGAGATGCTGATCGCGCGTTCGTCCGAGCGGCAGGGCCGCGCCATCGATCATGACGCCGCCTCTTCGATGGAGCAGAAGAAGCAGCAGGGGTACTTCTGATATGACCGAGTTCGACATCCACGAGTACCTTGAGCAGCATCGCGGCAAGGACCTGCTGCGCTTCATTACCTGTGGTTCGGTCGACGACGGAAAATCGACCCTGATCGGCCGGCTGCTGTTCGACACCCAGCAGGTGTTCGAGGACCAGCTGGCCGCCGTCGAGCGGGATTCGCGCAAGTACGGCACCACCGGCGAGGCGCCCGACCTGGCGCTGCTGGTCGACGGCCTGCAGGCCGAGCGCGAGCAGGGCATCACCATCGATG
>CAZJSH010000165.1:0-4737 GCA_964548715.1 uncultured Halomonas sp. | reverse complement strand
TGAATGCTTCCCGCGATCAGTATGGAATCTCCACGATTTCGGAGATTGGCCATGCGCCGTCGATCGTTCCAGTTCGAACCCGCTCTTGCAGCGAGAAAGGGCGTGCTTTTCATTGCAGCGTTCGTGATGGTGGCCATTTCCTTCTCCGCAGCGGCCAGCAAGCCCCCATCACGGTTCGAGGCCATCACCGAGGTCCCCGCGCAAGCGGATTGGGTCGACCTGGCCGGCGATGGGGCCGCGACGGGGCGGGCGTCCAGTGGCGCTTCGGTGTTCACGCCGGGCTCGATGGAGGCGCTGGACTATGACCGCGGGCGGATTCGGGTCGATTCGAGGGGGCAGTCGCTGGAACTGACGTCGCCGGCCACCGAGCTGGTGGTGCAGGTCGACGGCGGGCGTGCGGGCACCGTGGTGGAAATCACGGCATTGGCCGGCGATTACGCAACGGGTTCATTGCTGTATGCGCTTGACGGCAAACCTCGCGAAGGCGTGCTGCTGGCCGTGAACGGACGCATGGGCATCAGGACGCGCGAGCCGTTTACCCGCATTGAGCTGCGCGTGGTCCATGCGCCACGGGGGCAGGCCAGCGTGCGCATCGAATCGGCCTGGGTGCTGGATGCCTCGCGCGGGTTCGACGCCAATGATGCGGCGCTGGCCTGCCAGATTCCGCTGGGCGTGCTCTACAACCTGGCCTTCGGCGTTGCCCTGGTGCCCTCACCGGTCTCGGGCATCGCCCAGGGCGCGGCCTATGCGGCGAACTGGGGGCTCAAGTTCTGTTTGCCGTTCTTCGAGGAGCCCGATAGTCAGGAGCGCCGTGTTCCGGCCGGCACCTGTGAGGCCACGTTTCGTCAGGACCACATGGTCAGCAAGGTCGAAAACGTGCTGGGCGTGAGCCTGGGCTACAACAACAACTGGGGCCAGCTGGGCTCGCCGATCGCGTATCACCACAACACCGAGCTGGACGTGATGATGCTGGTGGGCACCGGCACGCCCCCGGTCGCGCCGCGACTGGACCTGGAGTACTGGTACAACACGGCCAACTTCGAGCCGACGGACCGTATCTGGGCCCAGTGCGACGACGAGAACGGCACCGTTGCGTTCAGCCAGGTGGATGGTGTCGGCCCGCAGTATCGCTGTCCGTACGAGGAAGGCCGTGAACTGAGCTTCCCGATCGGCCAGACTCAGATCCGTTGGCGGGTCAACGCGCGCATGAGCCCGCTGGATTACTTCCCCGGCTTGCCGGGCCTGCCCGCGGGCGCCAAGGGGCAGCCGTGGAGCGGCCTGGCGCTGAACATCATCACCGAAGGGCTCCTGGTCGGATCCGACATCATCTTCAGCGGCTGGCGGACCGATAATTTTCGCGATCGCTTCCAGTTCGTGACGGTGTTCGATGAAGTGCCGCCGACCGTCCTCGAGCAGCCGTTCTCGAACAATCGCATTACCGCGACCCTGGTCGGCCCGCCGGGAAACCAGCAAATCAATGTCACCATCGAGGCCGACGAAGCCGGCGGCGTTTCGACCCGGCGCTATGAGCCTCTGCTGCGTCAGATGTACGAGGTGATGGATGCCTGCGGCCGAAGCACCTCCATGTCGCCGAGCTATCCGACCGAAGCCCTGGAATCCTTCTGGCCGGTCAGCACCATCGCGAACCCGGCCGCTTTCGACATCACCTGGACGGCGCGCGACCTTGGACCCAACCTGAATTTCGAGCGCAATGAAACCCCGGTCACGATGCACGTGGAAGTGGTGGACACGCAGCCGCCGGTGATCGTGCCGCCGGACGATATCGTTGAAATCGACACGGGCTCGGTCGATGACCTGGGCCAGCCGCTGGTGTTCGACTTTGTCGATCTGGATCCGCTCGTCACCAACGACGCGATGCTGCCGATCGGCTTCGGGCTGACCCTTGTGAGCTGGACCGTCACCGACGCCTCGGGCAACAGCGACACCGCCACGCAGATCGTGAACATCAAAAGCAGCAATCTGGACCCAACGCCCATTGCGCAGACCGGCGCGAATCGAGTAGAGGCTGTGTCGTTCGAACCCACGCCGATTCGACTGCAGGCCACGGACCCCGACGGCGACCCGCTGCGGTTCTTCATCGATGATGCACCGGACGAAGGTTTTTTTGTCGCGCCGCTTTACCCCTACTTCGTTGAAGATTTCCGCATCGAGCAATCCATCAGCGATGACGACCTGGAAACCCTGTGCGGACCGAATGGATCAGGCGATCCGTTCCACCTGAATTTTCCTTCGCAGCCCGAATTCCTGACCGTGACCGACGACGGTCGGACCTACGTGGTCGACCAAGGCTACATCTTCTGCACGCCCTCGTTTCCCAATGGATTCGAACGCCGCAGTCGAATTGCCGTGATCGGCAATGACGGCACGCTGATCAATGCGAGGCAGCAATTCGATTCGCGCGACGTGGTGGTCGATACCACTCGCGAGCGGATCTACTCCACCGCGGTGTTCTTTTTCACCGATGCCGGAGGTACTGAATTAAGAGTCTTCGATCTGGACCTCGAATTGCTGGTTGACTACGATCTCGGAGACATTGAAGCCCGCGAAGACGGCAGTTGTCCCGATCTGTCCGACTTCGGCTGCACGCTGTTGGGCGGTCGAAGTGCCGTGATGGACGACAACCAGCTGATCTACGTGATGGATGTCGACGGCGAGATTGTAGTGCTGGACGGCACCCTGCCGCCGGATTTCGATTGTGCGGTGGACTGCCGGCATACACCAACCTTCGTCAGCATCCTGAACGGCGATGATGTCATCCCTTTCAGTCGCGACGCGACCGGATTGGCGCTTGACGGAGAAGGTCGACTCACCGCCGGGCGGCGCGGCCGATTGTTCCGCTACTCGGCATCGTACATCGCCGATGATGGACTGGCGTATCCTGGCGAACTGGAAGGCTGGCTTGGACGCTGCGACATTGACCTGGCCCCCGGCGACCAGGCGGTCTGCGACGTGGGCAATCATCGTAGCCTCGGCTTTTCCTGCACCGATGACACCTGTGCGGTGGACGACGCGTTCAACAACGACGAGCGCGTCACCTGTGGTGGTAGTAGCGTCGACCAGGCCATCGCAGGGCGCTGTCCCGGGCAATTCAGCGGTACGCCGGCGGTGGACGTGGCCCCGGACAATACCGTCTACGTGGCCGATACCGGCAACGCGCGTGTACAGCGCTTCTCGATCGACGGGTTTTTTGCCGGCCAAGCGGAATCGACCTGCGACGGGAGCTGCTTCGTGCTCGGCGACTTCGGCAACCCGGAAAACATCGCGGTGAATTCCAGCCGGTTCTACATCATTGACCCGGACACCAACCTCCTGCACATTTCGCTGCTGACCCCGTTTGTCGAGATCGGGCCGGACTACGCCGACCTGGAGTATCAATCGCGCAACCAGTTTGCCTGCGATCACCCCGACGACTGTATCGATGCCTTCAGCTTCAGCGTCAGCGACGGCGTACGCGACCCGACCACCGGTCGGCCGATCCGCAGCCCGTCGGCCGATGTTGAAATCGGAGTCGTGCGCAATTTCCGCCCGCCGTTTGCCACGCCGGACATTGCCGTCGTGGTGGACGAGGACACATCCACCGCGATCACGCTCGACGGCAGTGACCCCGACCCGTTGGATTCGCTGAGCTTTGCGGTTGCCGATGCGCCTGCCCATGGAACCGTGCAGATTGTCGGTAATCAGGCGACCTATACGCCCGATCCGGACGCTTACGGTGCCGATGCCTTCTCGTTTACCGCCAGTGACGGCAACGCGACCTCGGCGCCGGAAGTGGTGTCGGTCACGGTGGCCGAAATCAACGATCCGGCCGAAGTGCAATTGCCGGATTCCGACACTGCGGGCGTCGGCTTTACCTACCGACTCTCGACGGATTTCCTCGACCCCGATCCGAACGAGCAGCATCTGCTGGTGGTCGACTGGGGCGATGGCACGGTGGAGTTCGAAACCGGCGTCGACGGCGGCGGTCCGGAAGTCGGCCAGAGCGGCAGCGGCCCGGGCACCATCAATGCGCAGCACATCTACAGTTCCGCGGGCACCTACACGGCCGAGTTCTGCCTGACCGACCGCGTCACCGGGGAAGACGGCAGCGAGGTGCCGACCGCCCTTTCGCTCATCGGCTGCAACAGCCTCCCGATCACGGCCATCGACGGGCTGGATCTGGTGTTGTCGGCCCAGCCTTCGAGCGAACGTGCGCTGCCCAGCCAGTTGGTGAATGTGGCGTTCAGCGTGCTGAATGATCTGCCGGATGCCGGTCCGCCGGATACGGCGACGGGCGTCGAGCTGGTGGTCGAACTACCGGACGACCTGGCCCCGGGCTCGATCACCGTTTCGGGCAGCGGCTGTTCGCGCGATGAGCGCACCGTGACCTGCAGCATCGGCAGCCTGGCGCCGGGCGCTTCAAGCGGGGCCGACATCACGGCGCAGGTCGATGGCTCGGCCGCGCCGGGTACGCTGCTGACATTCGTCGCCCGCGCAAGGCTGGACCAGACCGACGTGGATCCCGACAACGGACTGGCTCATGTCATCTCGGTGGCCCGGCCGGCCGACCTGTACGTGGACGCATACGGTGAAGCGGCGTTCCTGGACAAGCCCGATATCAACCCGGGCGACGGCGCTTGCGCCAGCGAAGACGGCGTCTGCACGCTGCGCGCGGCCATCGAGGAAGCCAACGCCCAGCCCGGCTTGCGCACGGTTGCGCTCGGCACCGGCGTGTATACG
>CAZJSH010000164.1:0-4763 GCA_964548715.1 uncultured Halomonas sp. | reverse complement strand
CTGCGACCTACTGCTCCCAAAGCAGTTGCGCTACCAGGCTGCGCTACACCCCGGCGTAGCCGCCTAGTATCACCGATTTCCATCGATGTCGTCAACTATCCCGGGCCTCGCGATACGCGTCCTTCAGCCGCACGTAGTGCTCGGCCGAGTAGCGCAGCATCGCCAGCTCCTCGCCGGTGAGTTCGCGGGCCGGACGCGCCGGGCGGCCGCGATAGAGCCAGCCCGATTCCAGCCGCTTGCCTGGCGCCACGAGGCTGCCGGCACCGATCATGACGTCGGCCTCGACCACCGCCCCGTCGAGGACCAGAGCGCCCATGCCGACCAGGCAACGATCGCCGATGGTGCAGGCGTGCAGAACCGCGGCGTGGCCCACCGTGACGTCCTCGCCGACGAGCAATGGAACCCCGCCCGGCACCTGCGGCCCGTCGTGAGTCACGTGGCAGACCGTGTTGTCCTGGATATTCGTTCGCGCACCGATCTCGATCCTGTGGACATCCCCCCGCAACACCACGCCCGGCCACACCGAGACATCGTCGCCGAGCCGGACGCGGCCGATCACCGTGGCCCCCGGATCGACCCAGGTGCGCTCGCCGAGACGCGGCATTTCGCCGAGGAACGATCGAAGTGTGCTGTCCTTCACATATTTCTCCTGGTCGTTTCGCGGCCGGAACCGCGGTTATGCACAGCGTCACATGAACTTCAAGAAACAGCGCGTTGCCCGCGCCATTGAAGAGATAGGCTCACGGAATGCTCGCAACTCCATGTTTTTAATTACATTGAATCGAATGGTCGCTTTTTGTTCAAAACGCTTGCCGCGCCAAGCCCAGTGCCGGCGCGGCGCATTCCGAGAACTTGCGCACAACGTTATCCACAGCAATTGTGGACAACCCGTTGCCACCATCGCGGCGGAGCGGCTGGCTACAATAGCGCACACTCGTTTACCGCGGCCCCTGCGGCCGATCCCATGCGCGCTCACATCGAAGAACTCATCCATCAGGCCCTCGGGTACCTGAAGCGCGACGGCGACCTGCCGCGCGATATCGAACCGGCCTTCCAGATCGACCGGCCCCGCGACCCGAGTCACGGCGACTACGCCTGCAACGTCGCCCTGGGGCTGGCCAAGGTCGCCGGTCGCAAGCCGCGCGACATCGCCGAGGCGATCGCTGCCCGCCTGCCCGATTCGAAGCGCATCGCGAATGTCGAAATCGCCGGACCGGGCTTTCTGAACTTCCACTGCAGCGACCATCATCTCCGCTGCGTGGTGCGCGAAGCGTTGGCCGACGGCGCTGCCTACGGACACCAGCCGGCCGGCCGGCGCGGCCAGGTGCTGGCCGAGTTCGTCAGCGCCAACCCGACCGGGCCGCTGCACGTCGGCCACGGACGCGGAGCCGCCTATGGCGCATCGGTCTCGGCAGTGCTCGAAGCTGCCGGTCACACGGTCAAGCGCGAGTACTACGTCAACGACTACGGCCGACAGATGGACATCCTGGCCGTCTCGGTGTGGCTGCGCTACCTGGAGTTGTGCGGTGAGAAGCCGCGCTTTCCGAACAACGGGTATCGCGGCGAATACATCTACGACATCGCCCGCCAGGTGCGCAGCCGGCACGGCGACGACCTGCGCTTTTCCGGCTCCAGGGTCGCCGAAGGGCTGCCGGCCGACGAGAGCGACGGCGGCGACAAGGAAAAGCATATCGATGCGCTGATCCAGCGTGCCCGCGAGCTGCTCGGCGACGATGGCTACGAGGCCTGCTTCCAGACCGCGCTGGAAACCATGCTCGACGACATCCGCGGCGACCTGGAGGAATTCGGCGTGGTCTTCGACCGCTGGTTCTCCGAGCGCGAACTGGAGCGCTCCGGCGCGCTGGACCGGGCCATCGCCCGGCTCGACGACGGCGGCTGGCTGTACGAGGACAACGGCGCGAAGTGGTTCAAGTCGTCCGAGCTCGGCGACGACAAGGACCGCGTCGTGGTGCGCGAGAACGGGCGGACCACCTACTTCGCGTCCGACCTGGCCTACATGCTCGACAAGCTCGAGCGCTGCTCGGGCCAGCTGCTCTACATCTTCGGCGCTGACCATCACGGTTATGTCCCGCGCCTCAAGGCGGCAGCCCGCGGGCTCGGCGAGGATCCCGAACGTCTCGAGTTCCAACTGGTCCAGTTCGCGGTGCTGTACCGCGGCGGAGAGAAGATCCAGATGTCGACCCGCTCCGGCGAGTTCACCACACTGCGCGACCTGCGCGAGGAAGTCGGCAGCGACGCGGCACGGTATTTCTACGTGATGCGCTCGCACGACCAGCACCTGGACTTCGATCTCGACCTCGCCAAGTCACGCGCCAACGAAAACCCGGTCTACTACATCCAGTACGCGCATGCGCGGATCCACAGCATCTTCCGCCAGCTCGAAGGCAAGGGCTACAAGCACAACCCGTCGATCGGTGATGCCGCGCTGAAGCGGCTGACCGAACCACAGGAACGGGTCCTGATGCAGGCCATCGGCCGCTGGCCCGAAGTGATCGAGGCGGCCGCCCGCCGACGCGCACCGCACGACCTGGCGCACGCGCTGCATGAACTGGCCTCGATGTTCCACACCTGCTACAACGCCGTGCCGGTGCTGGTCGACGATGAAGATCTCCGCAACGCCCGGCTGAACCTGGCCCGCGCCGTGGCCGAGGTGCTGGCCGGCGGCCTGAAACTGATCGGCGTATCGGCCCCGGAGAAGATGTAATGGCGCGCAAGCAGGCACGACGCGGCTCCTCGTCGACAGGCGGCCACCTGGCGAGCTTCCTGGCCGGCCTGGTCTGCGGACTGGGCCTGGCCATGCTGGCCTGGGTCGGCGGCTACCTGCCGCGCGGCGACGAGACGCCTTCCGGCCTGCCCAGCGGTCGCGACGAGCCGCCGATCATCGACGCACCGGGCAGCGGGGAGCGCGATCGCCAGTACGATTTCTTTACCGTGCTGCCGGAAATGGAAGTCGTCGTCCCGCGCGAGGAAATCGAGCAGCGCGCCCGCGAGAACCCCGAGCAACCGGCCACGCCGGCCGGCGGCTCGTACGTGATCCAGGCCGGCTCGTTCCGGAGCTCCGGCGATGCCGAGGCGCTCAAGGCGCAGCTCGCGCTGCTCGGCCTGATCGCCCGGGTCCAGGAAGTCAGCGTCGACGAGACGACCTGGTACCGAGTCCGACTGGGCCCCTACGACACTGCCCGCGCCGCTGATCAGGCCCGCCGCCAGCTGCAGGACAGCGGCTTCGACGCCATGGTCATGAGCGGCGGAGCTTGAGGCTCGACCGCGCCGCAGACTTGACCGACCGCGCCGCAAAGCCCGCCCTGATGCTGCCCGGCGGTGGCGCGCGCGGCGCATACCAGGTCGGGGTGGTCAAGGCGCTGGCCGAGATCCTCCCCGGCCCGGAATCACCGTTTCCGATCATTGCCGGCGTGTCGGCCGGCGGCATCAACGCCGCCGTCCTGGCCAGCCACGCCCAGGACCTCGCCCACGGCGCCGCACGGCTGGAACGTTTCTGGGGCAACTTCCGCTGTCACCAGATCTATCGCACCGGCTGGTGGCACAACATGACCACCGGCCTGCACTGGCTGGCCGCGATGACGCTGGGCGGGCTCGGCGTGGCCAACCCGAAGTCGCTGCTGGACACGGCACCGCTAGGCGAGCTGCTGGCGCGCGAACTCCGCGCCAAGGGCATCCGCGATGCGATCGAGCGAGGCCACCTCGACGCGCTGCTGATCACCGCCGCCGGCTACTCGACATCGCGCGCGGTGACCTTCTTCCAGGGCCGCGAGGACATCGCGGAATGGAGCCTTTACCGGCGCGCCGGTGAGCGCACGGCGATCGGCCCCGACCACCTGCTGGCCAGCGCTGCCCTGCCGCTGCTGTTCCCGGCCCGCCGCATCGGCAACGAGTTCTTCGGCGACGGCGGCATGCGCCACACCACGCCGCTGAGCCCGCCGATCCACATGGGCGCCGACCGGATCGTCATCATCGGCACCCGCGATGCCGCCCAGGACCCCGAGCCGCCGAGCTGCCCGGCCTACCCGTCGCTCGGCGAGATCGGCGGCTACCTGCTCGACGTCATCTTCATGGATTACCTGACCAACGACCTGGCCCGGCTCCAGCGGATCAACCGCACGCTGTCGCTGATGACCGACGAGCAGCGCGCGCAGACCGAACTGCGACCGGTGAAGACCATACTGATCCAGCCCAGCCGCGACGTCCGCGAAATCGCCACCCGCCACATGCACCGCATTCCGGGAAGCGTGAAGACCCTGCTCCGCGGCATCGGCGCCTGGGGCCCGGGCCGCCTGCCGAGCTACCTGCTGTTCGAAGCCGAATTCTGCCGCGAACTCATCGACCTCGGCTACCGCGACGGCATGGCCGCCCGTGACGAAGTCCTGGCAGTGATGGGGCCGTAGCGTGGATCGTGCTGGATTCCTTTAGAGAATGAGCGCGAAGACGCAAAGGCGCGACGAAAAACGAAAAACAAAAGCCGATCTCGCGGAGACGCAGAGGCGCAGAGAAAAAGTCTTGAACAGGGAAGAGCAGACGTACTGCTAAAAGGAGACCTGCTGATGGACCTGCAATTCATGAGCTCGATGAACGAAGAGCGTCGTCGGGATTCGAGGCCTGCCCCATGCCAATCCAGCTTTCGTTTTTCTCTGCGCCTCTGCGAGAACCGCTTTTCGGTTTTATCAGCTTTCCCGGGTGTTCTCTTCGCGCCTTTGCGTCTTCGCGCCCATCCTCTAAGGATCGAGTCG
>CAZJSH010000163.1:0-4809 GCA_964548715.1 uncultured Halomonas sp. | reverse complement strand
CTTCGCGCTGATCCTCCAACCGATCGAAGCCGAATCCATCAAGCCGGCCCCAACGCAGCTTGGGCCACCACCGTTTCCCGACCGCAATCAGGAGCGGCGGCGGCGCGGAGGGAAGCGCCACCAGCTCCAGGCGACCAGCGCGCCGAAGGCGGTGTAGACGGCGACGAACACCCACCACGGCAGGTCCAGGTACAGGTAGCGGGTGATCCAGTATTCGACGAAGCTCTGTTCGTGGATCGCCTGTCCGGCGGCGCGCCGGAGCGACTGCTCCCAGATCGTCAGCGGGCACAGCCGGCCCAGCCAGGCCTGCAGGACGACGACGGCGATGGTGACCAGGTGCGTCAGGCGGAACGTGAGGCCGCGAATCCAGGCCCAGCCGCGCCAGCCGCCCAGCAGGATCAGCGCCTGCCCACCGACGACGAAGACCACGACCAGCGCATGGACGGCCAGCAGCGCGTCGGCCCAGAAGCCCGGATCGGTCAGGATCTGCACGGCGGGTGCAGCGCGCGCGACGATCAGCCCTCGGGCACGACCCGAACGGGCTGCATCTTCTCGTCGACGGCCACCATCACCAGCTCGCCCTGGATGGCCAGCTGCTGGTCGCCCGACAGCGGATCCTCGCGCAGGATCGACACCGTCACCGTGACCGAAGTGTTGCCGACTCGCGTCACCTCGCCGATCATTTCGACGATGTTGCCGCGCGGGATCGGCGTCTTGAAGTCGACCCGGTCCATCGACACGGTCACCACCTGCCGCCGCGCGAACCGCGTCGCGGTCAGGAACGCCACCTCGTCCATCCACTTCATCGCCGTGCCGCCGTACAGCGTGCCGATCGGATTGGTGTCCTGCGGGAACACCAGCTTGGTGATGCGGGTGCGGGCGTGCTCGGTTCGTTCTTCGACGTTCATGGGGACTCGTGGATCGGGCGTGCGCTCATTCTAGTGGGTCCGAGCGTTCGAGGCTTCATTGTCCGGTCCGGGCCGGTTGCTGAAGAGGATGAGCGCGAAGAGAAAAGCGAAAGAAGAAGGGCCGGAGATTCATGCCCCTGCAGCCCGGGTAAGCGTAGCGCCCCCGGGCGACCCCGCCGCCCCGGGTCGATGACCCTCGGGTGGGGCCTGCGGCCTTACCCGGACTACGGAATCGTTTTCGCTTCTTCAGAGCTTCTCGCTTTTCTCTTGGCGCCTTCGCGTCTTCGCGCTCATCCTCCAGGCGAACCGAAGCCGGCCACAAAAAAAGACCCCGGACGAACCGGGGTCAACCAGGAGGTTTCGATGAAGACGGGGCGAGCCCGTCGCGTCCGGATCAGGCCGCGTGAGAAAGACCCTGCTCCAGCGCCGGCTCGGTGGCCAGTACGGCGGCGACGGCGTGGATCACCGACGCGATGCGCACGGCGTCCTGGATGGCCTTGGTGCTGACGCCGTTCTTGACCAGGATCTGCTCGTGGCTGTCGATGCACATGCCGCAACCGTTGACCGCCGAAACGGCCAGGCTGATCAGTTCGAAATCGGTCTTTTCGATGCCGGGATTGCCGATCACGGTCATGCGCAGGCCGGCCGGCATCTTGGAGTATTCGTCGTTGCTGGCCAGGTGCAGGAACCGGTAGTAGATGTTGTTCATGCCCATGATCGCGGCAGCGGCCTTGGCGCCCTTCAGCTGCGCTTCATCCAGCTTGCTGCCGGCCTCGGCGGCGATCGTGGAAATCAGTTCGTCGTGGCGCGACGCGATCGCGCTGGCCAGCGCAACGCTCCACACCTGGGTTTCGTTCAGCGTTTCGTGCTGTTCTGCGTCCAGCACGTTGCCGAAGTTGATCTTGAGGTCCCGGGCGTAATCCGGAATCGTCTGCTTCAGTGCATCGATGCTCATGGTCGTCTCCTTGGAAGTTCAGTCCATGGCGCGGCGCCGACGGCGACGCGCTGCAATAAGTCGGTTCGGAATCCGCCGGTCGAAAGAAGCGCCGGCCGCGGCGGGGCGGCCGGCGCTGATGCCCCTTCGAAACTGCTCAAGAAGGGACGGTCGGGGACTCGGTCAGCCCCCGGTCGGGGCAAACTCAGGCCGCGTGCAGGTGCTCGTCACCCGGCTGCCAGTTGCACGGGCACAGCTCGTCGGACTGCAGCGCGTCGAGGATGCGCAGCGTTTCCTTCGGGTTGCGGCCGACGTTCATGTCGGTGACCGCGACGTGGCGGATGACGCCTTGCGGATCGACCAGGAAGGTCGCGCGGTTGGCCACGCCTTCGTCGGCGTGCAGGATGCCCAGCGCGCCGGAAAGTTCACGCTTGACGTCGGCGAGCATCGGGATCTTGAGATCCTTCAGGTCGTCGTGATTCTGGCGCCATGCCAGGTGGACGAACTCGGTGTCGGTGCTTGCGGCCAGCACCTGGCAGTCCCGATCGGCGAATTCGTCGGACAGGTCGCTGAATGCCTTGATTTCGGTCGGGCAGACGAACGTGAAATCCTTCGGATAGAAGAACACCAGCAGCCACTTGTCGCTGTAGGTCGTGGAATCGATATCGGTGAACGCCGACTGGATGTCGGTACCGACGGTGGCCTTCATGTCGAAGTTCGGGAACTTGTCGCCAATCGTAAGCATATTACTAACTCCTTGAGTTCAGGGGCAAAGGTTCGAGTTTCGCAAGAAAACTCCGGTGCTGTCCCGCGACCGGATGCCGACAAAGATACGCCCGATTTGAAATAATTCAAATTGATTGTTTAGATATTCCCGATTCGATTTGCCTATTCTTCCTGCAGCCCCCGTGGCACAGGGTCTTGACGCCAGGGTGAGCTGCGACCGCGCGCAGGTCAAGCAATAGCCGAAGCCAATGAACTTTCAGAATACGATCGAACATGCATAATGTGCGGCTTCCGAACCCGGACCGCTCCATGAACCTCCGCGCCCTGCAATACCTGGTGACCCTGGCCGACATACGGCACTTCAGCAAGGCCGCCGAACGCTGCCACGTCAGCCAGCCGACGTTGAGCACGCAGATTCGCAAGCTGGAGGAAGAACTCGACGTGCTGCTGGTCGAGCGATCGCCCCGCCAGGTGATGCTGACCGAAGTCGGCGGCGAGGTGGTCGAGCGGGCCCGTGCGCTGCTCGGCGAAGTCGACGCGATCAAGTCGATCGCCCGGCGCAGCCGCGACCCGCACGCCGGCACGCTTCGCATCGGCATCTTTCCGACGCTGGCGCCCTACTTCCTGCCCCACGTGGTGCCGGCAATCCGCAGGGCCTATCCGCGGCTCACGCTCCGGTTGTTCGAGGAGAAGACCGAGGACGTGCTCGACATGCTGACCCGCGGGCAGCTCGACGCCGGCCTCCTTGCGCTGCCGATCGACAACGAATCGCTCGCAACCCGGGTGCTGTTCGAGGAGCCGTTCGTTCTGGCGGTCCCCGAAGGCCACGCGCTGTGCGATCGGGCGGCCGTGACCATGACCGACCTGGCCGACCAGGAGCTGCTGCTGCTCGAAGACGGCCACTGCCTGCGCGACCAGGCGCTGGAAGTCTGCACCCTGGCCGGGGCCCACGAACAACTGGATTTCCATGCCACCAGCATGGAAACCCTGCGCCAGATGGTGGCGGCCGGAACGGGCATCACGCTGATGCCTGTACTGGCCGTGAAGCCCCCGGTTGCGCACACCGAGAACCTCGTCATCCGTCCTTTCGAAGAACCGGGCCCCAGGCGCACCATCGCGCTGGTCTGGCGGAAATCCTCGGCGCTGTCGGGCTTCATCGACGAGCTGGCCGAGGTGCTGGCCGGCATCGATCCGGCGCTGTTGAAGCCCTGACGGGAGGGACGAGGGGAATGGGGTGAGAGGTGAGGGGCGAATAAAGAACACCATCTCCCCTGGGCTTGATCGCAAGTCATCGTGTTGGCTGGGCGCTGCCCTGGAGTCGTCGACGGCCCTCTCGGGACAGACGAGGGGCGTGTGAGAGTGAAAGCCTGCAATTACTTGTCCACAGTCGAACATTGATCAACGCGGCACGAGGTCAACCGGACTGCCCAGGACCAGGCGCTGCATCCATATCGGTTCCGCATCCTGACCTGTTCTTCGCGGCCTTGATTCTTTGGTCGCGCCCTTGCGACCATTCTTTCGGAGCGGCGACCTCGAACACCTGAAAAAACGCCGACACAAAGGCCGGCGTGATTCATTCTGGCAGGAGCAAGAGCGCCGAGGCTTCGATGGGAATCTCCCGACTCGCCCCTCCATCCTTTCCCTTCGCTCAGCCCCGCTGAGCGATCGGCGTGACGTCACGATCCGCGGGGCCGGTGTAGTCGGCGCCGGGGCGGATGATGCGGTTGTTGGCGCGCTGTTCCATCACGTGTGCGGCCCAGCCGGTCACGCGCGACATGACGAAGATCGGCGTGAACAGCCCCGTCGGGATGCCCATGAAGTGATAGGCCGAGGCGTGATAGAAGTCAGCGTTGGCGAACAGCTTCTTCTCGTCCATCATGATCGTCTCGACTTCCTCGGAAACCGGGAACAGCACGCTGTCGCCGACCTGCTCGGACAGCTTGCGCGACCACTCCCGGATGATCGCGTTGCGCGGGTCCTTCTCGCGGTAGACGGCGTGGCCGAATCCCATGATCTTTTCCTTTTCGGCCAGCTTGCGATGGACGTCTTCGCGGGCTTCTTCGACCGAGGTGTACTGCTCGAGCATGGCCATGGCCATCTCGTTGGCACCGCCGTGCAGCGGCCCCCGGAGCGAGCCGATCGCGCCGGTAATGCACGAGTGCATGTCCGAAAGGGTCGAGGCGCAGACGCGCGCGGTGAACGTCGAGGCGTTGAACTCGTGCTCGGCGTAGAGGATCAGCG
>CAZJSH010000162.1:0-5082 GCA_964548715.1 uncultured Halomonas sp. | reverse complement strand
GGCCGGTTCGCGAGCAAGCTCCCTCCAACAGTCGAGCCTACCCCCGGGCGCCGCGATCGCCGGCGCGCGAGGACGAAGGGTCATGTCCGTTGACCACGGACATCGGCCGCGACGCCGGGGGCATCGCGGCCGGAGCGCCGATGGACGGTGGGCGGATCAGAACAACGGCGGGCCGAGTCGGCGTTCGAGCCGCGGCGTGATCGTGCCGCGGTAGTTCGACAGCACCGGTTGCGAGCCGCCGACGTCGATGCTGCCGTTAGTGAACTGCTGGACGCCGAACGCGATCACCGCTTCGCCGACGTAGCGATAGCCGTCGGCGGCGGTCAGTTCCACCGGCGGCACCACGGGGCTTTCGAAGCGGATTTCCGCGATGCCGCCCTTCAGGCCGGCCTGGACCGCGTTGGCCATCGAGAACTCGGGCAGCGCCGGGTGGCCGAACACGGGTGAGGGCACCTCGACCGGCGGATCCAGGATCACTGCTTCGAGATCGAAGCCCAGGACCTGCAGGATCCGACCGTGGTCGATGCGGACCGGGCCGTTGCTCCCGAGCACCGCGATGCCGTCCCGGTCACTGACCCGCAGCCCGGCGCGGGTCTCGGTGAAGTAGCCCGGCGCGGTTTCGTAGCGCTCCAGCGGACGATGGATGACGATATCGGCCACGCCGTTGGCGTCCAGCGGCACCGAGATCTCGGCGTGCACGGCGACGACGGTCAGCGCGGCAGCCACGGCCTCGAGCGGTTCGCTCCAGGCGTCGGTGCGGCAGCCCTCGTCGAAGCACGCCCGGCTGCGGACCAGGCCGAAGCCGGCCCCGGTGTCCACGGCGTTGGACAGGTCGGGCCCCAGTGCGCTGGCCGGCGCGTGCTGCGCCTGGTCGCTGAAGCCGGCCAGTGCGGTGCCGTCGATGGTGCTCATGGTGCCGCCGCCCACGCGCAGGATCGAGATCGTCGCGCCGATCCGGTCGGTGGGCGCGGCCAGCCCGAAGTTGGCGTTCTGGCTCCACATCCCGTCGACGAAGCGCTGGGCCAGCGCCGGGCAGGTCGGCCAGCGACCGTTGGGCGTGGCCTGGCTCTCGACCTGCCCCCGCGCCATCTCGACGATCTCGATCGAGCCGACCGAGGCGTTGCCCAGGTCGATCCGCAGCGGGTCCGATGCGCCGCCGAATCCACTGTCGCCGTTCTCGAACAGGACGCAGGAGTTGTCCGGGGAGCGGAGTTCCGTTGCGCCGTCGACCGTGGTGAACGCCGCGATCCAGTGATCGCGAGGGTTCAGGTACAGCCCCAGCGCCAGCCGGACCTCGCCGTTCTCGTCGAGCACGCGCAGCCGCACCGCGCTCGCTTCATCGGCGTCGTTGCGCACCGTCAGCAGCGAATCCTGCGCGGCGTGGACAGTCCAGTACGGAACGATCACCGCGCTGCCCAGCCCGGTGTCCGAACGATGCAGCGGTCCGGCCTGGACCGAGGCCGCCAGCGATGCGGCCAGCGCCGCGAGAATCAGTCGAATGTAGAACATGGTTCCTGCCCCTCCTCGGGCAATCCATCGGGTTCGAGGAGGAATCACGGAAGCCGGCCGAGAAATCGATCAACGCACCCGGCCGTCCGCGCCGCCGCAGGGGAGCCCCGAACGGTCCGGGCTCCGATCTTTAGAGGATCCAGGCAAGGCCGCGAGGGAGCGAAGAGCGCGAAGAAGAGCCGTGAGCGACGAGGGGAGAGCCGTGAACCGTCCCCCGGGCCCGGGACCAGACCGTCCGTTCCTGCCGCCGCGACCCGTCTTCTCTACTTCCCCTCGATGTAATCCTTGTCGTCGAACGACCGGACCCACTCCGGCTTCCACGCCGCCAGCATCGACATGATCGCGCCGTTCAGGAAGCCTTCCGGCAGCATCGCTATGGGCAGGAAGATCAGGTAGTCGTTGACGATCCGGCTCCAGGGATAGATGTCCAGCGTCCACAGCAGTACGCCGCCGCTGAGCATGGTCACAGCGATGACCAACATCGAGGTGAAGTGCGCGGCGACGATCACGTAGACGAAGAAGTGCTTCGGAAACCAGTGGTAGACCAGCGCGTGCAGCCGGTTGGCCAGGACCACCGGCAGCACCACGGTCAGCAGGCCGTTGACCCCGAGCGACGCCCAGTCGTGACTGCCGGTCGCGGCCAGGCCGACCAGCGCCGCGGCACCGCCGACCATGGCCAGGCGCCAGCCGAACACCAGCACCATCGCGCTGATGCCGAGAAAGTGCAGCTCCAGCCCGGCCAGCGACTGGACCTTCAGCCACCACAGCCCGGCCATCAGGGCCACCGCGCCGATATAGACGGGTTCCAGCGCGTTGCGGTGCAGCAGCCGCCAGCCCGCGCCCCAGGCCTGCCAGGCAATCAGCGGGAGAAACAGCGCCAGGGCCGCGTACTGCAGCCAGGCGGGCAGGAATTCAGCGGGCATGTTCATGAAGGTCGGTCGTCGGGCAGCGCGTCAGCGCGAAGCGTAGCGCAGCCGGCGTCAACCGCGCCGGGCCAGTCCGCCGCCCGTCGATGGACTTTCGAGGTGGATCGCCTATGATTGGCGGCCCCGAAGGCAACGAACCACGCCGTCAAATGAATCGGACCCTGGTGATCGGCTCACCGAACTCCCCGCTTGCACGCTGCTGGCGCGACACCGCCCGCGGTGCGCTGGGTTCCGTGCGGTTCGTACATTGGATGTTCGCTGCCGGACTGCTGCTCGCGCTTTTCGATGCACATGCGACCCGTCCGCCGCCGTGGGTGGGTGAGTCGCTGGCCGAGGCGGTCGAAGCGCCCGAGGCAACGCGGGTGCTGATCACCATGCGGCTTGCCGATGCCGATACCCACGAAGAGGCCTTCTGGTCGGAAATCGTCCTGGGCTCGCTGGACCGCCGTGCCGGCCGGTTCGGTGCGGCCATCGAATCACTGCGTTCCGCCGAACAGCGGGCCCGGCGCAACCGGAGTCCCGACCTGGTTGCCCGGGCATCGACCGATCTCGGCATCGCCTTCGCCCAGGCCGGATTCGCCGACGACGCGCTGGATTATCTGCAGGCCGCGCATCGGTACTACGAGTCGAGGGGTGACGTCGAGCGCGCCTCGGCGCTGCTGAGCAACATCGCCAGCACGCTCGGCGAGGCCGGCCGCTTCGAAGCCGCCGCCGGCTATCTCGACGCCGGGCTGGCCCTGAAGGCGGCCAACGGCATCACCGCCGGTCTCGGCGCCCTGTACAACAACCGGGCCTTGATCGCGCTGGAGAACGGCGACCTCGAAACCGCCGCGCTGAACCTGGACGAAGCACTTCGGCGCTACCGCGAAGACGAGGACCGGCGCGGTCAGGCCATGACCTTCATCTACCGTGCGCGCCTGCTTGCCGAGCGAATCGACCCCTCGGCCCTGGACGCACTGGACCAGGCCCGCGAAGTGCTGCCGGCCGGGCAGAATCGCGTGGCCGCGTTGCTCGAAGAGACGGCCGCTCGCGGGCAGCTGGCGATGGCGCGCCGCGCCGATGCGAACTCGCGTGGAGACGTCCTGGACCGGGCGGCCGCGTCGGCCGCGGCCGCCGCAGCGGCGGCCGAGCAGATGGACGATCCGCGCCGCCAGGCCCGGGTTGCCCGGCTGGCCAGCGAAATCGCGCGCGAACGGGGCGACCTGGCCGGTGCCCTCGAGCAGCTTCAGCGCTCGATCGATGCCGATGCGGCGCTGGCTATCCGCCTGGACGCTCGGCGCATGGACGTACTCGACGCCCGCTACCGCTTCGAATCGGCCCAGCGGGAGCTGGCCGAGGCCCGGACCCAGGGCACCCAGCGGCTGGCGGTGATTCTGGTCGTGACGCTGATCGCGGCCGGCCTGCTCGGCTTCGCGCTGCTCCAGCGCGGCCGCAGCGCCGCCTACCAGCGACTCTCCGAAACCGACGTGCTGACCGAACTGCCCAACCGGCGATCCGCCGTCCAGCGCCTCGACGCCGAAATCGATCATCCGGCCGATCCCGACGAACTGGCCGTGGCCATCCTCGACCTCGATTATTTCAAGGCCGTCAACGATCGCTACGGTCATGACGTCGGGGACCGTGTCCTGCAGGCCGTGGCCGCCGAACTGGTGCAGCGCAGCGACGCGCGCATCTTCGTCGCCCGCTTCGGTGGCGAGGAGTTCATCGCCGTGTTCAATGGCCGCGACCGCAATGCGGTCGTCCAATGGTGCGAGAGCGCCCGGTCGGCCATCGGCCACCTGAGCTTCGACGGCTATCCGATGCTTCGCGTCACCGCCAGCCTCGGCGTCGGGTTCGCCGCCGACCTTGCCCAGCGCGAAGTCAAGGAGCTCACGCGCGCGGCCGACAATGCGCTGTACCTTGCCAAGCGTGAAGGGCGCGATCGAATGGCCGTGGCCGGCAACCGTCGCGCCGATCGCCCGAACGAGCCGGAATACACCGGCGAGCGCCGGCGAAAAGCCGACCGCACGGAACCGTCTCCGGAGGCATGACGCCGGTGCGCAGTTGCGCTGGGTCAATTCCCGCAGCCGGAGTCCGTCGCAAGATGCACGCACGATCGGCCCGGGAGATTCTGCAATGAAATTCATCGACCGCTTCGAAGCCGGGGCACTGGTCCGTGCCGCGTTCTGCTCCGAGGCCAACTTCTCGCACTGGGCCGACCCGCGCGGGCCGGAGCTCGAGGTCTCCCGCATCCTGTACCCGGCGCCGCAGAGCCTTCACTTCCAGGTCATCGGCGGCATCTTCCACTCCGGGGACCGCTTCTACCTGCAGGTCGTCGAAGGGCCGGTCGAGAGCGTCGACTGGTACCTGAAGCGCACCGAACACGATCCGCGCCACACCCGTTTCCACCTGATCTGCGCCGACGCCGCCGACCGACGCCGGTTCACCCAGGGCGCGCTGCGCTACGTCGGCACGCACGACCAGATTCACGCGCTGCACCAGCAGCACGGCTTCGAGGCCTTCGATCCCTACAGCTACACCAGCGACATGATCGCCGACCTCGTCGCCCTGGCCGACGAACACCGTCCGGACCCCAGCAGCGCCCCGCAGACCGAAGCCCAGTCCTGAAGCGCCGCTGATCCGCCTCGCCCCTGCCTGTTGGAGACCG
>CAZJSH010000161.1:0-5088 GCA_964548715.1 uncultured Halomonas sp. | reverse complement strand
TCGACCAGCGCTTCGTTGATGTGGTGCAGGGCCGGGATACCGTGCGAGACGATGCCGCCGCCGACCAGGAACATCGCGGCGGTGCCGGCGACGGACAGGAAGCGCATCAGCCACGGCGCGAGGGTGAGCAGCGCGCTGCCGAGCTTCTGCGCGAAGGCGCTCGACTTCTTCGCCAGCGCCAGTCCGGCGTCGTCGAGCTTGACGATCCCCGCCACCAGCCCGTAGACCCCGACCGTGACCAGCACCGCAATCGCGATCAGCACGCCCAGCTGGGTGGCGAAGGGCTTTTCAGCCACGGTGCCGAGCGAGATCACGATGATCTCGGCCGAGAGGATGAAGTCGGTGCGGATCGCGCCCTTGATCTTGTCCTTCTCGAGTTCCTTGAAATCGACCTTCGGGTCGGCCAACGCTTGCTTGATCTTCGCCTTGTCGGCCTCGGCTTCCTCCCGGTGCAGGAACTTGTGCGCCAGCTTGTGGGCGCCCTCATAGCACAGGAAGGCCCCGCCGATCATCAACAGCACGGTGACCGCCCACGGCGCGAAGGCGCTGATCAGCAGCGCGGCCGGCACGATGATGACCTTGTTCAACGCCGAGCCCCTGGCCACGGCCCAGACCACGGGCAGCTCCCGGTTGGCTTTCACGCCGGCGACCTGCTCGGCGTTCAGCGCCAGGTCGTCGCCGAGCACCCCGGCGGTCTTCTTGGCCGCGACCTTGGTCATCACCGACACGTCGTCGAGGACGGTGGCGATGTCGTCGAGGAGCAGTACGAGGCTTCCGGCCATGCGTGAACGACGTCCGATTGCGATGGGAGTCCGGCCCGTCGTGTCGGCCGTTCCGATCATTCTGACGGAAATCGATACCGGCTGCCGATGCGCCGCCGTGCCGTCGTTCGTCAGTCCTCGAACCCGTCGCGGAACAGCAACCCCGGATCGCCGCCGAAGATCACGTAGGTCGAGCCGGGCTGCGTCGGATCGGGGCCGACCAGCGCTGGCGCGCCGATGAACAGGTCGGCGATGCCGTCGTTGTCGAGGTCGCCGCCGCCGGCCACGGATCGCCCGGCGAACGCATACGGATCGTCACCGGTCAGCGAGAAGCCGTTGTTTCCGTCCAGGCTGCCCAGCGACCGCGGTGTCGGAAAGAGCGTCGTGGATCCGAAGACGACGTAGGCCGTGCCTGCGTTGTCGCCGGTTCCGCTGGCGCCGACCACCAGGTCGTCGATGCCATCCTGGTCGAGGTCGCCTGCACCGGCAACTGCAAAGCCGGCGATGCCGGTGGGATCGGCCCCGTCGAGAATGAAGCCGTCTGTGCCGCCGAGGTCCGACAGCTCGATCGACGCCGGCCAGGGCGCGTCGGTGCCGAAGACGACATACACCCGCCCGGTATTGTTGCCGTCCGGATCGGCGAACGGCGCGCCGATGGCGAGATCGTCGAACCCGTCGTTGTCGACGTCGCCGATGCCGGCAACCGATCGTCCCGCGCTGTCCTCGAAGTTCTCGCCATTGAACGCTACGCCGGATATGCCGTCGATGTCGTCCAGGTCCACCCGGCGATCCGGAAACATCCGCTGCGTGCCGAAGACCACGTAGCCGCGGCCCGCGCCGTCCCGGGACGGGTCGCCGTTCGGCGTGGCGCTGTCCGCGCCGAGCACGAGATCGTCGATTCCGTCGCCGTTGATGTCGCCGGCCCGGTCGACCGTCCGCCCGGCCAGGTCGCCGGCAGCTGCGCCGACCAGCACGATGCCGTTGCGGCCATCGAGATCCGAGAGCTCCACCACGCCCGGCCAGCCGCGGTCGCTTCCGAACAGCACGTAGACGGCACCGGACTGATCGCCGTTGAGGTCGAGACCGGTCGCTCCGATGCCCAGGTCGTCGATGCCGTCGCCGTTGAAATCGCCGATTCCGGCCACGGCGCCGCCGGCGCGGTCGAATGCCGCCTCGCCGGACACTGCGAAGCCGTTCGTGCCATCCAGCCGGCCGAGGTCGACAAGCGGCTCGAACGAGTCACGGGATCCGAACAGCACGTAGGCCCGGCCGGAGCTAAAGCCGTTGGGATCGGCTTCCGCCGCGCCGATGACCAGGTCCGCGATGCCGTCGCCGTTGATGTCGCCGGCCGCGCCGACCGATTGGCCGGCCAGGTCGTCGCCTTCTTCGCCGTCGATCACGAACCCGTTCGTGCCGTCGAGATCGTCCGACTGCCAGAACGCCGGGAACCCGTTGTCGCGTCCGAAGACGACGTAGGCCCGGCCGGTCTGCATGGCGCCGAACAGTTCCGGTGCGCCGATGAGCAGGTCGTCGATGCCGTCGTCGTTGATGTCGCCGATCGGATCGACGCTTTCGCCGAAGCCTTCCGTCGGTATATCCCCCTCGATCTCGAACCCGCCGGTGGGTTCCAGCGTCTTCAGGTCGATCGTCGGCGGGAAGTCCTGCGCGTGCGCTGAAATGCCGAGGAGCGCGACGAGGCAGGTCAGGACAATGGCCGATCCCGGCCGGGCTGCCCGCGCGAGGCGTGCGTTCTGCATGGGATGACTCATCGGTTCAGGTCCGCATCGGAGTGTTCGAATCCGTCGATGAACAGGCCGATCGGGTCGCGATCGGTGGACAGGTTGTCGGTCGGGTCGGCGTCCGGTACGCCCGACGGCAACGAGGCCGTGATCGTATTGACCACGACTTCGGACTCCTCGCCGATGACGGTGGCCACCAGTTCGAAGACCACCCGCCCGAAGCTGCCCAGATCGACGGTGGTCTGGATGTCGCCGGTTCCCGACGCATCGCCGCAGACCGATCCCGGCTCGGCCGAGCACGTCCAGGCGGTCGACTGGTCGTCGAGCGTGGCCGGAAGGATGTCTTCGACGACCACGCCGTCGATGACGGCGTTGGTGAGGTTGTCGACCACCATCGTGTACGTCACGCTCTCGCCGGGCCGGACGAAGTTCGCGCCGTTGGATTTCGACACCGCGATATCGAGCACCGGCGCACCGAAGACCACGTAGGCTTCGCCGGCATCGGTGCCGCCCGTGCGATCTGCGTTGGGCGCACCGATCACCAGGTCGACGCCGCCATCGCCGTTGAGGTCACCGACCGAAGTCACCTGTTCCCCGCTCTGATCGAACACGGCCACGCCGTTGATCTGCAGGCCCCCGGTTGCGGTCGCGCCGGGCTGGTCGAAGTTGCCCAGGTCGATGGTCGTCTCGCCGGCGTTGGGCGGGCCGCCGAACACGACATAGGTGATGCCGGCCTCGGTTCGGGTGGTGTCGCCCCGTGACGCGGCGACGAGTACGTCCTGGAATCCGTCTGCGTTGACGTCGCCGGCCGGAGCGATCGCGTTGCCGGCGAAATCGAATGCCCGCGCGCCATCGATCCGGACGCCGGCCGCGGCGGTCGGGCCCGAGCCGTTGACGGCGTCGAGTTCGATGGTCGCCGGCAGGCTGTCGTCCGGGCTGCCGAAGACGATGTAGGCGGCCCCGCTGCTGATCCCGTTCGAACTGCGGAAGATTTCTCCGACACCGAAGTCGGCCGTCCCGTCGGCATTGAAGTCACCGACCGCCCCGACGGCTTCGGCGCAGACCCCCGCGCAGGTCACGGTCGTGCCGCGAGCGGCCGTGGGGCCGCTGCCGTTGAGGTCGGCCAGTTCGATGATCGCGGGCAGCGAAGCGGAGCCGTAGATCAGGTAGTTGTGGATGCCGATGGGATTACGGATGCCGTTGCCGATGAACAGGTCGTCGACGCCGTCGCCATTGACGTCACCGACGTTGCGGACCCGGCCGCCGATCCGTTCGTTGTCCGTCGCGCCGTTGATCAGGGTGCCGGCCGCGGCGTTCGGACCGGTGCCGTTGAGGTCAGCGAGTTCGATGATCGCCGGGAAGCCGCCGTCGTCACGACCGAACAGCACCGCCACCTGGCCGCGACGGCTGCCACCGGGCGCGGCGGGGGCATCGAGGATGCCGATCAGCAGGTCTTCGACGCCGTCGGCGTTGAAGTCTCCGCCGCCGTCGATCGAATAGCCGGCGCGGCCGATCGGCACCGCCCCCCGGATCGTGACGCCCGGGGTGGCGTTCGGGCCGGTGCCGCCGAGCTCGGCAAGCTCGATCACCGCTGGGAAGCCGCCGTCGTCGCGACCGAACACCACGTAGGTTTCGCCGCCCCCGGACACCGTGCCGGTGAATGTCGACGGCGCGCTCAGCGCCAGATCGTCCAGCCCGTCGCCGTTGAGGTCGCCGGCCGGACCGATCGCGCTGCCCGTCAGGGACAGGTCGCGGATGCCGTGGATCACCAGCCCGCTGATGCCATCGAAATCGCCCGGCGCGAGGGTGGTCGGAAAACCGCCGGGCCCGCCGAACAGCACGTATGCCGTGCCCCGGTCGGGGCCGCCGGCATCGCTGCCGGGGGCGCCGATGGCAAGGTCGACGAATCCATCCCCGTTCAGGTCGCCGGCGGCGCTGACCGCCGCACCGAGCGTCTCGAACGCCGTGGTCCCGGGAAACGTGATGCCGTCGAGGCTGCCGGGCGTGTTCAGGTCGGTCAGTTCCACGACCGCGGGAAGCTCGGACCCCGAGGCGGGACCGGCAGCGGCAAGCACCAGGGACGACAGCATGGCGGCCGTCGGGCCGACGGGCGGCGGATCGAACATCGGCATGCACTCCTTCTCGTTGAGGATCGGGTTCGGGTGCGCCGTTGTCTGCACGCGCATCGGCGGCGCCAGATCAAGGTAGAAGGCGGGGGGCGCTCGATCCTTCAGAATGGTTGAAAGATCGTGAAAGAGCCTGAATCCGGGCGTTCCGGACCCTGATGCGGACCCGGGGCGGCGCAGCGGATCGCGTCGCCGGTCCGCTCGGGCGAATCTTCGATGACGGCGATCGTCGAGAAGCAGCGCGGTAGGGAAGGGGACCCCGACGCAAAAAAATGCTGGCGGCCGGGGCGTGTGCGGCGGAGCGGTTAGCGTCCGGGCGGATTCACTGCGCGGATCGGGCCACTCCGGCGTCGACCAGTGCAGCGCGCAGGTCTTCCATCCGACTCCGGTTCTTGCCGAGGTCGGAATAGCCGATGCGCGACGCCGAGCCGCCCTCCGAGGAGGAGCGCCGCGACATCATGC
>CAZJSH010000160.1:0-5160 GCA_964548715.1 uncultured Halomonas sp. | reverse complement strand
TCCATCGGCGTCATGCCGGCCCACTCGACCAGCAGCCGGAACTCCCGGGCGTTGTCGCCGTGGGGGAACACGCCGGCATCGGTGGCGAAGGCGATCCTGACGCCGCCTTCGTGCGCACGTCGGGCGTATTCCTGCGCGAGGGTCAGCGCCTGGCGCGCCTTGGTCCGCTGGGCCGTCGACATCCACGAGTTCGGGTCTTCGATGACCGGCTGCAGCGCTTCGGCCGGCATCAGGGTCGGTGCGAGAAAAGCACCGGATTCGCGGAACAACTCGATGGCTTCGTCATCGAGGAAGGTCCCGTGCTCGATCGCGTCGACGCCGGCCCGCAGTGCCGCCTTGATCCCGCCGCCACCGTGAGCGTGGGCGGTCACGCGACGCCCCATCGCATGCGCAGAATCCACGATCGCTTCGAGCTCGTCGTCGAAGAACTGCTGCTCCAGTCCGGCCGTGCTTTCCGAAAGTACGCCGGCGGTGGCGGTCAGCTTGATCTGGTCGGCGCCGCGACGGACCTGCTCGCGAACGGCCGATCGGCAGGCGTCGACGCCGTCGCAGAGTCCGGTGCTGCGGATCGTCTTGGCGACCGGCTCGTTGAAGCCCAGGGAAAAGTCGCCGTGGCCGCCGGTGATGCTCACGATGTCGCCGGCGGCGAAGACGCGCGGACCGACGACGTCGCCCCGTTCGATTCCGTCACGCAAGGCGAAGATCGCGTCGCCGCCCGAGGCGCCCAGATCGCGCACGGCCGTAAAGCCGGCCAGCAGGGTCTTCCGCGCATTGCCGGCCGCGGCGATCGCGAAATCGGCGTCGGAATACTGCGTCCACTGCAGGCGAGTCGCCGGAGAAAATTCCAGCGTCAGGTGGACGTGGCCGTCGATCAGGCCCGGCAGCACGTAGCGGTCTCTGAGGTCATGCACCGCGACCGGCTCGTCCGCGCCCGCACCGACCGAATCGGGCGCGGCAAAGCCGTCGACCACGCGCACGACCTCGCCGTCGCGGATGATCACCGAGGCCTCCTCGCGCGGCGGCTCGCCCGGCCGGTCCAGCAGCCAGCCGGCGTGGACGATGGACCAGGACGCAGCGACCGCCGGGGTAACGGCCAGCCCGAGCGGCAGGGCAAGTGCGGCCGCGAACAACATGGAACGCTTGATCATGGATTCTTTCCCGTGGATGCCTCGCGGCAGGATGTCCGGCAGCATAAGCCGATGGCCTGCGAGTTGCCAGCGGGCATGGCGCCCCGCCGCACCGCACGGGCTCCGAGGCCTCAGTCCCCGGCCGGTGCCATCGCCTGGTCGATCATCGCCTTGAGTTCCTCGGCACTGAAGCTGTAGGGGCCCCACTCGTTGAGCTGCACCAGCTGCTGGATCTTGGTCCGGATGGTCATGGCCTGCTCGTCGGCGCTGGGCACGACCATGTAGCGGCGCAGCGGCTCATCGTCGAACAGCGCGTGCATGAAGGCCGCCGTCACTTCGTCAGGCAGCTTGTAGGACAGCTCCCGCGCCTCGGTCTGTTCGTACTGCTCGCGCATCTCCGGCGTCACGACCCCGCCTTCGGCCACCACGCGCGCCTGGCGGCGCATCACGGCGTTGCGGCGGATGAAGGTCTGGTAGTTGCCGGGCTGGATCACGCTGACCTGCACGCCGTGCGGAGCCATTTCGCCAGCCAGCGCGTCGGTGAAGGCCTCGATCCAGTGCTTGCTGCCGGCATAGGCGCTGCCGCCCGGCCAGGACAGGGTGCCGGCGATCGAGCCGGTGGTGGCGATGCGGCCGTTCGATTCCATGACCAGCGGCGCGAACGCCTTCGTCGTCCGGTACACGCCCTCGACGTTGACGTCATAGACCAGCGTCTGCACGTCGATCGGCGTGTCGACCACGGTGTCGCCGTCGCCGATGCCGGCGTTGTTGACCAGCGCATACAGTCCGGTGCCGCGCTCGCGGATCAGGTCGACGACCGCGTCGATTTCGTCCTGCTTCGTCACGTCGAGTCGGACGGCAGTGATGTTCTCGATCGCGTCCAGTGCGTCCAGGTCTTCCTGCTTGCGCGCCCCGGCATAGACATGGTGGCCAGCCTCGGCCAGCGCCTCGGCCAGGTGCCGGCCGATGCCGGTGCTGGCGCCGGTAATCAGGATGGACTTCTGCTCATGGTCGTCGGCCAGAACCGACGCCGGAGACCCGGACAGGGTCGCGGCGATCACCACGGCCACCATCAACATCAATCGCTTCATCGGATGCATTCCTTGTTCAAGGGACAGTTGCCGCACTGTACCCCGCGGGCCGCGCTCCGCGATATCCGATTTCCATTCCGCGTCCCGGCCAGTCGGAGATCTGATGGCCCCGACACGAAAAAGGCGCGGCAGATCGCACTGCCGCGCCTGGCACCAAACGAGTTCGCGGCATTCGCCGCGTTCAGGTCAACTCCTGTCGGCGAAGCTGCTGTGTTCGTTGTTCTTCTCCGCCTTCTTCACCCGGCGGAGCTGCCAAGCGCCGAAGACCAGCGCCGAGCCGAGGGTGAACATCGCGAGATAGAAAATCGTGCTTGCATCCAACATGGTGAACCCGTTGGTTCGAGTGAGCCTCTACCCTAGCGCCTCGCTCCCCGGAAACATGAAGACGCGGGTCACGTGATGTTCACGAATCGTTCATGGCGCCGGCAAGGCCCAGCGCTGAGCCGGCGAACGGTCTTCGAGCCTCGCTGCGCCGGCGTCGGCGCTACTCGGCGCGGTAGCGCACCTCACCGTCGAGCAGCGTCATTTCGACCCGAAGGTCGTCCAGCCCTTCGTCGTCGACGGTCAGCGGATTGCCGCTGAGGAGCACGATGTCGGCTCGTTTGCCCGGCGTGATGCTGCCCAGCTCGTCCTCGTCGAAGACCGCCCGGGCGCAGCCGAGGGTGTAGGAGACCAGCGCCTCCATCCGGCTCATGGACTGCTCGGGGAAGAACGCTTCGCCGTTGGCCATGCGGCGGGTCACCGAGGCGGCGTAGGACGCCAGCGGCGAGATCGACTCGACCGGCACGTCGGTGCCGTTGCAGATGATCGCGTCGGCATCCAGAAGCGCGCGCCAGATGTAGGCCCGCTGGCGAGCCCGTGCTTCGCCCAGCCGCTGCGGCACCCACGGCCCGTCGGAGGTGGCGTGGACGCCCTGCATGGAGGCGATGACGCCCAGCTCCGCAAAGCGCGGCACCTCGTCGGGATGCAGGGTCTGGGCATGCTCGACGCGCCAGCGCAGGTCGCCGCCGGGAGTACGGCCGAGCAACTCCTCGTACAGGTCCATGACCTCGCGGTTGCCGCGATCACCGATCGCGTGGGTGTTGAGCTGGAAACCGTGCTCGAGCGCGATTTCGGCCGTCTCGCGCAGGCTCTCGATGGAGGTCTGCGGCAGACCGGAGGTTCCGGGCATGTCGGCGTACGGGTCCAGCAGCCAGGCGCCGTGGGTGCCGAGCGCGCCGTCGATGTTGCGCTTGAGCGCGCGCACGGTCAGGAAGCCGTCGGCGTGGCCGATCATCCGGTAGTCGGCGACCCGCGCGCGCAGGTCATCGTTGGTCTCGTGACGCACGGCCACGTGCAGGCGCACCGGCAGGCGGCCGGCCTCGGCCATGGCCTTGAGCCGGTCGATGTCGGCGAAGTTGGTGCCCATGTCGTGGAAGCTGGTCACGCCGTGGCGAAGGGCTTCCCGGCCGGCCAGTTCGACCTGGCGTTCGAAGCGGGCCTGTTGCTCGGCTTCGTTCATCGCCGCCTGGGACGCCATCAGGCGCTCGCGGACCGGGTTGCCCGCCGCCTGGCGCAGGTAGCCGGTGGCCTCGCCGTTCTCATCGCGCACGATGGTGCCGCCGGCGGGATCCGGCGTTGCATCGTCGATACCGGCCAGCGCCAGCGCCGCGGCGTTGGCGTACAGGCCGTGGCCGCTGGCGTGGAACAGTACAACCGGGTGATCGGGACTGACCGCGCTCAGGGTACGGTGATGCGGGATGCCGTCGTACAGCGCCAGGTCGGACGCGCCCCAGCGCTCCTGGTGCCAGCCGCGGCCGACGATCCATTCTCCGGCCGGGGCCTCGGCGGTGGCCTCGGCCACTATTTCGACGATGTCCTCGAAACTGCGCGTGGGCATCAGGTCCAGGATCATCAGCGACTCGCCGAAACCGAGAAAATGACCGTGACCCTCGATGAAGCCCGGCATCGCGACCCGCCCCTCCAGGTCGATGACGTCGGTGGCCTCGCCGACATGCCGCGCGATCTCCTCGGCGCTGCCGACGGCGAGGATCCGGCCGTCCTTCATCGCCACCGCCTCGGCCTCGGGAACGTCCGGATCGACGGTGATCACGATCCCACCGGTCAGGACCCGGTCGGCAACGATCGCCGGATCGGTCTCGGGCGCGGCGGTCCGAGCACTGGCCGCGCCGTCGACCTCGGTCGCTGCAGCATCGGGAGTGTCCTGCGACTGGCAGGCCGCCAGCAGGAGCAGGAGAACCAGGGAAAGAGTCAATCGAATCGAAGTCATGGACATGCCTGTTCGCGTGTGAGCTGCAGCGCCGCCGGAGGGCGGAGGGATTCAGTGCCCTGAGGATACCCGCCCGACGCGCCGGCCGGCGCTCTCCGGTCGATCGGGACCTCGTGCACGCCGTCCCGGCAGGACGGAACTCAGGCTTCCCGTCGAAACCAGCGCGCCAGGATCAGGCTCGAGACCGGCAGACCGATGGCGTAGCCGACGATGCCGATGCGCTGAATGGCCATGTCGCCGATCAGCGGCCCGATGCCCCCGAGCAGGCACAGCACGCCGGTCGTCCCGAGCGACATCCGCGCCGCGCGCCGCAGCCCAGGCCCGCAGAACGCAGCGGCGGCGAACAGTAGCGAAACCCCGAGCAGCCCGTCCCAGGCCAGCAGTTCGATCGCGTACGACGTCGACGGCCAGTCGAACGGCGCGGCATCGGCCGCTCGGCCGGCCGTCAGCGCGAACACGTGGACGGCACAGGTCAGGCCCGCGAAGATCACGGCAAATACCAGCGCGGCTCGACTGCAGCGGGCCCGTTCGACCGGCCGGGTCGCATGGACGGCCGCGATCAGCGCGACGTAGAGCACCGCCGACAGCATCGTCAGCACCTCCATCGCGACCAGCACCGGATCGCGGATCGGGTCGCCCAGTCCCGCCTGCCCGATGCCGATGCCGAGAACGA
>CAZJSH010000159.1:0-5186 GCA_964548715.1 uncultured Halomonas sp. | reverse complement strand
AGCGGGCCGCTTCATCCTGGGCCTGTTGGAGGCCGCTTGCGGGCGAAGGGTGGCCGGTCCGGTTCGCGAGCAAGCTCCCTCCAACAGTCGATTGCAGCGGGCCGCTTCATCCTGGGCCTGTTGGAGGCCGCTTGCGGGCGAAGGGCGGCCCCATCGGTTCGCGAGCAAGCTCCCTCCAACAGTCGATTGCAGGGCGGCGCTTCATCCTGGGCCTGTTGGAGGCCGCTTGCGGGCGAAGGGTGGCCGGGCCGGTTCGCCCGGCAACCGTGGCGCGAAGCGTTAGAATCGATCGAATCGACCCACTGCTTTCGAACGAGAGAACCCTCCATGAATCGACTCCTGATCCCCTCTGCGCTGCTCGCGCTCCTGATGATGCTGGCCGGATGCGATCGCGGTCCTGCGCCCGAGCCCGAGCCGGCGCCGGAACCCGAGGCCGCCGCCGAAGCCGCTCCCGAAGCGCCCGCCGAAGCGTCCGGTATGAACCTGCCCGAACCGCCGCCCGGCGGCTTCGATACCGAGCAGTTCGTCGAAGACATGCGCGTGCTGTCTTCGGACGAGTTCGAAGGCCGGGCGCCGGGTTCGCGCGGTGAGCGTCTGACGGTCGACTACCTGGTCGATGCCTTTTCCGAGGCCGGCCTGGCGCCGGGCTACGGCGACAGCTACCTGCAGCCGGTGCCGATGGTCGAATTGACCAACCAGGACCGCACCGCGCTGGTGATCGAAGGGCAGGGCGAGACCTGGGAGCTGACCTACCCCGAGGACATGATCATCGGCAGCCGCCGGCTGGGCACCGATCCGCACGGCGTGGCCGACTCGGAGCTGGTGTTCGTGGGCTACGGGGTGGTCGCGCCGGAATACGGCTGGAACGACTACGAAGGCCTGGACGTGGCCGGCAAGACGGTGGTCATCCTGGTCAACGATCCCGGCTACGCCCAGCCGGACGGCGAGCGGTTCAACGGCCGCGCGATGACCTACTACGGACGTTGGACCTACAAGTACGAGGAAGCCGCCCGCCAGGGTGCGGCCGCGGCGCTGATCGTGCACGAGACCGAACCGGCCTCGTACCCCTGGGAAGTGGTCACCAACTCGTGGTCGGGTCCGCAGTTCGAGCTCGCCGCGCGCGGCGACGAACCGGTGATGGCGCTGGAGGGCTGGGTCACCGTCGATGCCGCCCGCGCGATGTTCGAGCGCGCCGGCCTGGACTACGACGCGCAGAAGGCGCGGGCTGGTGAGCCCGGCTTCACGGCCGTGCCGCTGGGCGGTGCGGTGACCGCCGAGGTGCGAAATTCACTGCGCGAAGGCGTCTCGTACAACGTGCTGGCCAAGCTGGAAGGCACCGAGCGGCCGGACGAGACCGTGGTCTACATGGCGCATTGGGATCACCTCGGCCGCAACATGGGCCTGCCCGGCACTGCCGGCATCTTCAACGGCGCCATCGACAACGCGTCGGGCACCGCCGGCATCCTGGAACTGGCGCGCATGCACGCCGAAGCCGGCGCGCCCGAGCGCTCGGTGCTGTTCCTGGCCGTCACGCTGGAAGAATTCGGCCTGCTCGGCTCGCGTCACTACGTCAACGACCCGGTCGTGCCGCCTGCCCAGCACGTCGCGGCCATCAACATGGACGCGGTGAACTTCATGGCCGGGCCGACCGAGGACATGGTCGTCATCGGGATCGGTTCGTCGGAACTGGAGCCGATCCTCGAGGCCGCGCTGGAGCAAGAAGGGCGCTATGCCGTGCCCGAGCCTACGCCGGAAGCCGGCTTCTACTACCGCTCCGATCACTTCAACTTCGCCCGCGGCGGCATTCCGGCGCTGTATGCGAAAAGCGGTTTCACCCACCTCGAGGAAGACGCCGACTACGTGCTGGCGATCGAGCGCGACTACCGCGATAAGCGCTACCACAAGGTCGGCGACGTGTTCGACCCGGACTGGGACTTCCGCGGCGTGGCCGAAGACGCCACGGTCCTGTATCGCGTGGGCCGCTACCTGGCCGAAGGCGAGATGTGGCCGACCTGGTACGAGGGCAACGAGTTCCGCGCGATCCGCGATCGCCAGCGGCCCTGAAGCGCTGCGCCGGACCCCCGGGGTTCGCGCGACTCCAACGGAAACGGCCGGTTCCTTGCGGGACCGGCCGTTTTCATGCGGGAGCGGCGAATCCGGAGTCCGTTCAGGCGGTACCGGCGTCGGCGTCGTGCGGTGAGTGCAGATATTCGCTGTCGACCGCGGATTCGTGCAGCAGGCGGGCCAGCGTTTCGAGTCGTTCCGAAGCGGTGCGGTGTCCGTCCAGGTCGTCTTCGTGGGCGATCGACTCCGGTTGATGCGCATACAGCCAGAAATGGACCGCACCGGCGATCAGGCCGTCGGCAATCGCCCAGAGGTCGCCGTCGGGATGTTCGTCGGCCAGTTGATTGCCGAGATCGACCACCTGGTCGGCGGTGTCGTCGAAGAGTTCGTCGTCATTCATGAGCGGTGTCGTCCGACCGGTGGGCCCGGTCGTCGAAGGACTTGAGTACCTCGATTGTACGCGCCCTTCCCAGGTCGATGAGTTCGTTCGCGCGATGGAACTCGTGGATCATGCAGGCATCGCGCGGGATATCGACGACCCGATCGGGTCGGAACACTGCCAGGTGCTGGCGGGTGATCACCGACTCCATCGTCTCCAGCGACTTGATCAGGATCGCGACCAGGCCGGGCTCGTCGTCGTTCTCGCCGTCGCGGTCGGCCAGGTCGGCGAAGAACCGGCGGAGCCGGTCGACGACGCCGGCGTCATCGGCCGTAGTGCGGTCGATCGCCAGCGTGGCGCTCGGCGGGTCGACCTCGCGATCGTCCATCGACCCACGCGCAGGGCCGTTGCAGTTGATGACGAAGGTCGCGTCGGTCAGGCAACGCAGCGTCGGCGCGACCGGAATCGGATTCAGGATGCCGCCGTCGACCAGAAGCCGCCCGCGATACCGGTGCGGGGTGAACAGTCCGGGAATCGCGAACGACGATCGGATCGCTTCGAACAGCGAACCATCGCTGAGCCAGATCTCGCGGCCGTGTTCGATATCGACGGCTACCGCCGTGAAATCGATCTGCAGGTCCTCGATATCGACGTCGCCGACCATTTCGCGCAGGCGCTTGATGATCTTGTCGCCGCGGATCAGCCCGCCGCCGGACAGCGTCCAGTCGACCAGCCGCAGCACGTCGGACTGCTGCAGCTTCTTTACCCACTCGGTGTAGACGTCGAGCTTGCCGGCCGCGTACATCCCGCCGACCAGCGCGCC
The DNA here is from genome assembly GCA_964548715.1 of uncultured Halomonas sp. Classification (GTDB taxonomy): domain Bacteria; phylum Pseudomonadota; class Gammaproteobacteria; order Xanthomonadales; family Wenzhouxiangellaceae. The sequence continues at coordinate 1,920 of CAZJSH010000159.1, read as the reverse complement.
CATCGACGAGCCGGCGATCGACTCGATCGTCCAGCCAGCCTCCTCGATGGCCTGGATCGCGCCGATGTGCGCGAGGCCCCGGGCGCCGCCGGAGCCGAGGACCAGGGAGAGGGTCTTTTCTTTGGCGTTCGGGTTGGGCATGGGGGGATTCTACGGGGTCGGAGTCCCGGGCGAGGGACCGGGGCCAGCCTTCGCCCGGCAGAGCCGGCCTCCCACAGGCCTTCGATCCGGTGCCGGCGCAAAGATCGCCTGTTGGAGGGAGCTTGCTCGCGAACCGGCCGAGCCACCCTTCGCCCGCAAGCGGCCTCCAACAGACCCTCGGTCCAGCGCCGGCGCCCGGTTCGACTGTTGGAGGGCGCTCGCGCGCGAACCGGACCAGCCACCCTTCGCCCGCAAGCAGCCTCCAACAGGCCATCAATCCGGTGCCGGCGCAAAGATCGCCTGTTGGAGGGAGCTTGCTCGCGAACCGCCCAAGCCCCCCTTCGCCCGCAAGCGGCCTCCAACAGGCCTTCGGTCCAGCGCCGGCGCCCGGTTCGACTGTTGGAGGGAGCTTGCTCGCGAACCGTCAGGTCCACCCTTCGCCCGGCAGAGCCGGCCTCCCACAGGCCTTCGGTCCACTCTCGCAGACCGGGTAAGCGCAGCGAACCCGTGTGAGTCGCTTGGTTCCCTAACGTCAAAGGCGTTTCGCCGCTCGCTTCGCGAGCTGATGCGACCTACGCTTGTCATGACAATCGTCGCAACAAAAGTAGGCAAAAATGCTTTTCCCGCAACGGCGCCCGAGCTTCGCTCGGGTTCCCTGCGATGCTCGGTGCGGGCGGGGTCCGCTGAACTCGCTTCGTTCGCTTACGCTCTCTACGTTCAGACATGCAGCGGCCCCGATTGTCATGACAAGCGCCGCCCGCCCCTGCACTTCTCGGCGCCCTTGAGGTCTTCAAAATCACAACGGCAACCTACCGCACTCGGCCAGGGCTCAGTTCGGGGGAGATGGACCTCGGTTTCGATCGAAAGCAAGATCCCGGATCAAATCCACAATGCCGGGATAGAGCAGATCCCAATGGGTGGCTGAGGTTGGCTTTTGACTTGCCCCGCCGTCAGCGCCGCCGGAGGCGCGGAGCGGCTGGCGGAACGATTGTTATGACAAGCGGCCGTCGCATGTCTGAGCGCAGAGAGCGAAGCGAACGAAGCGAGTTCGACGGACCCCGCCAGCCGGGAGCACCGGAGGGCACCCGGCCGCAGGCCGGGCGGCGATGTTCGCGCAGCCCTTTTGGGTACTTTTGGGGCCACAAAAGTACCTCGCATCAGCCTGCCAAGCAGGCGGCGAAACGCTTTTGACGTTGAAGTTGAAATCGGCCTTGAATTCGAATTCAAATTGAAAGCCGGCGGCACGCCAGAAAACCTTCGCCCGCAAGCGGCCTCCAACAGGAAACCGAGAACGACCGGGGCCCGGGGCAACGCCCCGACAAAACCTACTCCGGTACGTCGAACGCCTGCCGTACCCAGGCCAGGTAATGCTGGTCCGTCGAGATCACCTTCCCCGGCGAGTCCGACAGCTTGACCACCGGCTGGCCGTTGCAGCGGGTCATCTTGATGACGATGTTGATCGGCGCGGTGCCGGTGTCGTGGGTCAGGTTGGTGCCGATGCCGAAGCTCACGTTGGTCCGGTCGCGGAAGCGGTGCCAGATTTCGGCGGCCTTCGGGATGTCCAGCGAATCGGAGAAGATCAGGTTGCGGGTCTTCGGGTCGACGCGGTTGTTCTCGTAGTGTTCGATCATTGCCTCGCCCCAGGCGATCGGGTCGCCGGAGTCCTGGCGCGCGCCGTCGAACAGCTTGCAGAAGTACATGTCGAAATCGCGCAGGAAGGCGTCCAGGCTGTAGGTGTCCGACAGCGCGATGCCGAGGTCGCCGCGGTACTCGCGGGCC
>CAZJSH010000158.1:0-5305 GCA_964548715.1 uncultured Halomonas sp. | reverse complement strand
CGCCACTCGCTGACCGTCCAGTCGCCGGTCGGGATGTCGGCCAGTTCGATCTCGCCGGCCAGCCACTGCCGGCGGTAGTCGTTGACGATCTCGAAGGCGTCGGACTGCGGGATCACCGCGTCGTCGGGCAGGCCGGGCTGGTAGATCCACTCCTCGACCTCGGCCTTCGTGACCGCGTCCGGGTGCTCGGTCAGCAGCGTGGATTCGAGGTAGGCGAGGAAGTCCTCGGTGTCGATGGACTGGAACGCGAAGTGATCGAAGTAGTCGGTCAGGAACGCGTCGAAGGCCTCGCGGCCGACCTGCGCTTCGAGCCACTGCAGGAACAGCCGGCCCTTGTCGTAGGGAATGCCGGTGAACGAGGCTTCCGGGTCCTGGCCGACCAGGTCGCGGGCCAGGACCTGCTCGGCGTCGCTCAGTTCTTCGAGCGCGGCCTCGAGGTTCTGGAAGTCCAGCGTGCCTTCCATGTCCTTGCGGCGGGTGCCGTACAGGTTTTCGACGATGCGCGACTCGAAATAGGTGGTGAAGCCCTCGTTCAGCCACAGGTCGCGCCAGGCCGAATTGGTGACCAGGTTGCCGGACCAGGAGTGCGCCAGTTCGTGGGCGATCAGCGCGGTCAGCGAGCGATCGCCGGCGATCACGGTCGGGGTGATGAACGACAGGCGCGGATTCTCCATGCCGCCGAACGGGAAACTCGGCGGCAGGATCAGCAGGTCGTAGCGATCCCAGCGGTATTCGCCGTACAGCGCCTCGCCGATATCGATCATCGCTTCGAGCTCACCGAACTCGTAGGCCGCGGCCTCGAGCAGGGAGGGTTCGGCGTAGATGCCGGAGCGCGGGCCGGTGGCCTGGAACTCCAGCTCGCCGACCGCGATCGCCATCAGGTACGACGGAATCGGCTGCGGCATCGAGAAGGTGTAGGTGCCGTCGGCGGCCGGAGCCGTCGGATTGCCGCCGGCGCCCATCACGGCCAGCAGCCCGCGCGGCACGCGGAGCTTCGCATCGAAGGTGTAGCGAACGCCGGGCGTATCCTGCAGCGGCACCCAGGTGCGGGCGAAGATCGGCTGCGACTGCGAGAACAGGAACGGCTGGCCGGACAAGGTCTGCTGGCCGTCGAGCCACTGCAGCCCGTAGGCCTCGGGCGAAGTGGTGTAGTCGATCCGGACCCGGTCGACGTCGGTCGGCAGCGCGATGACCAACGGGCGTCCCAGGTACGGCTGGTCCGGATCGCCTTCGCCGAGTCGCCAGGACAACGGCTCGAGCGCATCGTCGGCGGCGACGCGGTTTACGTCGCGGATGTCCAGCTGACGGGTGTCGAGGACCAGCCGCTCCGGCGCAGCGCCGGCCAGGCGTTCGAGCTCGAGGACGACGAATCCGTCGAGCACCCGCCGGCGCAGGTCGACGTCCAGGTCCAGGGTCATGTGGTCGATGACCACCGCGTCGTGGTTGGCGAAGCTGTGCGGATCCGGGCCGGTCGGGATCGGTGCCGGCAGGGCGGCGTCGACAGGACCGGGGGCGCCGGGTTCGGGTGCGGGCGAGCAGGCCGCGCACAGGGCCACCGCGCCGCCGAAAAGCAGTCGGGTCAGGAACATCGAGATCTCCGGGACGGGTCGGGAACCGATGCGGCCGGACACCGGGTCCGGCCGCGGACGTGGAACGGCCTCAGCCGCCGGAGGCCGGCTTCATCTGCGACTGCAGGTAGTTCTGCTCGCCGAGCTTGTCCATCAGGTCCAGCTGGGTTTCCAGCCAGTCGACGTGCCCTTCCTCGTCATTGAGGATCTTCTGGAACAGGTCGCGCGAGACGTAGTCGCGGACCTGCTCGGCATATTCGACTGCGTCGCGCAGGTCCGGGATGGCCTGGTGCTCCAGTGCGAGATCGCATTCGAGCAGTTCACGGACGTTCTCGCCGATGCGCAGCTTGCCGAGGTCCTGCAGGTTGGGCAGGCCTTCGAGGAACAGGACGCGGTTGATGACCTCGTCGGCATGCTGCATTTCCTCGATCGACTCGTCGTATTCCTTCTTGCCCAGGATTTCCAGGCCCCAGTCGTCGAGCATGCGCGCATGCAGGAAATACTGGTTGATCGCGGTCAGTTCGTTCTTCAGCACCTTGTTGAGGTGCTCGATGATGGTGGCGTCGCCCTTCATGTGCGGTCGGCTCGGGTATGGATTTCAGGCGCGAGGATACCGCAACTTTCGGCGTTCACATGGAATGAGAAGCGCTTGCGTCAGGTGTCCAGCACCGCGTGCACTGCCACCGGGACGCGCTCGGCACCGTCGAGTTTCGCGATCTCGATCAGCACTGCGCAGCCGGCCAGTTCGCCGCCGGCACGCACGACCAGCTCACAGGCCGCGGCCATCGTTCCGCCGGTGGCCAGCACGTCGTCGACGATCAGGACCCGGTCGCCCGGCTGGACCGCGTCGCTGTGCATCTCGACGGCGTCGCTGCCGTACTCCAGCCGGTAGTCCTGGCGCAGCGTGGCCCGCGGCAGCTTGCCGGGTTTGCGCACCGGAATGAATCCCGCGCCGAGAGCACGCGCGACCGCGGCGCCGAAGATGAAGCCGCGCGATTCGATGCCGGCGACGTGGTCGATGTGATGGCCGACGAAGGGTTCATACAGTCGGTCGACGGCCCAGGCCAGGCCTTCTGGATGGGCCAGCAACGGCGTGATGTCCTTGAACAGGATGCCGGGCTCGGGCCAGTCCGGGACGTCGCGGATCAGCGCGGTGAAATCGTTCCGATGCGGGGGCATGCAGGCAGGCTCGTCGACCAGGGACGATGAGCATACCGCAGCCGGGCGCTCAGCCCAGCTTGCTCGAATCCAGGCGCTTCAATCCGGGATGCTGGCGCTCGACATTGCGCAGGATCGCATCGCCGATCCGGCGTATCGCCGGGGAAGTGCCGGTGCTCTTGCGCCAGGCCAGCCCGATCCGCCGCGTCAGCGGCTCGTCCTCGATGGGGCGTGCGACCACGTCGCCGCGCCCCTCGATTTCCGAGGCCACGTACAGGTAGGGCAGGAAGCACACGCCGGTGCCCATGCCGGCCATAAGCCGCAGGGCGTCCAGGCTGGCCGAGTCGTAGCGCGCATTGATCTCGAGGCCGTGCTTCTTGCAGAAGCTGTCGATCTGGCGGTGGTATTGCGAGCGCGAACTGAACGACAGCGCTTCGACGCCTTTGAGATCCTTCAGCGCAACCGTGCCCTCACCGGCCAGCGGATGATCGTTCGCGCAGATCATCAGCAGCGGTTCCTCGAACAGTTCACGCGTGACCAGGTCGCCGCGTCCGGCCGGCATTTCGGTCAGGATCAGGTCGTGCACGCCGTTGAGCAGCTGCTCGGCCAGCGGCTCGGAAAAGTCTTCGCGGATGCGGAGCCTGAGCTGCGGATACTCGCGGTGAAGCCGGCGGACCACCGGCGGCATCAGGTAGGGACCGACGCTGGTCTTGACGCCGAACTGCAGTGTGCCGCTGAGCGTCTTCATCGCTTCGCTGGCGTAGTCCTCCAGCGCTTGCACTTCGCGCAGAATGGCGTGGGTGCGGGCCAGCACTTCGCGGCCCACCGGCGTGAGCTGCGCGCCGCGCCGTCCGCGCTCGGCCAGCCGCACGCCGAGGTGCGCCTCGAGGCCGTCGATCTGCGCGCTCAGCGACGGCTGACTGATGCCGCATTGCTCGGCCGCCTTCCGGTAATTCTCGCAATCTGCGAGGGCGGAAAAGTAGCGGAGCTGCTTGAGGGTCAGTTCGCGGGACATGGCAAAGGCTTTTCCGATTGAATAAATTGAGAATATAGTACACAACCTATGAAAGATCGAGCCTTCACGTCGACGTTCTGCGAGCGGAGGTCATGCACAGCCCACGGCGAACGCGCATCCTGTCTGCATCGAAATCCATCCCACCGAATCGGAGCTCCCCCATGACCGAACGAACGCGACGTTCCACGCTGTGCGTCCATGCCGGCCAGCAGCGCGGCCCGGCCGAGAACGGCCTGAACACGCCGATCATGACGTCGACGGCCTACGATTACACCGACGGCGAGGGCGTCCGCTATCCGCGCTACCTGAACACGCCCAATCACCGCGTCGTGGCGGCCAAGATCGCCGCGCTGGAAGGCGCCGAGGATGCGCTGGTGTCGGGCTCGGGCCTCGGCTCGATCAGCGCGCTGCTGTTCGGCCTGCTCGAGCCGGGCGATCATGTCATCCTGCTCGACGGGCTGTACGGCGGGACCACGGACCTGATCGAGGGCCTGCTGACCCCGTGGGGTCTTCGCCACTCGACCTGGGACGGCGATCCGGCCACGCTCGAGGCCCTGATCGAGGAACGCACGAAGCTGGCCTGGGTGGAATCCCCGACCAACCCGCTGCTCGACGTCATCGACCTGGCCGCCACCGCCGAGATCCTGAGCGCGCGCGGCGTGCTGGCCGCGATCGACAACACCTTCGCCACGCCGATCCTGCAGCGGCCGCTGGGGCTGGGATTCGACCTGGTCATGCATTCGGCGACCAAGTACTTCGGCGGCCATTCCGACTTGCTGTGCGGGGCGCTGGCCGGCTCGGCCGAGTTGATCGACCGGATCCGCCCGGCCGCGATCCGGCTCGGCTCGAGCCTGAACGGCCAGGACCTGGCGCTGCTCGAACGGTCGCTGAAGACCCTGGCCCTGCGCGTCGAGCGGCAGAGCCGCAACGCGCTGAAGCTGGCCCGCTCGCTGGCCGAGCACGTCGGCGTGGCGGCCGTGCACTATCCCGGCCTGCCGGAGGATCCCGGCCACGCGATCGCCCGGCGGCAGATGGACCGATTCGGTGGCATGCTGACCTTCCGCCTCGCCGCCGATCGAGACCCCGGACGGTTCCTGGCCGCGCTGGAGATCATCGCGCCGGCCGTCAGCCTGGCCGGCGTGGAATCGACGATCTGCCAGCCGTCGCGAACCAGCCATGCTCGGGTGACGGCCGAGACGCGCGAACGGCTCGGCATCGACGACCGGCTGATGCGCCTGTCGGTCGGCATCGAGTCGGCCGAGGACCTGATCGAGGACCTCGGCCGGGCGCTCGGTCAGTCGACGGGAGCGTCCAGCCCTTGAAGCCGGCTCGCATCGAGGCCCAGCCCGATACCACGACCTGCGGGCCGACCTGCCTGCATGCCCTGTACCGGCACTTCGGCGACGCGGTGGACCTGCACGAGGTCATCGACACCATCCATCGTCTCGACCACGGCGGCACGCTGGACGTGTTCCTCGCCAACCATGCCCTGGCGCGCGGCTACACCGCCGAGATCCACACCTACAACCTCGAGGTGTTCGATCCCACCTGGTTCGTCGGCCGC
>CAZJSH010000157.1:2171-5339 GCA_964548715.1 uncultured Halomonas sp. | reverse complement strand
AAGCGCAGGGGGAGTGGACGATTGTCATGACAATCCGCCGCTGCATGTCTGAGCGGAAGGAGCGAAGCGACTGCAGCGAGTTCAGCGGACCCCACTCGCACCGAGCATCGCAGGGAACCCGAGCGCAGCTCGGGCGCCATTGCGGGATAAGCGCTTTTGGTTACTTTTGGCGCCACAAAAGTAACTCGCATCAGCCTGCGAAGCAGGCGGCGAAACGCCGTTGAAGTTGACTGCGAAGCCGGCGGCACGCCAGAAAACCTTCGCCCGCAAGCGGCCACCACCAACCGGCAAAGCGCCGGTCCGCGCGACTCAGTGCGCCGCGTCCCAGTCCTCCCCCACCCCCACCTCGACGATCAGCTCGACGTCGAGCTCGGCGGCGGCCTCCATGCGCTCGGTGATGCCCTTTCCGACTTCCTGCACCGCGTCGTCGCGGACTTCGAGCACCAGTTCGTCATGGACCTGCATGATCAGGCGCGCCGGGGCGTCGTCGCCGGTCAGCCAGGCGTCGACGTCGAGCATGGCGCGCTTGATGATGTCGGCGGCGGTTCCCTGCAGCGGGGCGTTGATGGCGGCGCGTTCGGCGGCCTGCTGGCGCTGGCGGTTGCGCGACCGGATTTCGGGCAGCCACAACCGCCGTCCGGCCAGCGTCTCGACGAAGCCGTCCTTGCGAGCCTGCTCGCGGGTGCGATCCATGAAGTCGCGCACGCCGGGATAGCGGTTGAAGTAGGTGTCGATGTATTCCGAGGCGGTGTCGCGGTCGGTCTCGAGCTGGCGGGCCAGGCCCCATGCGCTCATGCCGTACATCAGGCCGAAGTTGATCGCCTTGGCCGCGCGGCGCTGGTCGCCGGTGACTTCGCCCAGGGTGCGGCCGAAGACTTCGGCCGCGGTCGCACGGTGAATGTCCTCGCCGGCCGCGAAGGCCTTCTTCAGGCCGTCGTCGCCGGACAGGTGGGCCATGATCCGGAGCTCGATCTGCGAGTAGTCGGCGGCCATCACGGTCCAGCCATCGGGCGCGACGAAGGCCTTGCGGATGCGCCGGCCTTCCTTGGTGCGGATCGGGATGTTCTGCAGGTTCGGGTCGGCCGAAGACAGCCGTCCGGTCGCGGTGTTGGCCTGGTGGTAATGGGTGTGGATGCGGCCGGTGTCGACGCGCACTTTTTCCGGCAGCCGGTCGGTGTAGGTACTCTTGAGCTTCGACAGGCTGCGGTGCTGGAGGATCAGCGCCGGGAGCTGGTGGTCGGCGGCCAGTTCCTGCAGCACGTCCTCGGCGGTCGACGGCTGGCCCTTCGGCGTCTTGCGCACGACCGGAATCTCGAGGCGCTCGAACAGGATTTCCTGCAGCTGCTTGGGCGAGCCGAGGTTGAATTCGCCGCCGGCGGCCTCCCAGGCCTGCTGCTCGATGGTTGCCATCCGCTCGGCGAGCTCGGCGCTCTGCGCGGCCAGGCGCTCGGTATCGACGAGCACGCCGGTGCGTTCCATCCGGGCCAGCACGCGGATCAGCGGGATCTCCAGGTCGCGGTAGATGGCCGCGGCGCGGCCGCTGTCGGTCAGTTCCGGCCAGAGCTTGCGATGCAGGGCGAGGCAGACCTCGGCGTCCTCGCCGGCATAGTCCGCGGCCTGGGCGACCGGCACCTCGTCGAAGCGCAGCTGCTTCTTGCCCTTGCCGGCGACCTGCTCGTAGGAAATCGTCGTCCGGCCCAGGTAGCGGCCGGCCAGCGAATCGAGATCGTGACGCGTGGCGGTGGCGTTGTAGCAGTACGACTCGAGCATGGTGTCGTGGGCGATGCCGCCCAGCCGGATACCGGCCCGCTCGAGTACGTTGAGGTCGTATTTGGTGTGGTGCGCCAGTTTCGGCCGCTCGGGATCCTCGAGCACCGGTCGGAACGCGGCCACGGCCTCGTCGCGATCGAACTCGGTGTCCTGGTCGACATGACCGACCGGCACGTAGTATGCCCGGCCGGGCTCGACGGCGAACGAGAAGCCGACCAGGTCAGCGTCCAGCGGCTCGAGGCTGGTCGTCTCGGTGTCGAAGGCGATCAGCTCGGCCGCGGCCAGCGCCTCGACCAGTTCGGCGAGTTGCTTGCGCGTGGTGACCAGCTCGACCTCGAGGTCGCCGGGCGCGTCTGCGGCAGGCGAGTCGTCGGCGTCGCCGGCATCGACCTGGCGCAACCAGGTGGTGAAGCCGAAGCGCTTGAGCAGTTCGACCAGCCGGTCGCGGTCGGCCGCCGGCGGCCCGAGCGCATCGATGTCGACGTCCAGTGACACGTCGTCCTTCAGGGCGACCAGCTCGCGCGAGCGCGGCAGCTGGTCCAGCGCCGATCTCAGGTTCTCGCCGATCTTGCCGCCGATCTCGTCGGCGTGCTCGATCACCGCGTCGAGACTGCCGTAGGCATTGAGCCATTTCGCCGCGGTCTTCGGGCCGCATTTGTCGACGCCCGGGATGTTGTCCGACGCATCGCCGGTCAGCGCCAGCAGGTCGCCGACCCGGTCCGGACCCACGCCGAACTTCGTCTCGACGGCGGCCGGGTCGTAGCGCTTGTCCTGCATCGTGTCTTCGAGCACGACGTCGTCACCGACCAGCTGGGCGAGGTCCTTGTCGCCCGACGAAATCAGCACCGGCACGCCGGCCTCGCGGGCCCGGCGGACCAGCGTGGCGATCACGTCGTCGGCCTCGACGCCGTCGACGATGACGCGCTCGACGCCCATCGCGTCGATGACCTCGTGCAGCGGCTCGATCTGCCGACGCAGATCATCCGGCATCGGCGGCCGGTTGGCCTTGTAGTCGGGATCGATCTCGTGCCGGAAATTCCGGCCCGGCGCATCGAAGATCACCGCCAGGCGCGCCGGCGCCCGCTCGTGGATCAGGCGTCGCACCATGTTGGCCACGCCGAAGATCGCGCCGGTCGGCTGGCCATCGGCCGCGGTCAGGCTCGGCAGCGCGTGGAAGGCCCGGTACAGGTAGGACGACCCGTCGACCAGGTAGAGGGTTTCGTGTTCGTTGGAAGCCATGTCAGGGAATCGAAGCCTCGTTGATCGCTGAGCCAAGGGTCGAAAACGACCGCAGATGAACGCAGGTAAATATGAAACGGCGATCAATTCGCGACGTTGACGGACACAAGCTGATCGACGGCCAGCCCGGAGCCTTCGAACCGAACCCGCAAGCCGCGA
>CAZJSH010000157.1:0-2071 GCA_964548715.1 uncultured Halomonas sp. | reverse complement strand
AGACGCCGGGATCGAACGATCTCGCGGATCATGATACGCCCGTGGATTCGACGTCACGGCACGGTCTGCTAGTATTCGGATCGAACTCGACACCGGCACCAAGGGACCGAACGGGAGCGCGCAATGAGCCGACCAGACCTTCGCCAGCAACACTTGATCCGCCGGGCACTGGCCGGTTTCGCCTGCATCGCCGCCGGCCTGCTCGTCGTCGTCGACGCGGGGGCGCAGCAGACGCCGCCGCCGGTCGACGCACCGCCGCCCCCGCCGATCCGGGAACCGCTGCCGCCGAAGGTCACGGATCCGGACGATCAGCTGGCGCCCGAAGTCGTGATTCGCCAGGAGGACGATCGCACGGTCGAGGAATACGTTTCCGGCGGGCGCGTCTACATGGTCCGGATCACGCCGACCATCGGCGAGCCCTACTACCTGGTCGACACCACCGGCGACGGTCTGCTCGACATGCGGCACGAGACCTTCGAGCCGGTCAAGCCGGTCTACTGGAAGCTGTTCGAGTGGTGAGCCGGATTCCGGGCCGCGCCGGTCGGCGCGCCCGCGATCGCAGTCGTCACTCTTCGTAGAATTCCGCGGTGTCCGGCCGCCGGCCGGTGAACCGTTCGAAGGCTTCCGCCGCCTGCTCGACCAGCATTCCCCAGCCCCCGTGGCACGGCACGCCATTCATCGCGCACCAATGCGCGAACGGCGCGTGCGCCGGACCGTAGTTCAGGTCGTAGGCCACCGCATCGCCCGTCAGCCAGTCGCGCTCCAGCCGCGGTGCTTCGCCGGCGTGTCCGAGGCTGGTGCCCTGCAGCGCCAGCTCGAACCCGCCGGCGGTCAGCCCGCCTTCGTACTCGAACACCTCGACCGGCACCCCGGCTTCGCGGACCCGCGCGGCCAGCGCCTCGGCCGGTGCGACGCTGCGATTGACGATCCCGATCCGGGCCGGCCCCCGTTCCAGCAGCGCGTCGAGCACGCCGGCGACCGCGCCGCCGGCGCCGATCACCAGCACGCGGCGACCGGCGGGGTCGAGCGCTAGCCGATCGAGGTCGGCAAGCAGGCCGGCCCCATCGGTGGTGTCGGCCCACCAGCCGCCGTCGCGCCGGACCAGCGTGTTGCAGGCGCCGGCCGAGCGCGCGGCCTCGCTGGCTGAGGTCGCCAGCGCCAGGCCCTCGGCCTTCAGCGGCACAGTCAAGTTGCAGCCCGAACCGCCGGCTGCAACGAAGCGTTCCAGCGCCTCGGCCAGGCCGCCGGCAGGACAGTCGATGGCGCAGTAGTCGATATCCAGTCCGAGCTGCGCGGCGAACCGGCCGTGCAGTTCGGGCGAGCGCGAATGGGTGACCGGGTGGCCGAACACCGCGAGATGGATCGTCGAGGCGGTCACTCCGCCAGCCAGGCCGCCGCGTCCAGGGCGTGATAGGTCAGGATGCCGTCGGCGCCTGCCCGGCGGAGGGCCAGCAGGCTTTCCAGCACCACCTTGCGCTCGTCCAGCCAGCCGTTGGCAGCGGCGGCCTTGAGCATCGCGTACTCGCCGGAGACGTTGTAGGCAAAGGTCGGCACGCCGAATTCGCCTTTCACCTCGGCAATGATGTCGAGATACGGCAGGCCGGGCTTGACCATGACCCAGTCGGCGCCCTCGTCGAGGTCCAGCGCCACTTCGCGCAGCGCCTCGTCGCGGTTGGCCGGGTCCATCTGGTAGGTCTCCTTGCCGCCCGCGCCGAGCTGGGCCGCCGAGCCGACGGCATCGCGGAACGGCCCATAGAACGCCGAGGCGTACTTGGCCGCGTAGCTGAGCAGGATCACGTCGCGATGCCCATCGGCCTCGAGCCGTTCACGGATCGAGCCGATCCGGCCGTCCATCATGTCCGACGGGGCGACGATGTCGGCGCCGGCCCCGGCGTGGCAGGCAGCCTGGCGGACCAGCGCCTCGACCGTTTCATCGTTGAGGATGCGGCCGTCGGCATCCAGCAGTCCGTCCTGGCCGTGCGCGGTGTAGGGATCCAGCGCAACGTCGGTCATCACGCCGAGTTCGGGAAAGCGCTGCTTGATCGCCTGCACGGTGCGCGGCACCAGCCCG
>CAZJSH010000156.1:0-5365 GCA_964548715.1 uncultured Halomonas sp. | reverse complement strand
GCCACCCGCTTCGACCGCTCCACCGCCTCCTCGACCGTCTCTCCGCGCGCCAGCGCCACGCCCATCCGGCGCTGGCCCTTGACTTCGGGCTTGCCGAACAGCTTGAGATCGGTGCCGGGTTCGGCCAGGGCTTCGGCCAGGTTGCCGAACGCGACCTGGCGCGACTCGCCTTCGACCAGCAGCGCGCACGAGGCCGACGGGCCGTGGAAGCCGATGTCCGCACCCGTGCTGCCGATCGGCAGGCCGAGGAAGGCGCGGGCGTGCAGCGCGAACTGCGACAGGTGCTGCGAAATCAGGGTGACCATGCCGGTGTCGTGCGGGCGCGGCGAGACTTCGCTGAACCAGACCCGGTCACCCTGGATGAACAGCTCGACACCGAACAGGCCCCGGCCCCCGAGCGCGTCGGTGATCTTCGTGGCAATCTCGCGGGATGTCGCTAGCGCGCGCGCGCTCATCGGCTGCGGCTGCCACGACTCGCGGTAGTCGCCGTCTTCCTGGCGGTGACCGATCGGCGCGCAGAACGAGGTACCGCCGACGTGGCGGACGGTCAGCAGCGTGATCTCGTAGTCGAATTCGACCAGCGATTCGATGATGACCCTGCCCTTGCCGGCCCGGCCGCCTTCCTGCGCGTACTGCCAGGCGGCCCGCAATTCGTCGTCGGAACGGACCAGCGACTGGCCCTTGCCCGACGAGCTCATGATCGGCTTGACGATGTTCGGAAACCCGATCCGCCGAGCGGCGGCTTGGAAGTCGTCCCAGTTGTCGGCGAATTCGTAGTGCGAGGTCGGCAGACCCAGTTCTTCTGCCGCCAACCGTCGGATGCCTTCGCGGTTCATGGTCAGCTGCGCCGCGCGCGCGGTCGGCACCACGCGGAACCCCTGCTGTTCGAGCTCGACCAGGGCATCGGTGGCGATGGCCTCGATCTCGGGCACGATGAACGCCGGCTTCTCGTCGAGCACGATCTTCTTCAGGGCCTCGCCGTCGAGCATCGAGATCGCGTAGCTGCGGTCGGCCACCTGCATGGCCGGCGCGTGCTCGTATCGGTCGAGCACGATCACCTCGCAGCCCAGCCGCTTCAGTTCGATGACGACTTCCTTGCCCAGCTCCCCGCCGCCGCACAGCATCACGCGGGTGGCGGTTTCGGAGAACGGCGTGCCGATGCTGGTGATCGACTTCATGGTTTTCCCCTCGATCGGTTCTGGATGCCGCCCGGTCACACGCGGCGCAGCGGAGACGCGAATGACCGCTTCGTCAGCCGGCTGAAAACAGACGGTGGCCGGACGACCGTCAGCCCGAATGTTTCATGAAGCCGGGCCGGGCACCCGGACCGGCTTCGCTTGATTCCTGCCGGGGCCCATCGCGCAATGGCCGAAATTCTAACCTGCCAGCAAATGGCTTCCACGGCACCACCCGGACAAGCGGGTTTCCGGGCTCGCAGTGCCGCCGTCGCCCGGGTCGCGTCGAGGGGCCGAACGCGCCAGGGCAATGCGCTTGACAAACCGATTCAAACGGCCATAATGTAACCCTAGGGTATCATTTAGTAACCAATGGCTATCTTTGTGTAACCCATAAAGGGCGCCCTGACTTCGGGAAAACAACGATGAACGCACATTCCACCCCGTCTCCGGCAGAGGTTGCCGATCGCACGATTCAACTCCTGGCCGCTGCGATGTTCGCGGTCGCACTCGTATTCAGCCTTTCGGTGGCCGAGTTCTTTGCCGGCGAATCGACTGCAACGGTCATCGATGTCACCGTCAAAGTGCTGGGGATGGTCATCCTGGGGCTGATGGCAGTTCTCTACTTCTGGAAGTTTCGGCCGATGACTCCCGGTCAGCGGCGTCACGAGCTCGCCGACGACGGGTTTCTTCAGATCGCCTTTCGCAAAGCCATGGCCCGGTCCTGGATGCTGAGTTTCCTGGTGCTGATCGTCTTGCAGGCGGTGGACAGTCTGCTGCTCGAACCGCTTCCCGAAATGCCGCTGGAAATCGTCATTCAGGCCGTTCTTGCGCTGATGCTGCTGCTGTTCGGCCTCGCCTTCCTGTTCCTGACTCGATCGAGCGACGGTAATGAGTGAAAGACTGGGAAACCGGATTCGGGTTTTCCGCGCCGAACATCGACTCAGCCAGGCTGAACTGGCCGACTCGATCGGCGTGTCGCGAAAAACCATCAGCACGATCGAGGTCGGCCGGTTCGTGCCGTCCACCATCATCGCGCTGAAGATCGCGCGCTACTTCCGGGTCCCGGTGGAGGAAGTGTTCTTTATGAATGACGAAACCTGATCACTGATTCTCCGATCGGCACGCCTTGGGTCGTCGTTCGCACTGGGCCGGAGCAGGATGCGAACTCGCGTGCACCGTTCGGGTCGAGCGTTCAAGGATGTTTGTACTGTGTCGGGCAATGGCTGCGAGATACGCTGGCCGGCCGCAGATGGCGGTGCTTGGTTCTGCGTCCGGTCACGCGCGCTCGCCACAGCCGGAAGCTGCCAGGCTTGAGATGTTTTCGCATCAGCGCGATCACGTCCTTCTCGGCAAGCCCGTAGGTCGATTCGATCGCCTCGAATGGCGTACGGTCTTCCCAGGCCATTTCGATCACGCGGGATCGGCAGCCGGGCGCGAAATCGCCAAGAGTGGTTCGGTTGCCCACCCCGTCAATCTACCGCAGGCCCATGACGAACGATTGCCCGGCGCGGCGATGTCATCGTTCGCCGTCCGACCGGTCCGGGTCGGAACGGTCGATCGGCGATTCGGTCGGCGATTCGAGCGCCGCCGGAGTCAGGTCCCGGTACGCGTCCTCGACCGCCTGCTTGCCGTAGCGCCGCTCCAGCCGCCGAACGGTGAAATGCCCGTGGGCCATGGCCTGGAAATGGTCGAGAAAAAGCACGTTGATGATCGCGCCGCCGGCCGCGCCGACCGCCGGCACGGCCTGCGCGGCGGCCTTCTGCGTAACGGGGATGCTGAACCGGCCGGCGATCTGCGTGATCAGGCGGACCATCGCCGGCGCAGACTGCTGGACGGCGCTGGTCGTCGCCGCGTAACGGGCGGCGTCGGACACGGCCTTGGCCAGCGCGGCCCGGACCGCGAAGTAGCCCGACTCCGCGGCATTGTCGGATTCGGAACGCCCGCCCAGCGCAAAGACTTCCATGCAGGCCAGTCTCGATTCCGGCCGTTCGAGGTTCTCGCCCTCGCTGCGCGCGATGTCGGCGATCGAGCGGAACATGATCGAGGTCGACACCGGCAGCTCGACCGCCAGCGCCGTCAGCCCGAACGCACCGCCGACGGCCCCTGAAAGTGCCCCGCCGGCCTTGTGCAGCAGGTTCGACGGCGGTTTCGACGCGCCGTCCAGCGTGAACAGCGCGGCACGCAACGCAGTTCGAAGCGCGGCTTCGGAAATCGAGACGATCTGCTCGCGCGCGCCCTCGGGCAGGTACGCCATCCCGGCCTCGATCGGCGAGGCCAGGGTATCGGTGAAACGCGCCGCCATCCCCGGGTTCTCGAGGCGCTGGCGAGCCTGCTTCAATTCGTCCAGATGATCCTTGGAAAGCGTCATGCGCTCCGCGGTCGAGGCCGCCGTCTACGAGCCGAAGTGGTGATCATGGCAGATGCCCGCCGCTCAGGCGAGGCGCTCGATTCGATCGCAGACCCGCGGTGCGCCCCGCGCCCCCGACCGTGAACGACGGAGGCGCCATCGGCGCTGCCGACAACGGGCCGAAAGCCGGCCGCCCGCGCGTCGTGCAACGCACGCTCGTCCAGTCACTCCCTCGAGCCCGCTCGACCTGCCCGGGCCGCCAGCCACAGTGAACGGGCCCGGTTCGTTTCCCGGCGCGGTGACCGCACGACAACGGGCCTTCGAACGACACCGCCACTCGCTCTTCTCGGAACCGGCCTGCTTGCCGAGCCGACAGAAAAAACCGTCTCTCGGACGCAATTGCCAATCATTCTCGTTTACAATGCGCGCCTCGTTCTCATCAACAAGGCCTATCGTTTCATGTCCCGATTTCCGAACAAACTGCTCCTGACCGCGGCGCTGTCCGCCGCGCTGGCCGGCACACCGGGCGCATTCGCCCAGAACGAAAGCGCCGCGGAGCAGGACACGCCCGATTCGACCCGTAACACCGCCGACCTCGACCTCATCACCGTCACCGGCAACGTGCTGTATTCCGACCAGATCAATGCCCTGAAGACGCCGACGCCGATCCGCGACGTCCCGCAGAGCCTGACCCTGGTCACCCAGGAACAGATCGAGCTTCGCGGCTTCGACAGCCTCGGCGATATCATCGATTACACCCCGGGCGTCAACAACACCCAGGGCGAAGGCCATCGCGACGCCATCGTGTTCCGCGGCGTCCGCTCGACGGCGGATTTCTTCATCGACGGCGTGCGCGACGACGTGCAGTACTACCGGCCTCTCTACAACCTCGAGCAGGTCGAGATCCTGCGCGGCCCGAATGCGCTGCTGTTCGGCCGCGGCGGCACCGGCGGCATCCTGAATCGCGTGACCAAGAAGGGCGTGTTCGGCACCTCGTTCACGGACCTGCGCGCCGGCATCGACTCCTTCGGCGGCTACAGCGCCCAGATCGACAGCAACTTCGGCGAAAACGAGTACGCGGCGTTCCGGATCAACGCGATGTACGAGAAGCTCGACAATCACCGCGACTTCTTCGACGGCGAGCGCATCGGCTTCAACCCGACCGCCCGTTTCGCGATTTCCGACCGCACCACGCTGGACGTGTCCTACGAGTACATCGACCACGAACGCTTCATCGATCGGGGAATTCCCACCGGCAGCGACGGTCGGCCGGTGGAAGAATTCGAGGACATCGTGTTCGCCGATCCGGAGGAGAACCTGAGCACGCTGGAAGCGCACCTGTTCCGGGCGGCGCTGCAGCACGAGTTCAACGCCAACCTGAAGGGCAACTTCAGCGCGTTCTACGGCGACTACGACAAGTTCTACGGCAATGTCTACGTCTCCGATTACGACCAGGCCAACACACCGGACATCGTGACGCTGGACGGCTACGTGGACACGGTCGATCGCCAGAACCTGATTCTCTCGGGCAACCTGATCGGCCAGTTCTTCACCGGCAACGTCGAGCACACCGTGGTCGCCGGCGCGGAGGTCATCGACACCTCCTCGGACCAGTTCCGCTTCAACACGTTCTGGGACACCACGCAGGACGACAACGAGATTTTCGCCATCACGCGCCCGCTGAACCTGCGCAACAACCGCGGCGTCAATGCATTCGGCGAGCCGACCTTCAACGACTACACGGCCGACCTCAACGACGACACCCGGGTCGACATCGACGTCTTCTCGGCCTACATCCAGGACGAGATCCAGCTGACCGACTGGCTGGACCTGATCGTCG
>CAZJSH010000155.1:0-5452 GCA_964548715.1 uncultured Halomonas sp. | reverse complement strand
CCAGCAGTCCCGCCACTTTTTCCGCCAGGCAAAGGGGCGCTGGCAGACCGGGCAGGTCTTGGTCGGCAGGTCGGACTTTTTCATGGCGTGGAGTAGACCACGGGTGCCTCAACCGCGCATGAAAAAGGGCGCGACCTCGCGGCCGCGCCCTTGACTCCATCCCGGCGTGCGGGAATTCGTCGATCGTGCAGTGTTACGGAGCGTCGCGGTCGAGACCGACCGTCCAGCCCTTCGTCCAGTCGTCGCCCTGGTTCGGCACGGCGCCAGCATAGTTGACGTTGTCGAAGAACGAGTCGGCGTACGGGACCGGCGCGACCTGCAGGGCCGGCGAAGCGCCCATCGGAATGTAGTTGTTCAGCATCGGATCGGCTTGGACGTTGCCCGGCTGGTCGAGGATGAACGTCGAGACCGCGAACGGATCACCGGATTCATCATCGAAGGCGCCACCGCCGCAGTTCCCGATGATGTTGTTGTTGAACGTCAGGTTGGCGGAGTTGTTGAAGGTCGACTCCTGATCGATATCGACACAGGCGTCGCCGAAGCCGGTCACGATCGAGTTGGCGATAGAAACGCCAGTGCCTTCGCGGATCAGCCAGCCGATGTCCTGGGCGCCGAGGAAGGTGGCATTGGCGATCACCGGAAGTGCACGCGGCAGTGAGTCGTTGGCGTCACCGTTGTTGTCGCCCTCGATGCCCTGGTCGCCGTCGTCGGTGTACTGCTTGGCCACCAGGTACTGGACGTTGCCCTGCCAACCGCCGGTCCAATCGAGGCTGTCGTCACCGATGCCGGTCAGGACCAGGCGCTTCGCGTTGGCGGTACCGCCGAAGAACTCGATCCCGTCGTCGGAATTCAGGTGGACCTGGACGTACTCGATGGTCGTGCCGCGGCCCACGCCCTGGAACGCGATGCCGTTGAGCTCGTTCTCTTCGTTGAACAGGATGCCGGCGTTGGAGACGACCAGGTAGCGGAAGATCCCGCTGTTGTCGTCCGGATCGTTGCCGCCGTAGGTGCCGGAGTTGCCTTCGCCTTCGGCCTCGCAGACCTCGACGCCTTCGGCGCAGCCGTTGATCGGCGCGAACCCGTTGACGACAACGCCGCCCCACTCACCACGACCTTCGGCCAGGAAGCCGCGCATGATGACCGGGTTCTCGGCCGTGCCTTCGATGAAGGCCTGGCCGCCCTGGGCCACGATGAAGGTATCGGTGTCACCGAGCGTGCCGCCGACCAGTTCGGTGTTCGGCTCGATCGTCACGGAACCGCCGTTGCCGATCACGAACTGGCCCTGGATCAGCCAGGTGGTTTCGTTGGTCAGCGTGATGTCGTCGGTGATCGGATCACCGCCGCCGATGATGCACGACCCGTCGATTGGGCCATCGGTTGCGAAGGCCGGGCAGCCCGAGAACACTTCGTCGACCACGCACTGGGTGCTTTCGGTCAAGCTGGTGAAGGTTGTGGAGCCGGTGCCGTTGGCGCCGTCGAACTCCAGCACGGCCTCGTCACAGCTGTTGAAGGTCAGCGTGCCGGAACCCCAGGTGCTGCTGGTCGGGGAACCCAGGTCCGGGGTTGCGAACGCGCCGCCGGTGAACTCCAGGAAATCGAGGGTGGCGGTGTTGGTGTCACGGTCGATCTGGGCCGTGCTGGAAATCAGCCACAGCGGGTTGCCGTCCTCGTCGTAGGTGAACCACTCGACCAGGACTGCCGGAGCGAAATCGCCGGCCGGGTCTCGGTTCTCCAGGATGTCGATGATCAGGCCGCGGCTGCCGCCGTCGACATCGCCCCAGTTGCCGGCGAACGTGTCGTTGACGACGAACGCGTGCGCCGACGGGGCGCAGAAGGCGGCGCCGGCGGCCAGCGCAAGCGCGTTGCGCGTGAGATTCTTGAACATGGTGTCTTCCTCTGCAGTGGTGAGTGTGACTCGAAACAGCGGGCGTACCCGGTCGTGCTTGGACTGCAGAGAGTAGGGACAGCCAATTTCAGCCAAATGACCCCGCCGTTGCAGAAAAATGACAAGAGGGGGGGGGTCAGAGAAAGTCGTAGGTGATGCCGATGCTGGCCGTGCGGCCGTTCCGGTACCGCTGGGTGGTTTCGGGACCCTGCTTGATTTCGAACTCCGCGTCGAGCAGGTTGCCGAACTTGGTCTTGAACGACCAGTGATCGTTCCATCGCCAGCGGAACACGAAGTCGAGCACGCCGGTCGGCTGCTCCTTCTTGTCCGGCGCCCCCAGCACGCCGACCTCGGTGATCCGCTCGCCGACGTAGTTGTACAGCAGTGTCGTCTCGATGCCGAGGTCCTCGTCGTCGTAGCCGAGCTGGATATTTGCGATCAGCGGTGACTGGCCCTGCAGCGGCCGGGATGTCTCGGTGAGAATGCCCTGGTTCTCCGGGAGGATCGAGATTTCGGATTCGATCACGGACAGGTTGCCGGCAACGTAGAACCGTTCCAACCAGGACCGGCCACCGAACCAGTCGCCGACGAACCCAAGCGTCTTCCGCGCCTCGAGCTCGATGCCGAAGTTCTCGGCCTCGTCGGCATTGGTAAAGCTCAGACGTTGCTCCACGCCGGGCTGCACCGTCAGCTCGATCGGCTGGTCGATCAGCTTGTAGAACACGCCGATCGAGATCAGTTCGTCCTGTGCGGGGTACCACTCCCAGCGCGCATCGATGTGCTGAACATTGGACGGGACGAGATCGGGGTTACCGACCACTTCCCGCTCGAGGATCGGGTCGGTGAACGGTGAATCCGAGAGCTCCTTGAAATCCGGACGGATGATGGTCTCGGCGTAGCTGACCCGAAGCTGCTGGTTCTCGGTGATGAACCAGGTCAGCGATGCGGCGGGGAACAGGTCTTCGTCACCCAGGTTCGATTCCGATTCGACCGTGTCCTCTTCGAACAGGCTGAACGTGCGGACGTTCTGCGCCCAGTCTTCGACGCGAACGCCACCGGCGATCCGCAGCCGTTCCCAGAGGGTGAAGTCGAGATTCGCGTAGTAGGCCTCGATATCGAGGGCGGCCGAGTAGTTGTCGCTGTTCCGCGTGATCTCGAGCAGCTGGGCGCCATCCGGCCCGATGTTCTCCGGAGTCAGGATGTCCTCCAGCGACTGCTGGCGCCGATCGTCCTCGCTGATGTTGAAGACGTCGTCGAACGTGAAGCGGCGGATCGTCGATTGACGTTCCTTGTCGACGTTGCGGTACCCGACCTTCAGCTTGGCGGCGAGCCATTCACCGGCCTCGAAGGGAATCTCGAAATCCGCGCCGTAATCGATGGCCTCGTCGTCGAGCGTGGTGTAGCGCCGGATGTTCGAATCGGCGCGACGCGAGAAGATGAAGCCGGCCTCGTCGTCCGGATCGTAGCGGTATCGCCGACTGTCCGGCGTACTCAGCGAAGCCGCCGAGTCGGAGTAGTCCCACTCGAGCCGGGCGCTGTTCAGGAACGGGAACACGTGAGCGCCTTCGATCTGCATGGTGAACAGCTCGCGCTCTTCCCACTCCAGTTCGTTGAAGCGGATGATCCCGTCCTCATCGAGGTTGAAGCCGATCTGTTCGACCGCCTCGTCCTCGGTCTGACGGAGCAGCATGGTCGTGAAATCGAGCTCGTGGAGGTCGGCATAGTTGACCCCGGCCGTCGCGAAACCGCTCAGCCCGATCGTCCGGGTCGTCCGGACCAGGTCGTAGCTGTCGTTGGGACGAAGCGAACCGTCGCCGAGGGGAACGAAGGTCTGCCGCAGCTCGTCCCGCGTACGCCATGAATCGTCCCAGAGGATGGAGCCCGTCGCGCCCAGCTGCCAGTCGTTGCCGATGTCGAAGCGCTTCCCGCCTTCGATCGATACGCCGAGATCCGGGCCGATCTCCTCGCGATCGACGTCGTAGATATTAGGCAGGGATTCACCCAGGGCTTCGAGCTCCTCCTCGGTCAATCCATCGGGCGTGAAGGCCGTCTGCAGAGGAGGCAGCTTGGTGCCGTCGCCGATGATCTCGGCGATCGGATCCGGAATATCCCGCGTACCGTCATCGAAGCCCGTCCAGTCGCGCCCGCCGCCCTCGTAGGTCAGGCCGTCCTCGAACGTCGTGCCGTCCCGGTAGCCGCCGGACAGTTCGATCGAGAAGAAGTCCTCTTCCGGGATCCCGCGCGTGCGGATCTCGACCACGCCGCCGCCGAAATCGCCCGGCATGTCCGGCGAATAGCCCTTCTGGACCAGGATGGAGCGGATCACGCCGGTCGGGAACAGGTCCAGCGGCACGACCTTGCGGGTCGGGTCGGGGCTGGGCACGTTGGCGCCGTTGACCAGCGTCGACGAATAGCGCTCGCCGAGGCCGCGGATGTAGATGAACTGGCCGTCGACCAGAGTCAGGCCGGTGACGCGCGACAGGGCGCCGCCGACGCTCGAGTCGCCGGCGCGCGAAATCTGCTCGGCGCCGAGTACGTTGGCGACGCTGGCGGTCTGGCGCTGTTCTTCGATGACCGAGCTCAGCGAGCCCTCGATGAACGGCTCGACGACGACGAATTCGGCCAGTTCGAGCCCGGCCGGCGGCAGCTCGAAGTTGCGTTCGGTCTGCGCGTCGGCGGCGATCTCGACGCCTTCGATCGTGCGGGTGGCGAACTCGCTATGCAGCACGGACACGGAGTAGGTGCCGACCGGCAGGTCGATGCGAAAGCGCCCCTCGTCGTCGGTGCGCGCCTCGACCGGCGTGCCGGACACGAACAGCCGGGCGTCGACGACCGGCGCGCCGTCTTCGGACGAGCGGACCTGGCCGACCAGCACGCCCTCGCCTTCGACCTCGGTGGTCGTGGTCGGCTGAGGCAGCGCGGATTCGTCCAGCGGCAGGGACGATTCGAGGCTGACGAAGGCCCGTCGCTCTTCGCCGCGCAGGGTGATGATGATCTGCAGCAGCTCACCGGGACGCAGGTTCAACGGCAACGCGGTCAGGGCCTGCGCGTTGTCGAACACGGTCAGGCGGGTGCGCTGGGCCGGGACTGCGACCGACCAGCTGCCGTTCTCGTCGGTGCGGCCTGCGGTATCGCCGATGCGCAGGTTCAGGTCGGGCACCGGACGCCCGCCTTCGAAGACCAGCACCGAGACCTGGGCCGGTGGGCCGGCGTCGGCCGCCGCGCCGTCGTCCTGCGCGGCCGCCGGCGATGCGAGAGCGACCAGCAGCAGGGCAACGGTCCATCGCGCGAGCGACGGCAGGCGAAATCGGAGGTTCGGAGTCATGTCGGTCAGCGGCAGAGCCACGGTTCGTCGGCGCACTGCGCCATCACGCGGCGCAGTTCGGTGGCCTTGCGGAACAGGTCGGCGCGCTCGAGGGTGACCAGCTGCTGCTCGGCCGCGGCGAAGTCGCCGGCCTTGAAGTTGGCGTAGGCCAGCGCGTAGCGGATGTCCTCGCCTTCCCGGGCGTCGTCGAGCAGGCCCGTGCGCGCCAGGTCGTCGCGCATGCCGGCGGCCTGGTCGAAGCG
>CAZJSH010000154.1:0-5505 GCA_964548715.1 uncultured Halomonas sp. | reverse complement strand
CCGCTTGCGGGCGAAGGTTGGCCTGGCCGGTTCGCGAGCAAGCTCCCTCCAACAGGCGGATCTGTCACGGGTCCCTGTTGGAGGCCGCTTGCGGGCGAAGGGTGGTCGATCCGGTTCGCGAGCAAGCTCCCTCCAACAGGCGGTTCGGGCGAGATGCTTCCTTCGTCTGCAAGCGGCTCCAACAGGAAAAGCGGGGGCTACGGGGCCGCGCCCCGGGAAAACGCTATGTCCGCAAGCCGGTGCCGCGCTTCAGCAGCGTCAGGCAGATCGCGCCGAGCACCACCCCGAAGCCGATGATGATCGCAAAAGCCGGGGCCAGCGGCACGTCGGAGACGCCGAGCATGCCGTAGCGGAAGGCGTTGACCATGTAGAGGATGGGGTTGGCCAGGGCGATCTTCTCCCACACGCCGGGCAGCAGTTCGACCGAGAAGAACACGCCGCCCAGGTAGGTCATCGGCTGCAGGATGAAGGTCGGGATGATCGAGATGTCGTCGAATTTCTGCGCGAAGGTGGCGTTGATGAAACCGCCGAGCGCGAACACGATCGAGGTCAGGACCACCACCGTCAGAGTGATGCCCCAGTGCTGGATCGACAGGTCGGAGAAGAAGGTCGCCACCAGCAGCACCAGGGCGCCGACCATCAGCGCGCGGAACAGCGCGCCGGAGACGTAGCCGGCGAGGATCAGGATCGGCGGCAGCGGCGAAATCAGCAGCTCTTCGATGTGACGCCCGAACTTGGCGCCGAAGAACGAGCTGGTGATGTTGCCGTACGAGTTGGTGATCACCGACAGCATGATCAGGCCGGGCACGATGAAGTCCATGTAGTCCATGCCGCCCATCTCGCCGATGCGGCGGCCGATCAGCTGGCCGAAGATCACGAAGTACAGCGTCATGGTGATCGCCGGCGGAATCAGGGTCTGCGGCCAGATCCTCAGGATCCGGTTCACTTCCTTGATGACGATGGTCTTGAAGCCGATCCAGTACGTCCGCGCAGAGACTTCGGCGTTCATGCGGCTTCTCCCTTCTCGGCGGACTTCGGTTTCTCGACCAGGCGCAGGAACAGCTCTTCCAGCCGATTGACCTTGTTACGCATCGACGTGACCTGGATGCCGCGTTCCTCCAGCGTGATGAACAGCGCGTTCAGGCCCTTTGACTTCGGCAGGCTGGCCAGCAGGGTGGTCGGATCGCGCAGTTCGATCTCCATGCCGTCGACCTGCGGCGCGGTGTCGAGCGGCGCGCCGAGATCGAGCACGAAGGTCTCGATATCGAGTTTGCCGAGCAGGGCCTTGACGGTCGTGTTCTCGACGATCCGGCCGTGGTCGATGATCGCGATGTTGCGGCACAGGTTCTCGGCTTCTTCGAGATAGTGCGTGGTCAGGATGACGGTGGTGCCGGCAGTGTTGATGCCCTCGATGAATTTCCACATCGAGCGGCGGATCTCGATGTCGACGCCGGCGGTCGGCTCGTCGAGGATCAGCAGCCGCGGTTCGTGCATCATCGCCCGGGCGATCAGCAGCCGGCGTTTCATGCCGCCCGACATCTGCCGCGAGGGCCGGAACGCCTTGTCCCAGAGCTGGAGTTGCTTGAGGTATTTCTCGGCCCGCTCCTTCGCGATCGAGCGCGGCACGCCATAGTAGCCGGCCTGGTTGACGCAGATCTCGAACGGCTTCTCGAACTGGTTGAAGTTGATCTCCTGCGGGACCAGGCCGATCTGCGCCATCGCTCGCGAGCGATCCTGCTGCACGCTGATGCCGAACACCTTGGTCTCGCCGCCGGACGCGTTGACCAGTGACGAGACGATGCCGATCAGCGTGGATTTTCCTGCGCCATTGGGGCCGAGCAGGGCGAAGAAGTCGCCTTCCTCGACCTTCAGATCGATGCCCTTCAGCGCTTCGACGCCGTTCTTGTAGGTCTTCTTCAGATTGGAAACGTCGAGTGCGTGCATGACCTCTGGCCTGTTGATTTCGGTCGCCCGCCTCCGTACTGTGGCGATCCCGGACATCCCGTTTTCGTTGGGGCGAACCATTGAGAATGCAATCTCGAATCCTGTGTGCGGCCGGTCTGCTGATCGCGGCCGTGCAACCGGTCCCGGCGCAGGACGAGCGCTGGCCCGGACTCGAAAAATGCGAATTGTCGATCGCCGGCGGCCGATTGGCCGTCGATGCCCTTTGCGGAACCCTTAGCGTACCCGAAAACCGCGAAGATCCGGACGGCCGAACGCTGGACCTGGCGTGGGCGGTGATTCCGGCCCGCAGCAACGACGTGGCCCAGGACCCGGTGATGTTCCTGGCCGGCGGACCCGGGCAGGCCGCCCGCGATATCGCGCCGATCATGCAGGCGCCGTTCAATGACGTGAACCGGACCCGGGACCTGGTCTTCCTCGACCAGCGCGGCACCGGCGGCTCGAACGCGCTGTCCTGCGACTTCGACGAAGAACTGATGATGACCGAGGACGACTTCGACGAGCTGGTCCGCCAGCTGCGCCTGTGCCTGGACGAGCTGGACGCCGACGTCCGGTATTACACCACCCGCGACGGCGCGGCCGACCTCGAGGCGCTGCGCGAGCACATCGGCGCCGAGAAGGTCAACCTGGTCGGCGGATCCTACGGAACGCGCATGGCCCAGGTCTACCTTCGCGAATACCCCGACCGGGTCCGCGCGATGATCCTGGACGGCGTCGTGCCCAGCCGGCTGAAACTGGGCTCCGAGCACGCCGAAAAGCTCGACCAGGCGCTGGAGCGGCTGTTCGCGGCCTGCGCCGAGTCGCCGGAATGCGGCGAGCGGTTTCCGGGGCTGGCCGAGCGGTTCGAGCAGCTCAAGGCGCAGTACGCCGAGACCCCGGTCGAGATCCAGGTCACCCATCCCCGGACCGGCATTGCCGAGCCGATCGAGTTCTCCGACCAGGTGCTGGCCGGCTCGCTGCGGTTCCTTGCCTATTCGCCGGAAGCGCAGATGATGATTCCGTACCTGGTGCACGAGGCTGCCAGCACGGGCAGTCCGGAGCGCCTGGCCGCCCAGGCGCTGATCGTCGGCGACCAGATGAGTGACTCCCTGGCCATCGGCCTGAACTTCGCGGTCGGCTGCAGCGAGGACTGGCCGCACTGGCCGCCGGGCATCGACAACGCCGGCACCCTGCTCGGCAACAGCATGCAGGACCTCTACGCCCGGGTCTGCGCCTGGTGGCCGGCCGATCCGGTCGACGCCGGGTTCTTCGAGGCGTTTACCTCCGACGTGCCGACGTTGCTGCTGTCCGGTGAGCGCGATCCTGTCACGCCGCCGGAGTACGGCGAGGAGGCGCAGCGCCAGTTCGACAACGCGGAGCACCTGGTCGCCGAGGGCCGCGGGCACATCGTGGTCACCAACGGTTGCATGTCCGGCATCGCGACGCAGTTCATCAACGAGGCCTCGGTGGCCGAACTGGACACCGAGTGCATGGACCGGATCGGCCCGGAGCCGTTCTTCCTCGACCTGCTGGGGCCGGCACCATGATCGAAGCGCACAAACTCCGCAAGACCTTCAACAAGGGCAAGGTGGTGGCCGTCGACGAGGTCAGCTTCGCCGCGCGCGACGGCCAGATCACCGGCCTGCTGGGCCCCAACGGCGCCGGCAAGACCACCACGCTGCGGATGCTCTATACGCTGCTCAAGCCCGACTCGGGCACGATGACCGTCGACGGCATCGACCCGCTGGCCGATCCGATCGGGGTCAAGGCCAAACTCGGCGTGGTGCCGGATTCGCGCGGCCTCTACGACCGCCTGACCGCGCGTGAAAACATCCGCTACTACGGTAAGCTGCAGGGGCTTTCGAAGAACACCATCGAGAGCCGGGTCAATCACCTGAGCGACGTCCTCGACATGGCCGGCTTCATCGACCGCAAGACCGACGGTTTCTCGCAGGGCCAGCGGGTCAAGGTGGCGATCGCTCGCGCGCTGATCCACGAGCCCGGCACGATCCTGCTCGACGAGCCGACCAACGGGCTGGACGTGATGACCACCCGCGCGCTGCGTGAATTCCTGCTGCGGCTGAAGATGGAAGGCCATTGCGTGGTCCTTTCGACCCACATCATGCAGGAGGTCGCCGCGCTCTGCGACCGCATCGTCATCATCTCCAAGGGTCGCATCGCCGCCGACGGCACGGCCCGGCAGCTGCTGGAGAAGAGCGGTGAGGACAACCTGGAGGATGCCTTCGTGAAACTCATCGGCTCCGACGAGGGTCTGCTCGCATGATTGCCGTATTCATCAAGGAGCTGCTCGACAATTTCCGCGATCGGCGGGTCGTGCTGAACACGCTGATCATCGGGCCGCTGTTCGGGCCGGTGATCTTCGGCCTGATGCTGTCGTTCATGGCCAGCGAGACCACCGAGCGCATGGAAGCCGCGCTCGAGCTGCCGGTCGTCGGCGCAGAGAACGCGCCGAACCTGGTCGCCTGGCTGGAGCGCCAGGGCGTGATCATCGAAGACGCACCCGACGATCCGGAAGCCGCGGTGCGCAGCGAGGAACACGAGGTCGTGCTGCGCATCCCCGAGGGCTTCGGCGAGGCCTGGCAGGCCGGCCAGCCGGCGCCGATCGAGATCATCGCCGACCAGTCGCTGCGCTATACCGGCACCACGATCGCGCGCGTCCGGAGCTACCTGGGGACCTACAGCGCGCAGATCAGCCAGGTCCGGCTGCAGTTGCGCGGCATCCATCCCGAGATCACCCGGCCGATCGATACCCAGATCGTCGACCTGTCGACGCCGACCTCCCGGGGCGGCCAGATCCTGGCCTTCCTGCCGTACTTCATCCTGATCACCGTGTTCATGGGCTCGATGCACATGGCCGTCGATACCACCGCCGGCGAGCGCGAGCGCAAGTCGCTGGAGCCTCTGCTGATCAACCCGCTTCCTCGCTGGAAGATCATGGCCGGCAAACTGATGGCCACCACGTTCTTCGCGCTGGCCACGCTCGCGCTCGGGCTCGTGGCCTTCGTCTATGCGATGGGTATGCTGCCGACGGCCGACATGGGTGTTTCGCTGAACCTCGACTTCAAGGTCGCCGGCATGGCGTTCCTGCTGGTCGCGCCGGCCGCCCTGCTGGCCGCCGCGATGCTGACCATCCTGGCCTCGTTCGCCAAGAGTTTCCGCGAGGCCCAGAGCTACATGGGCCTGATCATCTTCGTCCCGATGATTCCCAGCTTCTGGCTGCTGATCGACCCGACCAAGGCCGAGACCTGGATGACCTGGGTGCCGCTGCTGAACCAGAACATCATGATCCTGGAACTGGTCCGCGGCGAACCGCTGAACACCGCCTGGATCGGTGCGACCCTGCTCAGCACCACCCTGGCCGCCATCGCCCTGGCCTGGGTCGCCGGCGGACTCTACAACCGGCCGAAGCTGATCTTCACCTCCGACTGAGGCCGGTTCGCGAGCAAGCTCCCTCCAACAGTCGATTTGAGCGGAACGGCTCCCTCGGCCTGTTGGAGGCCGCTTGCGGGCGAAGGGTGGCACGACCGGTTCGCGAGCAAGCTC
>CAZJSH010000153.1:0-5533 GCA_964548715.1 uncultured Halomonas sp. | reverse complement strand
CGATCCGGCGCCCCGCTCCGTTCGACTGTTGGAGGGCGCTTGCGCGCGAACCGGCCGGGCCACCCTTCGCCCGGACATGAAAAAGGGCCGCGAATTCGCGACCCTTTCCGGTGTCTGGCGCGCCTGGCAGGAGTCGAACCTGCGACCTCTGCCTTCGGAGGGCAGCACTCTATCCAGCTGAGCTACAGGCGCGTAGCCGCATATTGTAACGCAGAACCGGCCAAAGTCCATCTGCGCTATGCTCCGTCGACCCCGAATACCGGACCGGATCATGCCCTCGGACGCCCCGCTGACGCTGCGCCCCGCCACGCCCGACGACGTCGACCTGCTGCTCGACCTGATCAAGGACCTGGCGATCTACGAAAAGGAACCCGAATCCGCGAAGGCCACCCCGGAGCTGCTCCACGCCGGGCTGTTCGGCGACTCGCCGACCGCCGAGGCCGTGGTGGCCGAATGGGCCGGCGAACCCGCCGGGTTCGCGCTGTTCTTCCACAACTTTTCGACCTGGACCGGCAAACCCGGCCTGTACCTCGAGGACCTGTTCGTGCGCGAAGAAATGCGCGGCAAGGGCATCGGCAAGGCGCTGCTGCTGGAGCTGGCCCGGAAAGCACGCGAACGCGGATGCGGCAGGATGGAATGGAGCGTGCTGGACTGGAACCGGCCCGCCATCGAGTTCTACGAATCGCTGGGCGCAAAACCCCAGTCGGGATGGACGGTCTACCGACTGGACCAAGCGGCGCTGGAGCGGGTGGCCGGCTGACAACCGTTCGCGGGCGGGGACGGGTTTCGGCTTTCGGGTTCAGTTCCCAGTTCCCAGTTTCGATGATCTTGTGGGAGCTTGCCTTGCAAGCGATGGCCTCGCCGAGGGCACCCCAGAATTCTCGTCGTCCCGGGGCGCCGCAGGCGAACCCGGGACCTCGTGACGAAATCGCTCGTCGACCGAAGACGTCCTCCACGGGCGCGACGCCGGATCGAAGCCTGTGGGAGGCCGGCTGTGCCGGGCGAAAGATCGAGGCCTCGTCCATAGGAGGATGGACGCGACCGCGCCAAGGGGCGACGCGCGCGAAGAAGAAGCTGAAAACCGGCAACTGGAAACTGAAGACCGGTTGCATTCGCGCGCAAGCGCCCTCCAGCAGATGGAATCATCGCCGGCGCTTGACCGAAGGCCTGTTGGAGGCTGTTTGCAGGCGAAGGGTGGCTCGGCCAGGTCGGGCGGAATCGGCAGTTTCGCGAACCCGCGAACGGCGCGACGAGACACGCGAGGCCGTGATCGCGTTGCAGGAATATCGACGCTGCCCCGCCCCGCGCGTGGACGGTACATTTTTACATTTCTTGACTGGAGGGCCGGTGCATCACCGCTACGCTAGGACGCTGAGATAGTCCGCACGGCCGATGCCAGACGGTCTCCGTACCTGAGCGACTGAGCGACGGTCGATCACGCTCCCGGCAAGGTCCGCTACCGGGCATCTGGCGCCATGCGGTCGATACGAAGCCGGGAGGAATGACAATGAAAGAACCAGCGAATCGATTTCTGCTCATATTGGCGGTGTCTCTGTTCCTGCCCAACCCGAGCGCCATGGCCGAGCCCGCTCCGGCGGAGGTCTCCGGACACGTTTTATATCTCGAGCGCATCGCCACGCCCGCGGACGCGCGGCTGGAAGTGGTCCTGCAGGACATCAGCAAGGCCGGAGCCCCTGCCGAACGACTCGGCGAGATGATCGTGCAGCCAGCCGGCCAACCGCCCTACGAGTTCCGGATCGCCTACGACCCGGCCCGAATCGACCCGCGCCATACCTACAGCGTTTCTGCCCGCTTGTATGACCGCAACGAATTGCTGTTCGTGACCGACCAGGTCCACCAGGTCATCACCAGGGGGTTCCCTTCGACGCTGACCGTGCGGATGCGCCAGGTCGAGCGGCCCGCGCCTGGCCCGCTGGGCGAGCTCCCGGCCCATTTCGCCGGACGACTGCCGTGCGCCGACTGCCCCGGCATCGAAACCCGGATCGACCTGTTGCCCGACAACATCTTTCTGTTGCGCGAAAACTATCTGGATCGCGACGGCGGTCCCTTTTATGACATCGGTCGGTATCTGATTTCGTCGGGCCATGAGCAACTCATCCTCTACGGCGGACGCGAAGCACCGCTGCGCTACGCCATATCGAGTCCGGACAGCCTGCGGTTGCTCGACCGCGACGGCGGACACATCGAGTCCGAACTCGACTACAGCCTTTCAAGGCAGTCGGACCTCCCATTGCTGGAGCCGCGCCTGCTGCTGGGGGGCGAATATCGCTACATGGCCGATGCGGGGCGTTTCCGGGAATGTCTGACCGGGTTGGATATGCCGGTGGCCGCCGAAGGCGACAATCGCGCAATCCAGGAAGCCTACATCGAGGCGCGGGAAGAACCCGGTCAGGAACTGAGGATAAGCCTGGAGGGCCGGATCGAGCAGCGTCTGCCGATGGAGGGCACGGAACCGGTGCCGACGCTCGTCCCTGAACGGTTCGTCGGCATCTGGCCCGGCCTCGACTGCCCGGAGCCGGTGAGCGCCGCGACACTGGAAAACACCTACTGGCGGCTGGTGCTGGTGGAGGG
This sequence comes from uncultured Halomonas sp., assembly GCA_964548715.1. Lineage (GTDB taxonomy): Bacteria > Pseudomonadota > Gammaproteobacteria > Xanthomonadales > Wenzhouxiangellaceae. The sequence continues at coordinate 2,941 of CAZJSH010000153.1, read as the reverse complement.
GTCAGGCATCGAGCGATTCGATAATCAGCGCGAGCCACACCTGATCTTCCGTGAAACCGGTGAGCTGGCGGGGTCCGACGGCTGCAACCGTCTGATCGGACGATATCAGGCCCGCGGTGGCTCGATCGAGTTTTCGAGCCTGGCCGCGACCCGCATGCTGTGCAGCCACGGCATGGAACAGGCGCAGGTGATCCACGATGCGCTGGAACTCGCGCGCCATTTCAGGATCATCGGCCCCCAGCTCGAAGTGCTGGACGAGGACGAAGACCTCCTGATGCGCCTCGAAGCCGTTGCGTTAGACTGATCCGTACCGGCAACGCATGTTCGAGTGGGACCACGCGATCCCGGCACCGGAAATACGCGAGCCGGGTTGTCCAACATCAACCGGGGACAAAAGATGCTGAAAGGCGTTGATGCCAAATTTTCCGTCGTCCCAATGCTTGCGTTCGCGGACTGTGCGGAAGGCCCGGCCCTTCAGTCGGTGGAGGCGCCCGCGGCAATCTCCGCCGGCGACGAACGCTTCGTCTTCGGCGAGCCGACCCACCGTGCCCCGAAGACCCCCTCATGAGTCATTCCGCGAATTCGCCCAAGCGTTTCGCACCGAATCGCGTCTTCATCGTATCGTTGATCCTGGTCGCCGCCTTCGGCGGATGGGGCCTGATCGACCCCGATGGCATGAGCGGCACGTCGCTGGGCTTCACGACGTTCATGCTGACCAGCATCGGCTGGTACTGGCTGCTGATCAGCACCGGCTTCCTGATCCTGGCTGGATTTCTGGCGCTGGGGCCGTATGGCCGCGTCAAGCTGGGCGCCGATGACGAGAAGCCCGAGTTCTCGACCATCTCGTGGATCGCGATGCTGTTTGCCGGCGGCATGGGTGCCGGTCTCATCTTCTGGGGCGTGGCAGAACCTCTCTACCACTTCCGCGACCCGCCCGGCATGGCCGGCGAAACCGCCGAGGCGGCCCGGGCGGCGTTCGTACTGACCAACCTGCACTGGGGCCTGCACGCATGGGCCATCTATGGCGTCTGCGCCATGGTGATCGCTTATTTCACGTTCCGGAAAAAGAAGAAGCCGCTGATCTCGACGCCGATCGAATCGCTTTTCCCGGGCGTCGGCGGTCAGCGCCTCGGCCAGGTCGCAGACGTTCTCGGCGTCTTCGCCGTCGTATTCGGTCTTGCCGGCTCGCTGACCATGGGGACGCTGCAGATTCGCGCCGGCCTCGGCGAGTTGATCGGCACGCCACTCAGTTTCGGCATGTCGCTGGCAATCATGATGACGATGTACGCCACCTACATGACATCGACCTCGGTCGGTGTGGATCGCGGCATCAAACTGCTGTCCAACATCAACATGGCGGTCGCGGTTCTCATGGTGATCTACATCGCCGTGCTCGGGCCGACGGCGTTCATTTTCGAGACCCTGGTGGACTCGATCGGCAACTACATCACCCAGCTACCGGGAATGGCGTTTCATCTGCTGCCGTTCGAGGGGCTCCAGGAATGGACGGCCAGCTGGACGCTCACCTACATGATCTGGTGGCTGGCCTGGGGGCCCTTCGTCGGAATCTTCATCGCCCGTATCAGTCGCGGACGCACCATTCGTGAATTCTGCGCCGGCGTCATCATCGTGCCGACTTTGTTCTCGCTGTTCTGGTTCGCGGTGCTGGGCGGAGCCGGTGTATTCATCGAGATGTTCGGCGGCGGCGGCATCGCCGAACTGGTATCCCAGGACGTCAGCCGCGCGTTCTTCGTTTTCCTCGACTTCTTTCCGCTCGGCCAGGTCCTCGGCTTCGTAGCGCTGTTCCTGATCTTCATCTTCCTCGTGACCTCTGCGGATTCAGGAAGCTTCGTGCTTTCGATGATGACCAGTGAAGGCCAGCTGAACCCGCCGCTGCCTTACAAGCTGGTCTGGGGCACCCTGGTCGCTGTGCTGACCGTGGCCACCCTTTTCAGCGGATCGGTCGAGGTTGCCAAGGCAATGGCGGTCACCGGCGCGATTCCGTTTTCCGTGGTGCTGCTCCTTCAGGTGGTGGGTTTCCTGAGGGCAATCCGCGCCGAGGGTTCCACTGCCGCGAGGCAGCCCGATGTCCGCGCGCCTGTACGTTCGACCCGGAAACGAGGAGCGTCGTCGTGACCATCATCCGAAGCACCCTGTCCGCCATGGTCCTGGCGGTTGCCCTCGGCGGATGCGATCTCGATCGAGAGCCGCTGCTTGTCGGCGGCAAGCAGTCGCCGGAAGACCGAATCGTCGCCGAACTCATCGCCGAACTGGCCGACGCCGAAGGCATCCCGGTCCAGCGGCGGATCGGGCTGGGCGGTAGCCGACTCACGATGGAAGCCCTGAAACGCGGCGAAATCAATCTCTATCCCGAGTACACGGGGTCGGGGCTGGCGCTTCTGGGGCTGGCGCAGCCGGCCGATGCCGATCCCGACTCGGCGATCGAGCTCCTGCGCGAGCGCTATGGCCCGCTGGGGCTGTCATGGAGCGAACCGCTGGGCTTCGAGAGCAGTCCCGGCCTCGCAATGCTGCGCGAGCGCGCGCGCGCCCTGGATGTTCGCAGCTATTCCGATCTCGCGCCATACACCGATCGGCTGGTGATCGGGGTCGACAGCGAATTCCGGGGACGTCCGATCGATGGCCTGGGACCGCTCGGCCGTCGCTACGGGATCGATTTCCAGCGGGTTCTCGAGGTCCCGACCCGTGACCGAAGCCAGCTCTACGAGCTCTTGATGGATGGCGAGATCGACGTCGCGCTGGTTCATTCGGCCGATCCCCAGATCGAGATCTTCGATCTCAAGGTGCTCGCCGACGACCGCGAGTTCTTCCCGCCCCACGCGGCAGCCGTTGTCTATCGCGAGGCCGCACTGCAGCGCTACCCGGCGCTGGAAGGCATTCTCGCGAAACTGGAGGGCGCGATCGGGGATGCCCAGATCCAGGC
>CAZJSH010000152.1:0-5542 GCA_964548715.1 uncultured Halomonas sp. | reverse complement strand
AGCGCAGGAACGCATAGCGCTCCTTGTTGCGCTCGAACTCGATGCGGTTGTTCAGGTCCAGCGCGTCCGGTCGGCCGTACTCGTCGACCTGGACGGAATGATCGATGACCAGCTCGGCCGGCGACAGCGGGTTGATCGCCGTCGGCGAGCCACCCAGGTTCTTCATCGCGTCGCGCATGGCCGCGAGGTCGACGATGGCCGGAACGCCGGTGAAGTCCTGCAGCACGACCCGGGCCGGGGTGAACGCGATTTCCTGGGTCGGCTTCGCGTCCGGATCCCAGTTCGCCACGGCGGCGATGTCGTCGGCGGTGATGGTTTCGCCGTCTTCGTGGCGCAGCAGGTTCTCGAGCAGGATCTTCAGCGAGAACGGAAGGCGCGAGATGTCGTGGGTCTCGCCGAGCTTCGCGAGGCTGTAGAACGTGTAGGAGGTTCCGTTGGCGTCGAAGGCGTCGCGGCAGTTGAGGGCGTCTCGCATGGTGTTCTCCGGGAATGGATGAGTCGACGGAGCGAAGACCTTGATTTTACCACGCTTGTTATCGGCAACCCCGGCGGTCAGGCTCCGCGTTCGAGCATGTCTCCGGCCAGCCGGATCATCTTCTTGCGCTGGAACAACAACTTCCAGGGCCGCCCGCCGATCTGGTGCCAGAGAAAGGCCGCTCGAAGCCCGCCGAGCAGCAGGGCCCGGACCCATTCGACCTTTTCCGGCTGCTTCAGGACCTCCGGCCGGCCGACGACCTGGATCCGGAACGGCAGCGGCGAGATCAGCGACTTGTAGGTATCGGCCAGCTGGGCGAGCACGGCCGGGTCGAGCACCGACTCGGCGCGCGCCCGAGCAGGCGCGATCAGTTCGAGTTCGCGGTGCAGATGCTCCTGCCGCTCGGCATCCCGTTTCAAAAGCCGGGCCAGCCGCAGCAAGCCGGAGGCGTAGCCCAGCGAGGTCAACGCGTCGCGCGAGGTGCCCTGGCCGAGCTCGCCGGCCACGGTCAGGCCCAGGCGGACGCCGCGCACGCCGCCGAACACGGCGGCGGTGGAGTCTGCCTCGACCGCGAACAGGCTGTCGAGCGTGTGCTCGGCCGCCTGGCGGCTGCACTGGCCGGAATCGGCGATCTGCCGGACCAGTTCGCCGGCCTGCAGGGTGCCGGCGAAGGCCAGCGTCTGTTCGCGCAGGTCGTGTTTCATGCCGTGTCCGGAATCCTTTGGTTGCCGCGTTCGATGATGCCACCGCCGAGGCATTCCTCACCGTCGTACAGAACCACCGACTGGCCCGGAGTGACCGCGCGCTGCGGCTCGTCGAAGACCAAGCCCAGGCGGCCGTCCTCCAGTGCATCGATGCGCGCCGCCTGGTCCGGCTGGCGATAGCGGATCTTGGCGGTCACCCGGGCACCGACCTCGGGCGCGGAGTCGGCGACCCAGGTCAGCTGCCCGGCCTGCAGCCGGTCGGCCAGCAGGTGGGGGTCGTCGGGATCCTGGGTCACGAACAGCCGATTGCCGTCCAGGTCCTTGTGGACAACGAACCACGGCGCCTCGGGAAAGCCGCGAACGCCGCCGATCCCCAGCCCCTTGCGCTGGCCGAGGGTGTAGTGGATCAGGCCGCGATGACATCCGATGGGCACGCCGGCGGTGGTCAGGATCTCGCCCGGCTCGGCGGCGAGGTAGCGCGCAATGAAACCGTCGAAGTTGCGTTCGCCGATGAAGCAGATGCCGGTGGAGTCCTTCTTGGCCGCGGTCGGCAGGCCGGCCTCGGCGGCGATCCGGCGCAGATCGGACTTCTCCAGTTCGCCGACCGGGAACCGCGCGTGCGCCAGCTGCTCCTGGTCGAGCATGTAGAGGAAGTAGCTCTGGTCCTTGCGGATATCGAGCCCCTTGAGCAGCCGGAATCGCCCGTCACGCTCGTCGCGCCGGGCGTAGTGGCCCGTCGCCATGACCTCGAAGCCGAGGTCGCGGGCGTGTTCGAGAAAGACCTTGAACTTGATCTCTCGGTTGCACAGTACGTCCGGGTTCGGTGTCCGACCTGCGCGCAGTTCGTCGAGAAAGCGCTCGAACACCGACTCCCAGTATTCCAGCGCGAAATTGCGCGCGTGAAAGGGGATGCCGAGCAGCTCCGCCACGGCCCGGGCGTCGGCCGCGTCGTCTTCGGCCGCGCAGGCGCCGTCGATGTCGTCGTCTTCCCAGTTCTTCATGAACAGGCCGGCTATCGGCACGTCCTGCCGCTTCAGCAGCAGGGCCGTGACCGAGGAGTCGACGCCGCCGGACATGGCGACCATGGTGGGCTGGCTCATGCTCGGCTAGATGGGGCCGGCCGTGCCGATGACAAGCCGTGCGGCCTCATGCGGCAGCCGCCCGGCCGGCGAATTCGGGCTCGGGGAAGAGGTCGGGCGACATCAGCTCGATGAAGCGCCGCGCCTGGGGCGTCAGGTAGGCGCCCTTGCGCATGACCACGCCGTAGGTGCGCTGCGGGAACCATCGACTCACGTCGCGGGTGACCAACTGATCGCGATCGTTGTCGCCCAGGCAGATGCTGGTCACGATGGAAATGCCCATGCCCTGGGCAACGAACTTCTTGATGACTTCCCAGCCCCCGACTTCCAGCGTGACCCGGAACGGCAGCTTGTGCTTCTGGAAGACGCGGTCGATCAGAGTGTAGGTCGTCAGCCGGCGCGGCGGCAGGATCAGCCCGTATGGACTGATGTCGGCCAGCGTGATGTCGCGGCGCCGGGCCAGGGGGTGGTCGCGGTGGGCGATCAGGACCGGCTTGAAACTGTAGATCGGCCGGTAGGAGATGTCGTCGGGAACGTCGATCATCGAGCCGACGGCGAAGTCGACCTCGTCGCTGCGGATCAGACCCATGCCGTCGGCGCCGGTGACGTTGTGCAGGTGCACGAAAATCCCGGGATGCTGGCGGCGGAAGCGCTGGAGCAGGGCGGGCAGCAGGTGCAGGATGGTCGACTCCCCGGCGGCGACCCGGATTTCCCCGGAGTCCAGCCGGCCGAAGGTCCGGGCGAATTCATCGGGCAGGGCGTCGAGCCGGTCGACCAGCGGCCGGGCCAGTTCCAGAAGGGTTCGCCCGGCGGGAGTCAGGTGCAGGCGCGGCCCCTGGCGGTCGAAAAGCTTCTGGCCGAGTTCCTCCTCCAGAGCGCGGATCTGCTGGCTGACCGAAGGCTGGGACACGAACAGCCGCTGGGCCGCACCGGAGACCGTGCCGGTGCGTGCGGTCTGGCAGAACGCGCGCAAGTGCTTGAGAAGGTTGCCCTTGTACATGTACGGATCCGGATTCGGGTTCGCGGTACAGCGAGAGTATAAGTAAATCGAATGCTCGATATCCAATTATTTGATTTGTCATATACCTGCCATGCGCCTAGTCTTGCCGCGCCGAAGCCAGGAGAGTCGCGATGTCGACCCACGCCATGAATGACGATGCACCCGCCCGTTTGACCCTGCCGCCGCCGGAGGGCACCGAGGCGCTGCTCGACGATGGGATGCTCGACCTGCTGGCCGAGCTGGGCCGTCGTTTCCGCGCGCCGGTCGATCGCCTGCTGGAAAACCGGCAGGCGGTGCAGGCCCGCCTCGATGCGGGCGGCACGCTGGACTTTCCGGCCGAAACGCGCGCGATCCGCGATTCCGACTGGACCGTGGCGCCGATTCCCGCGGACCTGCAGGATCGCCGGGTGGAGATCACCGGTCCGGTCGACCGCAAGATGATCATCAACGCGCTGAACAGTGGTGCGCGCGTCTTCATGGCCGATTTCGAGGATTCCAGCACGCCGAGCTGGGACAACATGATGCACGGCCAGCAGAACTTGCACGACGCGGCGCGGCGCACGATCGAATTCACCGCGCCGAACGGCAAGCACTACGCGCTGGGCGAGAACCCGGCCATCCTGATCGCGCGGCCGCGCGGCTGGCACCTCGACGAGAAACACGTGCTGGTCGACGATCGCCCGATTCCCGCCGGACTGTTCGATGCGGCCTGCTTCGTTCGCCACAATGCGCGCGTATTGCTGGACAACGGTTCGGGTCCATACCTCTACCTTCCGAAGCTGGAAAACCGACACGAAGCCGCGCTGTGGGAAGAGGCGCTGTCGCGGATCGAGCAGGTGGTCGGTCTCGAGCCCGGAACGGTCAAGGTCACGGTCCTCATCGAAACCCTGCCGGCGGTCTTCGAGATGGACGAGATCCTCTATGCACTGAAGCAGCGAATCGTCGGTCTTAATTGCGGTCGTTGGGACTATATCTTCAGTTATATCAAGAGGTTCCGTAATCATCCTGATAAAGTGCTTCCGGACCGGGAGCAGGTCACGATGACCGTGCCGTTCCTGAAGGCCTACTCACAGCTGCTGATCCAGACCTGCCATCGTCGCGGCGCGTTCGCGATGGGCGGCATGGCCGCGCAGATTCCGATCAAGAACGATCCGGACGCCAACGAAGCGGCGCTGGCCAAGGTGCGAGCCGACAAGAAACGCGAGGCCTCGGAAGGCCATGACGGCACCTGGGTGGCGCATCCGGGACTGATTCCGATCGCCATGGAGATCTTCGACGAATACCTCCACGGCGCCAACCAGTTGACCAAGATGCGCCGGGACGTCGAGGTCTCGGCCGGCGACCTGGTCGCGCCCGCGCAGGGCACGATCACGGAGGCCGGCGTGCGCGGCAACATCCGGGTGGCGATCGAGTACCTGGCGGCCTGGCTGAGCGGCCAGGGCTGCGTGCCGATTCGTCACCTGATGGAGGACGCGGCCACCGCAGAAATCGCCCGCGCCCAGCTCTGGCAGTGGATGCGTCACGAGGCCGGAACGCTCGACGACGGCCGCGCCATCGACGCCGAGCTGGTCAAGAGCTGGCAGGCCGAGATCGTCGACGAACTGCGCGCCGAGGGCGCGCTCGGCGACCACCTCGACGCCGCTGCCGAACTGTTGAGCGCCGTCACCTACAGAGACGATTTCATCGAATTCATCACCTTGCCGGCCTACGACCGGCTCGACTGACCCTGCCCCGGAGCCACGGAGAAGCACCATGAACGAATCCACCAACGTCAGCGACATCATCGAAATGGAGCGCGACTGGACCGAGAACCCGCGCTGGAAAGGCGTGGAGCGGCCCTACGACGCGGCCGAAGTCCACCGCCTCCGCGGCTCGATCCGGATCGAGCACACGCTGGCGCGCCAGGGCGCCGAGAAGCTCTGGCGGCTGATGCACGAAGAGCCGTTCGTCAACGCGCTGGGCGCGCTGACCGGCAACCAGGCCATGCAGCAGGTCCGCGCCGGCCTGAAGGCGATCTACCTGTCGGGCTGGCAGGTGGCCGCCGACGCCAACAACGCCGGCCAGATGTATCCCGACCAGTCGCTGTACCCGGCCAGCTCGGTGCCCGACGTGGTCCGCCGCATCAACAACACGCTGCGCCGCGCCGACCAGATCCAGCACTCGGAAGGCAAGGGCAGCATCGACTGGTTCGCGCCGATCGTCGCCGATGCAGAGGCCGGATTCGGCGGCGTGCTGAATGCGCATGAGCTGATGAAGGGCATGATCGAGGCCGGTGCGTCGGGCG
>CAZJSH010000151.1:0-5705 GCA_964548715.1 uncultured Halomonas sp. | reverse complement strand
GGGCGGACTTCGTGCGGAATCTCCTCGCTGAGAAACAGCACCAGGCGGCCGTCGCGCGGCGCGATGCGGGCTCGTTCCGTGCGCTCGTCGTCCTGGTAGAGCACCAGTTCGCCGCCGTGCTCCGGCTGCCAGTCGGGGTTCAGGAACAACACCAGTGAGACCAGCCGGTTGGCCGCACCCCGGAAGCTGTCGTAGTGGGTGCGGTAGAAGGCGCCTTCGGGGTAGAGCGCGAAGTGGCCTTCGAACTCGAACAGCCCGAGGAACAGCGCGCGGTTCAGCCGGACTTTCAGTGCCCCGGCGAAGTCGAGCAGTTCGGCCTGGACGGGCGTATCGCGGTTCAGCCAGCGGATACGGTCGCGGCGGACGTCGCGGTCGACCTGGTAGTCGATCTCGCGGCCGATACCGGCGCGGCGCAGCCGGTCTTCGTCCTCGAGCCGGTCCAGTTCGGCCCGGAGCCGGTCGGTGACCTCCCGCGGAAGCGCATCGTCGCCGGCCCACCAGCCGTGGGCGGTCAGCGCGTCGGCGATGGCGTCGAGGGGGAGTCGGTCGGCCAGCGCGGCCGGGGGCTCAGCCCATTTCGCGCTGGACACGGAAGACCTTGGGGTTGCGGCGCATCCGGGCCAGCACCCGGGCCAGCTGGTTGCGGTCGCGCAGGCCGATCAGGAAGTGCAGCTCGGCGGTGTCGCCGGTGCTCTCGCGCTGCTCGACGCGCTCGATGTTGGCGTCGGCCTGGCTGATCGTGGTCGAGACCGAGGCCAGCACGCCCGGGCCGTTGACCGCGACGACCTTGAGCTGGACGCTGTAGCTGCCGCGCGGCAGCGGTTCCCAGGCTACGTCCAGACAACGTTCGGGGTGCTCGCGCTCCAGCGCCGGCACGTTGGGGCAGTTGTGGCGGTGGACGATGATGCCGCGGCCGGGCGACAGGTAGCCGGTGATGCGGTCGCCGGGAATCGGGTGGCAGCAGTTGGCATAGACGATGGCATTGCGTTCCGAGCCGCCGACGGCGAATACGTCGCCGGTGGGCTTCTCGGCGCTGCGCCGCTGTGTGATCGGCAGCAGTTTCTGGACCACGGTGGCGGCCAGCAACTCGCCGTGGGCGATCCGGATCAGGAGGTCTTCCAGCCGCTCGAGACCGGCCTTGCGGACGTAGCGGTCGAGCTTGCGCTGCGAGATGTCGTCGAGCGAGCTGCCGCGGCGCGCCAGTGCCTGGTCGAGCAGGCGGTGGCCGATGGCGACCGAGTCGGCCTGCTCCAGGTTCTTCAGGTGCGAGCGGATCGCGGTGCGGGCCTTGGTCGTGACCACGTGGCCCAGCCATTCCGGCTTCGGCTCGACCGCATCGTCGGTTTCGATCTTCACCGTCTGGCCGTTCTCCAGCACGGTCGACAGCGGTGCCGGTTTGTGGTCGATCAACGCCCGGCGGGCGCGATTTCCGACGTCGGTGTGGATGGCGTAAGCGAAGTCCAGCGCCGAGGCGTTCGCCTTCAGGTCGATGATCTTCCCCCTGGGAGTGAATACGTAGACCTCGTCCGGGAACAGCTCGGCCTTTGCCGAGTCGATGAACTCCAGCGACCCCTTGGCTCGGCCCTGGGTCTCGACCAGCTTCAGTAGCCACTCGCGGGCGCGTACGGCGGTCGATCCATCCGGCGGCGTGGCCTTGTACAGCCAGTGCGCGGCGGCGCCCTTCTCGGCCACCATGTCCATTTCCTCGGTCCGGATCTGGATTTCCAGCGGCACGTTGTACGGCGAATTCAGCACAGTGTGCAGCGACTGGTAGCCATTTGCCTTGGGCAGCGCGATGTAGTCCTTGAAGCTGTCCGGCCGCGGCTTGTACAGGCTGTGGACCACGCCGAGCGCCTGGTAACAATGCGACTCGGCCGGGCAGATCACGCGGAAGGCGTAGAGGTCGTTGACCTGGTCGAAGGTCAGGGATTTCGAGCGCATCTTGGAGTAGATGCTGTAGATGGTCTTCTCGCGGCCCTCGACCCGGGCCGCGATGCCGGCCTCGTTCAGACGCTTCTTCAGCGCCTCGGAGACCGAGTCGATGATTTCCTTGCGGTACTTCGTCATCGAGCGCAGCCGGCGCGCGATGATGCGGTGGCGGTTCGGATAGAGGTTCTGGAAGCCCAGGTCCTCCAGCTCGCTCTTCAGGCCGTGCATACCGAGCCGGTCGGCGATCGGCACGTAGATCTCCAGCGTTTCCGACGAGATCCGGCGGCGCGACGGCGGCGACATCGCCTCGATCGTGCGCATGTTGTGCAGCCGGTCGGCCAGCTTGATGAAGATCACCCGCAGGTCGCGGCTCATGGCCAGCAGCAGCTTGCGGAAGCTCTCCGCGTCGGCTTCCTGCCGCGTGCGGAACTTCATCTTGTCGAGCTTGGTGACGCCGTCGACCAGCTTGGCGACCTGGTCGCCGAACTCGCGCTTCAGGTCGTCGAGCGTGATATCGGTGTCCTCGACGGTGTCGTGCAGGATGGCCGCGGTGATCGTCGGGCTGTCCATCCGCATGCCGGCCAGGATCGAGGCCACGGCCACCGGGTGCATGATGTAGTCCTCCCCGGACTTGCGGGTCTGGCCGCGGTGGGCTTGTTCGCCGACTTCGAAGGCGTAGAGCGTGGCGGCGACTTGTTCGGGCTCAAGATACGTATTGAGCAACCGCTTGAGCTCGCGCACCGGCGCGGGATAGCTCATCGGAAGCCTCCCAGCACTGCTGCGCGCCCGGCTTTCGGCGTCCGGCGACACTCGCATTCCTCATGCACCCGCACGTGCACTCCGGATGCTGCGTTCCGGCGGCCACTGGAAGCCGGGCGCTCGCGACGCGCTGGGAGGCTTCCGAGGTCTCTCAACCGCGCGGCTGATTCTTCGGGTGCCATGGCTCGGGGCGCTAGCGCGCGGGGGGCCTCGGGGATTCGATGGGCCCGACCGGTGACGCTCCGATTCTCCGGATTGCGCGAATCAAGGGGGCTCCCGAAAACTCTTCGAGGCGCTACGGCGCACCCGCTATCAGGCCGAGGGGGCCAGCGGAATCGAGCAGGGCAGAGGGGGTGCACCCGGGGTGAGCGGGCACGGTCAGCGGGGGCCGCCGATCGGTGCATTCCCCGGGGGGCTTCAACGAAGGCGAGCGTGGCTCCGGGGAGCCTCCGATGAACTCTGTGCAAGTGCGACGGAGTCTTTGCGGGATCACCCGATGCGGCTTCGGCGAGCGACGTTTGGTGGTTCCAAATAAGCGAGTCGAAACGCGCCGGGTGGCCCGCAAAGGCCCGTCCCGCCAGGGTTTCGATGGTAATGCCGCATCTCCTCCGCTGGGCAACCGGTCCGCGGCGAAGGCCGGTGTCACTCGGGCTGCACTTCGGGGCCTGCGGCATTACCGACTGGAACGCGCTCGTCTCAGAGTTTTTCGGAGGCTCCCTTAGTCCTCGTCCGGCGGGGGCGGCGGCAGTTCGGCCTGCATGGCGGCCAGCCGCGCGTCCAGTTCCGCCTGGTAGGTGCGGATGTTTTCTTCGTCGATGACGCCTTCGGCGATTTCCCGCAGCGCGATCACCGTGGGCTTGTCGGTCTCTTCATCGACCAGGGGATCGCTGCCGTTGGCGATCTGGCGCGCGCGCTGGGCGGCCATCACGATCAGGTTGAACCGGTTCGGTTCGGAATCGATACAGTCTTCTACGGTCACGCGGGCCATGAAGAACTCCTGCGAATGCGTTTCTAAAAGCGAGCCCGATAGTCTACGCAATTCGGGCAGTAAAAGATACCCGTATCGGTCAGCCGCCGTCCACGGCTTCGCGCAGCAGGTCGGCCAGCCGCTCGGCCTGCGCCCGCTGCTGGCGCCCGCGGCGCAGCGGCCAGGCCCGGAGGATGCCGGTCAGGTCGTCGCGGGCCCGGTCGAAGTCGTCGTTGACGACGATGAAGTCGAACTCCATGCACGCCGACATCTCGTTGCGGGCCTCGCCGAGCCGGCGCTCGATGACGTCGGGTGTGTCGGTGCCGCGGCCGGTGAGGCGAGATTTCAACACCTCCAGCGACGGCGGCAGGATGAACACCTGGCAGGCCTCGGGGTGCGATTCGCGGACCTGGGCTGCGCCCTGGACGTCGATTTCCAGCAGCACGTCCTTGCCGGCGGCCCACAGCGCTTCGACCCGCTCGCGATCGGTGCCGTAGTAGTTCCCGAATACCTGGGCATGTTCCAGGAAGCGGCCTTCGCCGATCCGGCGCCGGAAGGTGTCGGCATCGATGAAATGGTAGGCCTCGCCATCGACCTCGCCGGCCCTGGGCGTGCGGGTGGTGTCGGAGACCGAAAAGGCGAGGTCCGGAAACTCCTCGAGCAGGCTGCGGATCAGGCTGGTCTTGCCGGCGCCGCTGGGGGCGGCGATGACGTACAGCTCGCCAGTCGACTCACTCGACATTCTGGACCTGCTCGCGCATCTGCTCGATCAGCACCTTGAGCTCCACCGAAACGCCGGTGGTCTCGGTGGCGATCGACTTCGAGCCCAGCGTGTTGGCCTCGCGGTTGAGTTCCTGCATCAGGAAATCCAGCCGGCGGCCGACCGGTTCGTCCAGCGTCATGACGCGGCGCACTTCGGCCACGTGGGCCTCGATCCGGTCCAGCTCCTCGTCGACGTCCAGCTTGCCGAGCTGCAGCGCGATTTCCTGTTCCATGCGGCCCGGCTCGATGTCGGCGCCCAGCCCCTCGAGCCGCTCGCGGAACCGGGTTTCCAGCGCGGCGCGGACCGCGGGGAGGTGGTCGCGGACGATGCCGGCCTGCTCGAGAATGCCGGCCAGTCGCGGTTCCAGCATCTCGGCGATCGCCGCGCCTTCGCGCTCGCGCGCCTCCAGCAGGGCCATGAGGGTATCGTCGAGCAGACTCAGCGCGTTGTGCTGCTCGGACTCGAAATCCGGGCGCTGTTCGATCAGCAAGCCGGGCCAGGCCAGCAGGCGGACCAGGTCGGGCGGGGACTGCTCGCCCGCCATCAGCTCGAGTTCGTGGTGCCGTTCGAGCAGCGCGCGGGCCAGGTCGGTGTTCAACACCGGTGCGGCCGAGGCTGCCGAGGCGTCGGCATGATGGCGCAGGGTGACGTCGAACTTGCCGCGACTGAAGCGCGCTTTCAGCCGCGCGCGGATTTCGGGCTCCAGCACCCGGAACTCCTCGGGCAGCCGCAGCGACGCTTCGAGGTAGCGCTGGTTGACGCTCTTGACTTCCCAGGTCAGTTGGCCGGAATCGCCGGCTCGGCTGAGGCTGGCGTAGGCGGTCATGCTTCGGATCACGGCGATTTTCCGGCTTGAATCGAGACGCGACATGGTACCCGATCGCGTCGTGCCGACCGCATCGCCGGTCCGGTGCGGGTCGAGTCGCGTGATACTCTTTGCGGCTGAATTGCCCGGGTCCCGAATCCCCGGCTCCGCGTACCGCGGGGCGATGGATCGAGGACCGGAACCGCCGCCATCCAAGTCTTTCGAGGAGTCTGCCTTGTCCCGACCGTCCGGCCGCCGCGCCGATGAACTCCGCCCGATCGGAATCGACCGAAACTTCACCCGCCATGCGGAGGGTTCGGTGCTGATCAGCTGCGGCGACACTCGCGTGCTGTGCACCGCCAGCGTCGAGGACCGCGTGCCGCCGTGGTTGCGCGGCAAGGGCCAGGGCTGGGTCACGGCCGAGTACGGCATGCTGCCGCGCTCGACCAATACCCGGAACATGCGCGAGGCGACCCGCGGCA
>CAZJSH010000150.1:0-5744 GCA_964548715.1 uncultured Halomonas sp. | reverse complement strand
AGCAGATCGTCGCGGCGCTGCGCGAGCAGGGCAGCCCGGTCTGGTACATGAATGCCCTGAACGAGGGGCACGGGTACCGGCGGAAGGAGAACCGGGACCTGTATTCGGAAGCGGTGGTCCTGTTCCTCGAGACCTTCCTGCTCGAATGATCAACGGATGCCGGGTCGCGGGGTGCTGCGGCCCGGCAGCCGCTTTTGAATCTCTTGGCGGCCGCGGGCCTGCGCGGCGCAGCTTGTTTCCGTTGACGTTGTAGTCCGGGTAGGCGGAGCGTACCCGGGGTTTTCGCTTTGTTCTTCAACTTCAACTTCAACTTCAACATCAAAGGCGTTTCGCCGCCCGCTTCGCGGGCTGATGCGACCTACTTTTGTCGCAACAAAAGTAGGCAAAAGTGCTTTACCGAACATCGCCGCCCGGCCTGCGGCCGGGTCCCCTCCGGTGCTCCCGGCTGGCGGGGTCCGTCGAACTCGCTCCGGTCGCTGACGCTCCCTGCGCTCAGACATTGCGACGGCCCTGATTGTCATCACAAGCGCCGCCATCCGGTCCGCGCCTCCGGCGGCGCTGACGGCGGGTGCAAGTCAAAAGCCAACCTGCGCCCAGCAAAGCAATTTGCTTCAACCCATTGATGAGATTCGGTTCCGGAATCACGCTTTTGATCGAAGCCAAAGCCGGCCCCGGTCCTAGACCCGAACCGTGGGCAATACACATGATTCAGGCGCTGGTCTCAGGCCCCCTCAAGGGCGCCGAGAAGCGCAGCGCCGGGCGGATAAAGGGCCGCTGCATGTCTGAGCGAAAGGAGCGTAAGCGACTGCAGCGAGTTCAGCGGACCCCGCCCGGCGTGAGCATCGCAGGGAACCCGAGCGCAGCTCGGGCGCCCTTGCGGGAAAAGCGCTTTTGGTTACTTTTGTCGCCACAAAAGTAACTCGCATCAGCTGGCGCAGCCAGCGGCGAAACGCTTTTTGACGTTGAAGTTGAAGTTGAAATCGACCTAAAAGTCAAAGTCAAAGTCGACTGCAAAGCCGGCAGCACGCCAGAAAAAATCCTTCGCCCGCAAGCGGCCTCCAACAGGCAATCGACATCGGGCCAGCCGCGCCGGGCCGGCCCAGGCCGTCGAGAGATCGAGAGCCCTCTCGAAAAACCTACTTGCCGAGCAGGGTCTTGAGGGTATCGATCGGGACCGGAAATACGATGGTCGAGTTCTTCTCGCCGGCGATGTCACCCAGCGTCTGGAGATAGCGCAGCTGGATGGCGTTCGGGCTTTCGGCCAGTTTCTGGGCGGCCTCGACCAGTTTCTGGGCAGCCTGCTGCTCGCCCTCGGCGTGGATGACCTTGGCGCGTCGCTGACGCTCGGCCTCGGCCTGCTTGGCGATGGCGCGGATCATGGACTCGTCGAGGTCGATGTGCTTGATCTCGACGTTGGTGACTTTCACGCCCCAGCCGTCGGTCTGGCGGTCGAGGATGACCTGGATGTCTTCGTTGAGCTTGTCTCGCTCGGCCAGCATTTCGTCGAGTTCGTGCTTGCCGAGCACCGAGCGCAGCGTGGTCTGGGCCAGCTGGCTGGTGGCGTCCATGAAACGCTCGACATTGATGATGGCTTTCTGCGGGTCGACCACGCGATAGTAGATGACGGCATTGACCTTGACCGAGACGTTGTCGAAGGAAATCACGTCCTGGGTCGGCACGTCCATGACCACGGTTCTCAGGTCGACGCGGACCATCTGCTGGATGAACGGGATGACCAGGATGATGCCGGGGCCCTTGACCTTGTCGAAGCGGCCGAGGGTGAAGATCACGCCGCGCTCGTACTCGCGCAGGATCTTGATCGTGTTGGCCAGCAGCAGAATCAGCAGGAAGCCGAGTACGCCGGCGAAACTCAGGATGTCGATGTTCATGCAAGCCTCCGGTAAGGGGTCTGGATCGATAGGAGCGGAATCAGGACGCGGATTCGTCCAGCGGTTCGACCTGCAGGACGAAGCCCTCGTCGTCCATCGCGGTGATGCGCACGCGCTGGCCGCGACGGACCGAGTCGGTCGAGCGGGCGAACCAGTCCTCGCCCTGCAGGTGGACTCGGCCGCGACCGTCGGTGAAATCGGAAATCGCCTCGGCGGTGTGGTCGATCAGCGAGGCCCGGCCGGTCATCCGAGGTCGCTGCAGCGCCCGCTGGATCATCCAGACGATCATGCCGAACAGCACCGCGCCGCTGACCGCGAGGCCGGCGATGAGACCGTCGTTGACGGCGTAGCCGGGAATGTCGTCGTCGAACAGGATCACCGAGCCGAACACCACGGCGACCAGGCCGCCGACGCCGAGAATGCCGAACGACGGCACGAACAGCTCGACGGCGATCAGCGCCAGGCCGAGCACCATCAGCGCCAGCCCGGCGTAGTTGACCGGCAGGATCTGGAACGCATAGAGCGCCAGCAGCAGACTGATGCCGCCGATGATGCCGGGCACCAGCGCACCCGGGTTGTAACCTTCCAGCAGCAGGCCGTAGACACCGACCAGCAGCAGGATGTAGGCCAGGGTCGGGTTGGTGATGATGGCCAGCAGCTGGGTGCGCCAGTCCGGTTCGATTTCGCGGACGCTCAGGCCGTCGGTCGCCAGCGTCACGCTGCGGTCGTGCAGCTTGACCTCGCGGCCGTCGATGGCCGTGAGCAGTTCGTCGATGTTTTCGGCGATGACGTCGATGACGTTCTGATCCAGCGCATCGGGCGCGGTCAGCGTGACGGCCTCGCGCACCGCACGTTCGGCCCAGTCGGCGTTGCGGCCGTGGCGCTCGGCCAGGCCGCGGATGTAGGCCACGGCGTCGTTGATCGCCTTGCTCGACGATGCGTCGGCCGGCTGAGACGGCGCTTCGGATCGATCCGCTTCGGCCTCGGCTTCCGGGGCCGAGGTTTGATTGCTCGGCGCCGCGTCGGCCCCGGGGTCGGTCTCGGGCTCGCCGGACGGTGCTGGGGCGGTGGGCGCCGAACCGCCCACAGGCACGGGCGTGGCCGCGCCGAGATGGGTGGCCGGCGCCATCGCCGCGACCGGGCTGGCCAGCAGGATGTAGGTGCCGGCGCTGGCTGCGCGGGCACCGTCCGGCGCGACCCAGGTCGCGACCGGGACCTCGGCGTTGAGGATCTTCGAGATGATGTCGCGCATCGAGGCGTCCAGCCCGCCCGGCGTGTCGAGCTTCAGCACGACCAGTTCGGCGCCGGTCTCCTCGGCGTCTTCGATGCCGCGGATGATGAAGTCCTTGGTCGCCGGACCGATGGCGTCGGCCACGGTCAGCTGCACGACTTCGTCGCGATCCTGGGCCAACAGGGCGGTCAGCGACAGCAGCAGTCCGGCCGCGACCAGGCTGACCGCAGCCAGCAGGCGGCCGACGGCTCGACGGCCCCGGACGGTATCTGGACGTGCATTGAACATCGTCATGGCGTCATCCTGAGTGCCGGGCGTGTACGCGCCGTGGATTCCGGCCGACGGCCCTCCGTCGATTCTGCGAACGCGTGCTTGGACATCGGGCAGCCGTCATTGGTCGAGGAAGTATTCGATGGTCGTGACCACGCGCACCAGCTTGATCTCCGGTGACGTCGGATCGCGCTCGTTGATCGTGAAGTAACCCTGCCGCGCCGAGCGGATGGCGCCGACCGCACTGCCGGAATCCTCGGCGAACTGGTCTGCGGCACGCCGTGCGTCGGCCGTGGCCTGCGCAATCATCTCCGGCTTGATCGCCTCCAGGCCGGTGAACAGGAACTGGGCATCGTTGCCCCAGTTCGGCATCAGGGGCACGCCCTGGCTGATCAGGTCGGCGGCCTGGTCCATGGCCTGGCGGGTGGCGCCGACCTTGGTCGTGCGCAGCGTCAGCGTGCGCTGCGCCGAGTAGCGATCGGTCGGCCGCTGGTTGTCGAAGCTGTTGAGCCAGCGATCGTTGACCTGCGGCGGCGTGCGGCGAATCTCGGCGTCGACGAAGCCGTTGAGCTTGAGGTAGGCGACCACGGCCTCGTCGGTGCGGTCCATCCGTTCGCGCAGCGCGTCCAGTGAGTCGGCCGACAGGCTGTAGGTGATCGGCCAGATCGCCAGGTCGGCCTGCACTTCCCGCTCGGCCAGGCCCTTGACCTCGACGTAGCGGTCTCGGACCGAGAAATCGCGGACGGCGTCGGCCAGGAACAGGCTGGCCAGCACCAGGCCGAGCGCCAGTACCAGCATGCCGAACCAGTCCTGCGCGCGTCCGTCGCGGTTGGCGCCACTGCTCGAGCCCGTCATCGCTCTGTCTCCCGTGCAACAATTTGGTTCATGATACCGGCTTGTTTTCGACCCCGGATCGATGGAGAAGTGCCGTGTGCCTGATCGCGTTCGACTGGCGACCCGGCAGCGGACGTCCGCTGGTGCTGGCCGCCAACCGCGACGAGTTCCATACTCGCCCGACCCGGGCCCTGCACTGGTGGCGCTGGCCCGAAGGTCCGCTGGCCGGGCGCGACGAACAGGCCGGCGGCACCTGGCTGGCGGTTCGTCGCGACGGCCGCTTCGCGGCGCTGACCAATGTCCGCGATCCGGCCGCGGCGCGTGGCGAGCGCTCGCGCGGTGCGCTGCCGGTGGCCGCGCTGGAGGCGTCTTCGCTCGAGGCGCTGGCCGCCGACGTGTACCGGCGGCGCGAAGCCTATGGGCCGTTCAACCTGCTGGTCGGCGATCGCGAGGTTCTCTGGCAGCTCGGAACGCATACGCCGCCGGCCGAGGTGCCGCCGGGGCTGCATGCGTTGTCGAACCATTCGCTGGATACGCCGTGGCCGAAGTCGATCCGGGCCGTGCAGCGCCTCGAGAGCGCCCTCGCGGCGCCCGAGCCGGAAATGGCCGACCTGCTCGGCCTGCTCGATGACCGCGAATCGGCGCCGGACGAGGAACTGCCGGACACCGGCGTCGGGCGCGAGCTCGAACGGATGCTGTCGGCACCGTTCATCGTCGATGCGCGCTACGGCACGCGTTCGTCGAGCGCGCTGGTCCTCGACGGTGCGGTGCGCCTGTCCGAGCGGGTGTTCGACGCGACGGGCCGGCGGATCGGTGAACGTCACTTTCAATGGATCCGACAATGACATCGAACGACTCCACCACGCGGCACGGTCGCGTGATCTTCAGCCACGGCCTGGACTCCGGTCCGCAAGCCCACAAGATCGTCGCTCTGCGCCCGGTGGCCGAGGCGGCCGGTTGGGCCACCGAAGCGGTCGACGATCGCGATTACCACGAGGATCCGGTCGGCCGCATCGAGCGGCTGGTGGCCCGCTTGCAGGAGATCGGGGACGCGAGCGGCGAGCCGGTCGTGCTGTTCGGGTCCTCGATGGGCGGCTTCGTGTCGGTGATGGCTGCCGAGCGGGTGGCCGTGGCCGGGCTGTTCGTGCTGGCCCCGGCGCTGTACCTGGAGCATCGCCATCCGGGCGCGACCACCCGCGAGCGCTACTCGCCGAAGAGCGATCGCATCCACGTCGTCCACGGCTGGAATGACGACATCATCCCCTGGTCGCACAGCGCACGTTTCGCCGAACAGCACGGCGCCGGCCTCCGCCTGCTCGACGCCGGGCACCGGATGGAATCGGTCATCCCCGAGCTGAAGCGGGACCTGGCGGCGTTCCTCGATCGAGTGGCCGCCGCGTCCCCCTGATCCGCCAGTTGGAGGGCGCTTGCGCGCGAAGGAAGATGTTCTGCCTGTGGGAGGCCGGCTGTGCCGGGCGAAGGGTGGTCGAGCCGGTTCGCGAGCGAGCTCCCTCCAACAG
>CAZJSH010000149.1:0-5780 GCA_964548715.1 uncultured Halomonas sp. | reverse complement strand
TCCGCGACGAGGGCCGCGACGTGCTGATGTTCATCGACAACATCTACCGCTACACCCTGGCCGGCACCGAGGTGTCCGCACTGCTGGGCCGTATGCCGTCGGCGGTGGGCTATCAGCCGACCCTGGCCGCCGAAATGGGCGCACTGCAGGAGCGCATCACGTCGACCAAGACCGGTTCCATCACGTCGATCCAGGCCGTCTACGTCCCGGCCGACGACCTGACCGACCCGTCACCGGCCACGACCTTCGCTCACCTCGACGCCACCGTCGTGCTTTCCCGCCAAATCGCCGAGCTAGGTATCTACCCGGCCGTGGATCCGCTGGATTCCACCTCGCGCCAGCTGGACCCGCTGGTCGTCGGACAGGAGCACTACGACGTCGCTCGCAAGGTGCAGGGCACGCTTCAGCGGTACAAGGAACTCAAGGACATCATCGCGATTCTCGGCATGGACGAACTGTCCGAGGAAGACAAGATGACCGTCGCCCGCGCCCGGAAGGTCGAGCGATTCTTCTCCCAGCCGTTCTTCGTCGCCGAAGTCTTCACCGGCTCGCCGGGTGTGTATGTGTCCCTGAAGGACACCATCCGCGGCTTCAAGGGCATCGTCGACGGCGAATACGACCACCTGCCGGAGCAGGCCTTCTACATGGTCGGCACCATCGAAGAGGCGGTGGAAAAGGGTGAGAAGATGGCCGAGAAGGCCGCCTAAGAGGCCGCGCTTCGCGAATGCTGGCTGCGTTTTCGGCCGTTCCGGAATGCTCACGTACTGATGTACGCTCCGCTTCCAGAACGACCTCAAGTCTTGCCAGCCTCCGCGAATCACGCCCTCTTCCAGTGTTCGACGGCGCGAAACCGTCCCGATCGGGAGTGACTGAACAATGGCATCAACGATTCACGTCGATATCGTCAGCGCAGAGGCGGAGATCTTTTCCGGCGACGCCAGCATGGTCGTGGTCACCGGCGAGGAAGGTGAGCTCGGCATTGCGCCGCGGCACGCCCCGCTGCTGACCCGGATCAAGCCCGGCCAGGTCCGGGTGATGCTTCCGGAGGGCGGCGAGGAGTTCTACTACGTCTCCGGCGGCATGCTCGAAGTCCAGCCTCACGTCGTGACCGTGCTGGCCGATACCGCCGCCCGGGCGCACGACCTTGACGAGGCGGCCGCACTGCGCGCCAAGGAAGAGGCCGAGCGCGCGCTTTCGGATCGCAGCGCCGACATGGAAATGGCCGAGGCCCAGGCCCGGCTGGCCGAAGCGGTCGCCCAGCTGGCCGCGCTGGAACGTTTGCGCAAGAATCTCAAGCGCTGACATCCTCTTTCGGCGTCCTGCCTCCGGCTCGGCGCCGCCTCCCTGTGCATTGCTCCGCAGCGCTGGTCTCTAAGTGGGCCATGCGGCTAATCAGGTAACGCTCAGTCGGTCACTGCGAGTTCGCATGAATTGAACTCGAAATCGAGACCTTTGTCCCATAATCGCGGATTCTGAAATCTGCTAGGCTTCGTCGACGACAAAGTAACGGGGTGACAAGATGCGATTGTTCTCGCAGGTTCTGATCGTTTCGCTCTGCTTTGTGCTTGGGGGTTGTGGCGGCGGGGAAGCACCAATCAGCAATGACCGGTTGATCGAAACATTCGAGTCCGGTCGAACAGGTATCTGGGTCAGCGGCACCGGTCCGGTGACGCAGATTCTGGGTGACGACAATATCGCCGGGGAGACCCAGCGGTTCATCGTCAAGCCGAACGACGAGATGCAGGTCGAAATCCGGCATTCGCTGGAGAACGCCGACCGGATTCCCGTCGAGCGGGGTGACGTTGTCCGATTCCAGGGATACTACGACTGGGAAGCGCGGGGCGGCATCGTTTCGCTGACCTATTTCGACACCGGCCAGCCGGGCTCCGGCGGCTGGGTCGAGCACGAAGGCACCCGCTACGACTGATGGATCGCGCCGGGGCAGGTCGCCCCCGGCGCGGTTTGATTCAGTCATTGTAGTAGGCCGGCTCGGCGCCCTCGACTTCGCCGATCCGGGCGCGCTCGTGGACCCGCAGCGTAACCGGCCGCTCGAACACCAGCGGGCCGGCCACGGTGACGTCTTCGTGAATCTCGACTACCACTGGCTCCTCGTCGCCGCCACGTGGACGGCGAACGCGTAGTTCGCCGTTGACGATGCTGCCCGCCTCCAGAATCATTCCGCCGTTGACGTTCACCAGGCTGCCGACCTCGGCGCCGCGAACCAGCAACTGCCCGTTGACCGCCGAGACCGTGCCGGTGACCACCGCATCTTCGCCCAGCGTGACTCGGCCGTTGACCGTCTCGACGCTGCCGTCGATCGCCACTCGAGTTCCGATCTGGATCGCACCGTTGACGGTTTCGACCGAACCGGTCACTGCCTCCGACCCGACTTCGATCTTGCCGTTTACCGTGCTGATGTCGCCGGCCTTGCAGCGATTGGCCAACGAAACGGAACCGTTGACCGTGCTGATATCACCATCGACGATGGCGCCGGTCCTGATGTCGACCGAACCGTTGACGGTGGTGATCGAATCCGATGTCTGGCCGTCTTCGACGATCACGTCGCTGTTGATCGAGATGCAACCGGCCAGCGAGAGGGCGGCAAATAGTGCGAGAACGTGTTTCATGAGGGGACTCCCGTAGCGTGAGTGCGGCCGATGCGCGCGGCCGCGAATCCAGTGACAGATCGATCGTGTCGATCCTCGACGCGGACCGAGCCGCTCAGGCGACGGTTTTCCGCAGGTCGAACAGTCTGTGGCGTTCTCCGTCGCCACGCCACTACCAGAGGTCACGCGTACGATCCGTAACTTTCAACCCGTGGGGCTCGAATGCCCTGGCAGCAGCCAGTCCAGCGCGGCCGGCCCGGCGGCGTCCAGCGCCTGGAAATCGAACAGTTCGGTATCGCACAGCTGCGACGGCGCGACATTGGTCAGAGCCTTGAAGATGGTCTCGGTACGGCCGGGCTGCCGCCGGTCCCATTCAGCCAGCATCTGCTTGATGACCTGGCGCTGGAGGTTCGGTTGCGACCCGCACAGCGTGCAGGGGATGATCGGGTACTCGCGCAGTTCGGCCAGCTTGCCGATGTCCGATTCGCGGCAATAGGCCAACGGGCGGATGACGATATTCGCGCCGTCGTCGCTCTTCAGCTTCGGCGGCATGGCCTTCAACGATCCCCCGTACAGCAGGTTGAGGAAGAAGGTCTCGACGATGTCGTCCATGTGGTGGCCGAGCGCGATCCTGGTGAAACCGTTTTCCTTCGCATAGGTATACAGGTTGCCCCGACGCAGCCGCGAACACAGCCCGCAGGTGGTCTTGCCCTCCGGAATCACGGACTTGACGACCGAGTAGGTGTCGCGTTCGAGTACATCGAACGGAACCCCGAGCCCGGCCAGGTAGTCGGGCAGCACGTGCGCGGGGAACCCCGGCTGTTTCTGGTCGAGATTGAATGCGAACAGCTCGAAATCGACCGGGGCGCGGCGCTGGAGACTGAGCAGCAGGTCGAGCATGACGTAGCTGTCCTTGCCGCCGGACAGGCAGACCATCACCCGGTCGCCGTCGCGGATCATGCCGAAATCGCCGATGGCCTTGCCGGCGTTCTTGCGCAGACGCTTGAACAGCTTGTCCGCGTTGTATTTCCGAGGCCTGCCGGCGGCCGCTGCAGCGGCCGCAGCTCGGGAACCGCTGTCCATTACTCACTCCGCGAGATCGAGGTTGCTGACGGCATCTAGTGTACCCCGCCACTGATCCTGCAACATTCAGCGAGACGGAAAGCGCTTGGCTGCAAGGCAGGGCTCGCCGGGAATGCGGATTGCCTTGCCAGGAGCCCTGACGCCGCAGATGAGCGCGCTTGTCATCACAACTTGTCATCACAACTTGTCATCACAACTTGTCATCACAATCGGACTCGCCCTTCGGGAGTGCGTCCGAGTCGACATTGCGGCGTTCCGATCCTTGTAAAGGGCATGCCATTCACTGCGGATCGCGCCTTGCACTGTCGACTCGGACGCACTCTGAATGGCACAGGATCAGTGTCGGGATAGACTAGGACACCCGCTCCGGGGTTTCGGGCGGCCGGGTTGCTGCGCTAGACTGGCGGACCGGAGCCGTTCCGGGTTCGTGCGGAACCGCCTGATGACCGAAACGCCGTCCGATATCGCCGAAATCGTCGCCGAACTCAGGGTCCAGCACCGTGATCTCGACGATGCGATCCACCGACTCGCCGATTCGCCGGCGCCCGACCAGCTTCAGCTGACGCGCTTGAAGAAACGCAAGCTCCGGCTGAAGGACCAGATCGCTTACTGGGAATCGAAGCTGATCCCCGATCTGGACGCCTGATTCACTCCGCTCAGGCACCCTCCGGAGAAGGAAGGATCGGCTCCGAGGCCACATTGACGAAGGGGCGGAGAGCCCCCATACTGTACCGTATGGAAGCAATCAGAAGCCTCAATACGCACGAGATCCGGCGCCGCCAGATCTGGACCGATGACGGCGTCCGGCTGGACGTCCGTTACCTCGGTCACGACCGTGCACCGTGCGTGCTTCTGGCCCATGGGTTCGGCCAGACCCAGCACGCCTGGGAAACCACCGCACGCTACCTTGCCGCCAGCGGCTGGCAGGCGGTCAGCTACGATGCCCGCGGCCACGGCAACTCCGATCGCGCGCCGCACAATCGCTACGACTTCGAAATGTTCGTCGAGGACTTCCGCCGGGTCTGCTCGTCGCTGCCGCACCCGCCGCTGCTGGTCGGTGCCTCGATGGGCGGTCTGACCGCGCTGCTGGCCCACTCGGAAAAGCCCATTGCCGATCTTCGTGCGCTGGTGCTGGTCGACATAGCCCCGCGCTGGGACGACAAGGGCGTCGAGGCGATGCTGGCCTTCATGCGCCAGCATCCCAAGGGTTTCGAGTCACTCGACGAAGCCCGCCAGGCAGTGAAGAACTTCCTGCCGCATCGCCGCGCAGCGGCCACCGGCGAAGGTCTGCGTCGCAACCTCCGCGAAGGCAAGGACGGGCGCTGGTACTGGCACTGGGATCCCGCGATGCTGGCGCTGGCCGAAAAGAGCCGGAACCTGCAGAGCCGACTGAAATCCGCCAGCCGCAAGCTCAAGAAGCCGACGCTGCTGGTCTCGGGCGGCAAGAGCGAACTGATCTCCGACGAACACGTCGAAGAATTCATCAAACTGGCGCCTCACGCCGAACATGTCGAGGTGCCTGACGCCGCCCACATGGTCGCCGGCGACGTCAACGACCGCTTTCTTCAGGCCGTCATCCCGTTCCTGAAGAAACACACCGGCGAAGGAGTCGCGAAATGATGATGCTGCTGCTGTTCCTGTTGGCGCTGGTCGTGGTGACCGTGTCCTGCAGTTTCCTGAAGACCTCGCTGATGGTGTGGACCGGTGCATTTGCTGCCACGCTACTGGTCTTTACCTTGGCCGGCGAGCCGGGCTGGATTTCGCTGACGCTGTTCTGGCTGCTGTTCGCCGCCGTCGCGATTCCGTTGAACCATCGGCCGTGGCGCCGCGCCTTCATCACCCAGCCGGTGCTGAAAACCTTCCGCAAGATGGTCCCGCAGATCTCAGAAACCGAACAGGTCGCGCTCGACGCCGGTACGGTCGGATTCGAGGGCGAGCTGTTCACCGGGCGCCCGAACTGGCGCAAGCTGATCGATCAGCCCCTGCCCGAGCTCAACATGGAAGAACAGGCCTTCCTCGATGGACCGGTCGAGGAACTGTGCGACATGATCGACGAATGGGAATTCACCCACTATCGAGCCGACCTGTCGC
>CAZJSH010000148.1:0-5850 GCA_964548715.1 uncultured Halomonas sp. | reverse complement strand
AGGCGGCCGGCATCAGGACGGGCCAGCTGCAGCGTGTCGTTGTCGAGGCGGTCGAACAGTCCGACGATGGTCTGCAGCACCGGCTCGATCTGGGCGGCCGGGACGCTGACGAACCGGCCGTTGCCGGCGTCCAGGTACAGCGTCTCGGGCAGGTCGCCGGGTCGGTAGTTCTGCAGCAGCTGGCTGATCAGAGGCAGCAGCGGCGTCTTCTGGCCGTCGATGTCCAGGTCGAAGCGCAGGCCGAACCAGTCGCGGCTGCCGTCCTCGACCTCGGCGTCGAGGCCGTCGGACGCCTGGATGCTCAGGTCGGTCGCGACGACCGAATCGACCTGCCAGCCCGCTTCGCGCAGCCGGGGCGCCCGGAACTGCAGCCAGTGCAGCCAGGCATCGCGCAGCGCCGTGCCGTCCAGGGCGCCGGCCATCTGGAAGCGCTCTTCGTTCAGCGCTTCCAGGCCGCTGGCCAGCAGGTCCTCGTGCAGCTGGCGTTCGGCGCGCCGGTCGCGTTTCAGCCGGACCAGGCCCTGCTCGGACTCCATGACGAGTTCGGTCGCGGGCTGCCCGGGCGGCACCCTCAGTTCGCCGTACCGAAAGCTCAAACCGGCGCGTGCCGTGGACGGGCGAGCCGGATCGAACTCCACGCGAAGCGTGCCGCTGGGCGCGGTGTCGATGTCTTCGACCGCCACTTCGACCGGGGTCGGCAGGCCCGGGAAGGCCCGGGCCAGGCGGACGCTCAGGCGCTGGGCGTCGGCGGCCGGCACCTCGGGGGCATCGAGCAGCCACCGCAGGCGGCGGTCGTCGAGGTCGTGCGGCAGATCGAGCGCACCGACTTCGAGCGTGTCCGGGTCGATATAGCAGGGAGGCTGCACCGGGACCAGCTCGCCGCCGCCTTCGATGTCGACTTCGAGTCGGTAGCCGGTCCCGGCGTCGCCGGACCAGCCGATGCGCAGGTTGCGCGCTTCGCCGGTGCGCAGCGCCGTGCTGCGTTCCTCGCCCCAGAACGCGCGGCCGGTGTCGACCATGTTCATCAGCGCGGTATGGCCGGCCGCGCCTTCGGGCATGGGGTTCTGGCCGGGTCTGGCGCGGCCGGCCGATCGGACCATGGCCAGGATGCCCTCGTCGAGATCGCGCAGGTACTTCGGCCGATGCCACCAGTGGTCGATGGACGATGCGGAAAGTGTCCGGCCCTTGGCCCAGGAACCATCCTTCCGGCGTCGCGCCACCCGCAGCTCGATTTCGATCTCGCCTTCGTTCGCCGACCGCCGGCTCCGGTCGAGCCGGTACAGGACGGCTTCGTCGGCCGGTTCGGTGTCGTCGTCGGTCCCGGGCCGGCCCGACAGCCAGTCGTCGATCGGGTCGCGGACCTCGGCCGTGCGCGGCGCCAGGGCCTGCCAGGTCAGGACCAGCGCCACGACGTGCTTGCAGTTGAAGCCGACCGGGCAGGTGCACTGGCCGTGTAGTTCGTGACTGTTGCGGTCGCGCCGGATCTGGACGATCTGCCGATACGGCTGCGACTCCGATCCGAGGCAGAACCCGGCCAACTCCAGCGTGTGGTCGTCCAGGCTGTCGAACTCCACCAGTCGGGCCATGCCGTCGCGGAAGTACCGGCGTCCTCGTGACCAGGCACCGGTGTCGGTGACCCGCGATAACCAGCTGGAGGGAAGCGATTCGGGGCGGATCATGCGGCGGAGCTGCGGCTCGAAACGGCCTGCCATCGTAGCGCAGCGGTGTCGTCCACAGCGTCGGTCCGGGCCGATCGGTGGGCAACGTCCGGGTCCGAATGCAGGGCTGCTGTTGCTGCATACGAGAACTGTGCCGCGCTCCAGCCCGGCCAGCGTGCGGTCTCGCGACCCGCTCTAAGGTCCAGCGGCTTGCGGAATTCGCTGCCGGGGCACGGGCTTGCGGGCTGCGGGACGTCCTGCACACAATCGATGGCGGCGGGTTTGCTACATTTCATCGTCTTGCCCATTCATCGGGCTTTCGATCCATCGACGAGAACCGAGCATGACCTCCACGTTTCTGCGCGCTGCGCTCCTGATTTTCGTTTCCATTCTTGCCTCTGCCGCGTCCGCCCAGGCGCCCATCGTGCAGCCCGGCGCCCCCGGGCAGCCGCCCAGGGCGCTATCGGCCGAGGAGGCGACCGAGATTGCCGGCACGCGCTATTCGGCCGCGGACGTGAAGTTCATGCAGGACATGATCCCGCACCACCACCAGGCCACGCAGATGGCGGCGCTGGTCGGCGAGCGGACCAACTGGGCGCCGCTGGTGGATATCGCGCAGCGGATCGACGCCGCGCAGGCCGACGAAATCGAGTTCATGTCCGACTGGCTGGCCTCGCGCGCTGAGTCGGTGCCCGACCCCGAAGCGCATCACCACATGCACATGAGCCACGAGATGGCGGGCATGGCCTCGATGGAGCAGATGGAGGCGCTGGCTGCGGCAAGCGGCACGGAATTCGACCGGCTGTTCCTGGAGCTGATGATCGATCACCACGCCGGTGCGCTGACCATGGTCGAGGAGCTGCTCGAGCAGGGCGGCTCGGCGTATGACCCGGTGCTGTACGAGTTCGTCAACGACGTGGCCAACGACCAGTCGTCGGAGATCGAGCGGATGAGCCTGATGCTGGGCCAGATCTCGTCGGATCCGCGGGTGGGGCTGGCGGCCGGGTTCCGGGATGCCGACGAGGCGATCTGGAACCTGCGCAAGGTGGCCGAGCTGCCGAAGCCACCGGGCTTCTTCGACCCCGAGAATCCCGCCGGGCTGCCGCTGGAGCCGATTGACGAGGACGAGGCCGACGAGACGCCGGAAGCCGAGACGCCGGAAGACGAAGAGGGCGGTGCGCGCGACCGGGCCTTCGCGCGGTTCAAGGGTGAGGACGACCCCGGCGGCCGCAATCCGCTGCTGAGCTTCGCCAACACCGACATGGCGTTCGCCCAGCGCACCGGCGCCGATGACGAAGGCCGGCCGGACGAGGTGCTGGTGGTCGGCAGCTACCACGGGTTCAACACCTACCGCCTCGGCGACGACGGCGATCCGGACCTGCTCGGCTCGGTGGTCTGCCCGGGCGGGCAGGGCGATGTCTCGATCGTCGGCGACCTGCTGATCATGTCGGCGCAGGAAAACCGCGGCCGGCTGGACTGCGGCCTGCAGGGCATCACCGAGGACGTGTCGCCGGAGCGCTTCCGCGGCCTCCGCATCTTCGATATCAGCGACCTGACCGCCCCGGTGCAGGTCGGCGCGGTGCAGACCTGCCGCGGCTCGCATACCCATTCGGTGGTCTCGGCCGACGAAGAGCGGATCGTGGTCTACAACTCCGGCACCAGCTCGGTGCGGCCGCAGGACGAGCTGGAAATCTGCATCGACGAGCTGCCGGGCGACGAGCGCACGGCGCTGTTCCGGATCGATGTCATCGAAATCCCGGTCGACGACCCGGCGTCGGCACGCATCGTCGACTCGCCGGCCGTCTTCGCCGACGCCGAGACCGGCGCGCTGGCCGGCCTGTGGCGCGGTGGTGACCACGGCGAAATGACGCAGGAGACCAACGAGACCGACCACTGCCACGACATCACCGTGTTCCCGGACAAGAACATCGCCGCCGGGGCATGCTCGGGCAACGGCATCCTGTTCGACATCAGCAACCCGCTCGAGCCGAAGCGCATCGACGAGGTGGTCGATCCCGGCTTCGCCTACTGGCACTCGGCGACGTTCAACAACGACGGCACCAAGGTGATTTTCACCGACGAGTGGGGCGGCGGCTCACGGCCGCGCTGCCGGGCGTTCGATCCCCTGGACTGGGGCGCCGACGCGATCTATGACATCGTCGACGGCGAACTGGCGTTCGCCGGCTACTTCAAGATTCCGGCGCCGCAGAGCGACCAGGAAAATTGCGTGGCCCACAACGGCTCCATCATCCCGGTTCCCGGTCGCGACCTGTTCGCGCAGGCCTGGTACCAGGGCGGGCTTTCGGTGATCGATTTCACCGATTCGGCCAACCCCGTCGAGATCGCCTACTTCGATCGCGGCCCCATCGATGCCGAGGAGATGGTGCTGGGCGGTTACTGGTCGACCTACTGGTACGGCACGCGCATCTATGGCACCGAGATCGTGCGCGGGCTGGACGTGTTCGCGCTGCAGCCCAGCGATCACCTGAGCGCCAACGAGATCGCGGCGGCCGAAATGGCCATCGACGACGGCGTGTTCAATCCGCAGCAGCAGTTTCCGCTGACCTGGCCGGCCGATCCGGTGGTGGCCGCAGCGTATGCCGACCAGCTCGCGCGCACCGGGGCCGTCGATGAGCGCATGCGCGGCAAGCTGGAAGCCGCGCTGGACGAGGCCGGCGAGCGGCTCGCGGCCGGCGGCGACGATGCGGAACTGGCGACGCGGCTGGAGTCACTGGCCGCGGTCGTCGTCGAAGACGGGGCGGGTATCGACGGCATCGAGCGCCAGCGTCGGGACGGCCTGGGCGAAACGCTGGCCGAAATTGCGAAGCGCCTGCGATAGATACCCGATCCGCACGCGGGCTTCAGACCGGGCCGGCACGATGGATGCTGGAGTTCGGAGGCTTCGGGCGATGCACCCAGGAGCAGAGCGGACTCTGAAATGTCGGCATGGCGAGGAGCGCCGGGGTTATCCGTAGCAGGCCTCAACGGCCTGTGGTTTCTCGATCGCAATGATCCGCTGCGCGTTCGCGAAGCGGCCGAGCGGGCGCTGGGCGAGGCCTGGTAGCGCGTCTCACGCCACGTTGCAGCGCAGCGGTTACGGTCGCCGTCGTTTCGATGCACACCGCGACCGATGAAGCAGCAACTCGAGTTTCCCGATCCGCGATCGCTGTTTCCGCCGGGCCGCGGGCCCGGGCTCGAGCGACTCGAGGACTTTGTTCCCCGTTCGGGCCGACACTATGCGGCGACGCGCAACTTCGATCCCGGCCCGGGTCCGAGATCCAATGTCTCGATGCTGTCGCCGTATATCCGGCACCGGCTGATCACCGAGCGCGAGGTGGTCGAGGCCGTGCTCCGGCAACACGCGCCGTCGACGGCCGAGAAGTTCATCCAGGAAGTGCTGTGGCGGAGCTACTGGAAGGGCTGGCTGCAGATGCGCCCGCAGGTCTGGCGCGCCTTTCTCGCCGAGCGCGACGCCGACCGGGTGCAGGTCGAGGGCAATTCGGGGGTGCAAACGGCGCTGACCGAAGCCGAGGAAGGCCGGACCGGCATCGCGTGTTTCGACGACTGGGCGCGCGAGCTGGTCGCGACCGGCTATCTGCACAACCATGCCCGGATGTGGTTCGCCTCGATCTGGATCTTCACGCTGAAGCTGCCCTGGGTGCTCGGCGCGGATTTCTTCATGCGCCACCTGCTCGACGGCGATCCGGCCTCCAACACCCTGTCATGGCGCTGGGTCGCGGGGATCCAGACGCGCGGCAAGACCTATCTCGCGCGCCGCGACAATATCGAGCGCTTCACGAACGGACGCTTCTCCCCCGACGGCCTGAGCCCCGCAGCCGAACCCCTCGATGACGCGCCCCCGCCGGCGCCGCAAGCCGCGCCGCTCGGCGATGATCCGCCTGCCGGCAAGGTCGCGCTGCTCATCACCGAGGAGGATTGCCGGTCGGAAACGCTCGCGCTGGGCGACGCCGAGATCGGCGCGATCGGCACGGTGCAGGCGAGTGAAGGGCGCTCGCCCGGCATGGTGTCCGAGCGCGTCCACCGCTTCACCCATGACGCACTCGCCGACGCGCTCGCCCGCGTGAAAGCGCACTACAACGCGCCCGGCGCCGCCTTCGCCTTCACCACGGCCTCGCTCACCGAACTCGCCCGCGAAGCCGGCTCCGACACCATCGTCACCGCCCACGCCCCC
>CAZJSH010000147.1:0-5868 GCA_964548715.1 uncultured Halomonas sp. | reverse complement strand
GAAGACGCTGACGGCGAAGAAACGGACGAGCCGGCCGTCGGACCCGAAGACCTCGACGAGTCGGACCGCGAAGACGAATTCGAAGAAGACGAATTCGAAGAAGACGCGCTCGAAGAAGACGACGGGCCCGAGCCGCAAGCACGCGACTTCGACGACGACGAAGACGACGACGCCTCGCTCGAAGACTTCGAAGACGACGAAGAAGCACACGACGAAGACGGCGGGCGGAGGACGGACTGACCCTCGCCGCCGCGGCGTCAAGCACGACAGCCGGCGACCGGTCGCGACGCCACCCGAGGCCGGCGAACGACTCCAGAAACTGCTTGCCGGGGCGGGCCTCGGCTCGCGCAGAGCACTGGAAACCCGAATCACCGATGGCGCAGTGCGGATCAACGGAAAACGTGCCGAACTGGGCACCCGCGCAGTCGAAGGCGACCGGATCAGCGTTGATGGACGCAGCTTCACGGTCCAGGCCGAACCGGCCCGTCACCGCACCCTGATCTACCACAAGCCCGAGGGCCAGGTCACCACCCGCAGCGATCCCGAGGGCCGGCGCACAGTATTCGACGCGCTGCCGAAGCCGCCGTCCGGGCGCTGGATCGCGATCGGCAGACTCGACCTGAACACCGCCGGGCTGCTGGTGCTGACGACGGACGGCGAGCTGGCCAACCGGATGATGCACCCGTCGGGCAACGTCGACCGCGAGTACCTGTGCCGGATCCGCGGCAGGATCGACGACGACGACCTCGCGCGGCTTCTCGAAGGCATTCAGCTCGACGACGGCGTCGCTCGCTTCAGCGACCTCGTGATCGGCGAGGAAACCGCCGGCCACACCTGGTACACCGTGACCATCATGGAAGGCCGCAACCGCGAAGTTCGCCGTCTTTGGGAAGCGGTCGGCGCCCAGGTCGCTCGCCTGAAGCGCGTCCGCTTCGGCCCGGTCTTCCTGCCCGCAAAACTCACCCCCGGCCGCTGGCAGACCCTCAACCCCGCCGACCACCGCGTATTGCGAGAAGACGTCGGCCTCCCCGGCCGCGCCACCGAACTCATCGCCGTCGACGAAAACAAGCCCGACCGCGAACCCAGGCCACCCCGGCGTCGGCGCTAGGGACTGGCTTCGTTCCTGCCGGGTGCCCGTATCTTCTAGATGATGAGCGCGAAGACGCAAAGGCGCGAAGAGAGAAGCAAGGCTTCAACGAGAAAAGCAGACGGCGCCAGGAGCGAGCGATCGGAGGGAAACAAATCAGAAGCCGCCTTCCCGGCGTGAGACCGACAGAATCACGGACCGATTCTTCTTCGATGGTCTCTCGCGCTTTTCGATTTTCCCTTTGCGCCTTCGCGTCTTCGCGCCCATCATCTAACGGACGCTGGCACTAACCCCCGATCAAAGCCTCGACCCGATCCGCATAGGTGGTACGAAGCTCGAGCCATTCCATCTTGAACCAGGGCGTGAAGCGCTCCGGGTGGGCGGCGAGTTGGGCGTCCAGTTCGGCGGGTTCGATCCACTTCCACTCGGCGATTTCGTCGGGATGGACTTCGACGTTGCCGCGGGCGCGGCCGATGTAGACGTGGCAGTACTCGTGCTCGGCGCCGCGGTCTTCGAAGTCGGCCTGGTAGATGAAGCTGTAGAGGCGTTCGAGGTCGGATTCCAGGCCAAGCTCCTCGCGCATGCGGCGCGCGGTGGCGTATTCCAGGCTCTCGCCGCGGCGCGGGTGCGAGCAGCAGCTGTTCGACCAGTACAGTGGCCACAGCGGCTTGGCGTTGGCGCGGCGCTGGAGCAGCACGCGGCCCTGCGCATCGAACAGAAACACGGAAAAGGCCCGATGCAGTGTGCCGTGCCCGGTGTGGCAATCGACCTTGTCGCGGTGGCCGATCTCGTTGTCGTTCTCGTCGACGAGGATCAGCGGCTCGTCGTCGAACGAGACCTGTCCGGCGGGCAGTCCGCTCATCCCCGTCCTCCGCTGGCATCGTCGCCACCGCCGTCACCGCCATCACCGCCAATCGTCACGCACAAGGCCTGGTAGCCCGCGTTCTTCAGCGCCATCTCGATCCGCGCCGGCGTCTCGCCGTCGGACGGGCACAGCGCGATGATCGAGCCACCGCCTCCGCCACCCGTGAGCTTGGCGCCCAGCGCACCTTCGCGGCGCGCGATCTGGATCATTTCCTCCAGTTCCCAGCTCGACACCTGCATGGCGTTGAGCAGGCCCTGGCAGACGTTCATCAGCTCGCCGAGGGTGTCCAGTTCATGATTGGCCAGCGCTTCGACGCCCTGCAGCACCAGCGAATCGATCTGGTCGAAGATGTCCTCGTACAGCGCGGGGTGCGCGTCGCGGGCCTTGCGCACCCGCGCGACCGTGGCCGCGGTCAGACTCTCGATGCCGGAGATGCCGATCACCAGGTCGACCGGCTTCGGGATGGCGATTTCCCTGCGCAGCGGTTCGTCACCGGCGCGGAACAGCATCGCGCGGCCATAGGTCGACAGCGTATTGTCGATGCCCGACGGCGTGCCGTGGGCGATCTTCTCGCACTCGAACGCCAGGGCGTTGACCTGTTCATCCTCCAGGCCCAGTTCGAAGCACTGGTCCAGCCCGCGGATGGTCGCCACGGCCAGCGACGCCGAGCCGCCCAGCCCCATCGCGCGTGGAACCTTGGGCACGATCTCGATCCGCATGGCCTCGTTCTGCAGCCCGAGCGATTCGAGAATCAGGTTCATCGACTTGTCGAACGAGTGCTGTTTCTCGCTTCGGGTATGCAGGCGCTGCTCCACGCCCCAGCGCGGGATGATCATCTGCACGCCGTCGCCACCCTTCTCCACGTGGGCCTGGATAGCCAACGGCACGGG
Organism: uncultured Halomonas sp.; assembly: GCA_964548715.1. Taxonomy (GTDB): domain Bacteria; phylum Pseudomonadota; class Gammaproteobacteria; order Xanthomonadales; family Wenzhouxiangellaceae. Next base: position 3,026 of record CAZJSH010000147.1, on the reverse strand, counting down.
CGCGGCCACGGCATGGCGGCCGTAGACCACCGCGTGCTCGCCGAGCAGGATGATCTTGCCGTGGCCGGCCGCCATCGGCGGCGTGGCGACCGGCGCCGGGGCGTCGGGCGCCTCGCGCCGGTCGGGCGGCACGGCCTCGACGGCGTCGGCCGAAAGTTCATCGACCAGCTCCCTGGCTTTCCATATCTTGATCTCGCCGGAGGCGATCAGACGGTCGACGACGGTGTCGAAGACTTCCGGCGACGCACCGGCGGCCGCGACCACGCTGCGGGCGTGCAGCGTCATGTGTCCCTGCTGGATGCCCTCCGTGACCAGCGCGCGCACCGCCGAGAAGTTCTGCGCCAGGCCGACCGCACCCATCACCTCGGCCAGTTCGCGCGCGGTCTTCACGCCGAGCAGCCGCAGGTTCATACCCACCGTCGGATTGGACTGCAGTGGCCCGCCCACCGTACCGACCTTCAGCGGAATCTCGAGCTGGCCGACCAGCGCGCCGTCCTCGCCCTTCGTCCACTGGGTCAGCGAGGCGTAGTGCGAGCCGCGCGCCGCCCAGGCGTGGGCGCCGGCCTCGATCGCCCGCCAGTCGTTGCCGGTGGCCAGCGCCACGGCGTCGATGCCGTTCATGATGCCCTTGTTGTGCGTGGCCGCCCGGTAGGGATCGATCGACGCGAATTCGTTGGCGAGGATGATGCCGTCGCGGACCTGCTCGCCGTCGAAGCCCTTGCCGACCAGCGCGTCGATCGGAATCGACACCCGGGCCCGGACCATCGCGCGGTCGGTCAGGTTGGACAGGATGCGCAGGAAGACCTTGCCCTCGGCGATGTTCTCGACCAGCGAGGCCACGCCTTCGCACATGGTGTTGACGAGGTTCGCGCCCATCGCGTCGCGGGTGTCGACCAGCAGGTGGGCCACGACCATGTCGCCGCCCTGCCCCGACGACGGCAGGATGTGGACCTCCAGGTCCTTCGCCCCGCCGCCGCGCGCGACCATGTTCGGGTGCAGGCTGTTGGCGAGGTTGATGATCTCATCCTTGCGCTGGAGCAGCGCCGTCCTGGCCCGCTGCGGGTGCGGCACGTCGACGACCTGGATCTGCCCGATCAGGATCGGTTCGGTGCTTTCGACCTCGAAGCCGCCGCCGGCGCGGGCGACCTTGGCCGCCGAACTCAGCGCGGCGACGATCGACGGCTCCTCGACGACCAGCGGCACGGCGTATTCGCGGCCGTTGATCAGGAAGTTCAGGCCCAGCCCCACCGGCAGCCCCATGACGCCGATCACGTTCTCGATCATCTTGTCGGCGGAGTCGACGTTCAGCGTGTGCTCGCCGCTGACCAGGGCCTGGTAGTCCTGGTTCGACAACAGGCCCTGTTTGCGGACCGCGCGCACGCGCTCGGTGACCGACAGCTTGTAGAACTTCGGGATACGTGCCACGGATCAGGCTCCTTCGGTGGGCTCGCCCCGCCCCTCGGCAACGCAGGCGCCGGACGGTTCGATCCGCAATTCTACCGGACGGGCGCCCGCAGCCGAAGTCCGCCGGCCGAAGGCGGCCAGGCGCTCCGGATCGGTGGCCAGCGCGACACCGAAATCCCCGCCCCCGGCGCCGCAGGTCTTGTAGGCCACGCCGGCTTCGGCGGCGAACTCGGCCAGGCGCCGATGCGGCGCGGTGACGATCTCGACGCCGAGCGCCGCCTGGAGCTCGAGCAGCGCGTCGAACCAGCCACGTGCCGAGGCGATCCAGGCCTCGGCCCGACCGGCATCGAGCGCGCTGCAGGTCAGCGCGTCGACCCGCGCAACCCAGTGCTCGGCCGTGTCGGGCGAGCGCGATTGCCAGCCATCAAAGGCCGCGGCAAAGGCCGGCGTCGAGGCCGGACGTCCGACCCACACGGGCCGGGCATGGAGACCCTCCGGCCACGACGCCCGGGTTGCAACCAGCCGATCGCCGCCGGCCTGGACGCGCAGCAGGCCTCCCTGCAGGCTTGCTGCGAGGTCGGCGCCGCTGGCCGGACCGCCGATCGCGGCGCGATAATCGCTCAGCATGCCGTCCAGCGTGCCGGCCGGGACCTCGGCCCAGGCCGCCAGCGCGGTGTCCAGCGCGGCGCTGACCGCCGCGCTGGAGCCCAGCCCCAGCTTCACCCGCGAGCCGTCGGCATCGGCGTCGAACAGTTCGGCGGTGTCGATCGTGATCTGCAGCCCGGCCGGTTCCAGGCCGTAGTGCGCCAGCCGCCGCGCGAGCCACCGCCCGCTCAGCCCGAGCAGGCGCTCGGGCCGCTCTGGATCGAACACCAGGCCCTCGCCGGCCAGACCGAGCTGCGGCGCGCAGACGACGAGGTCTTCGGAATCGACCGCCTCGACGGTCACGTGCGCCCGGCGATCCACGGCCATCACCACCCCCCGGCCGCCGGCCAGCACCGCGTACTCGCCAAACAGCAGCAGCTTGCCCGGCGCGCTGGCCCGCACCGGAGTCAAGAGTCCAGCACCTCGGCGCCCGGGCCCAGGCCGCTCTCGATCACGTCGATGACGCCCGGCACCTCGGCCAGCGCGTCGCGCACCGTCGGCAGCGCGACCGACTCGCAGACGGCCTTGACCTGCGGGCCGGCGTCGACGGTGAAGAACACCGGCACGCCATCGGCGCGCAGCGCGCGGATCCGGTGCAGGCATTCCATCGTGGTGGCGTTGAAGTACAGCAGTCCCGGCCGGGCCGACATCGCCAGCCCGTGCATCGCCAGCGCGCTGCCTTCGGACACCTCGGCCAGGCGCTCGAAGTCCTTGTGATCGATGGCCTGCCGCGCCTCGGCCAGGTCGGCCGGCTGGTTTTCGACCCAGGCGCGGTAGAACGGCGAGGTGTCGGCCGTACGCTGCATGCCCTCGGTCGATCCGACCGCCTTCTCGGCCCGGGTGCTGATTGCCACAGCGACCTCAAGCGGCCAATGGCCGGCCTCGGCCAACGGTTCGGCGATGCTGTCCGTGCCGTCGCCGCGCTCGCCGCGGTGCATTTCGACGATGCCGCCGAAGATCGAACGGGCCGCCGAGCC
>CAZJSH010000146.1:0-5893 GCA_964548715.1 uncultured Halomonas sp. | reverse complement strand
GCCAGACCACCGAGGCTCATGACGTTGAGGGTCAGGCCGGCCGCGCCCATCAGGGCGAAGGTGGCCATGACGGCCAGTGGAATCGACAGGCCGATGACGAAACTCTTGCGCAGGCTGCCGAGGAAGGCGAGCACCACGACCATGGCCAGCACACCGCCGAGGATCGCCGCGGCCGACACCGACTGCACCGAACCACGGATGAAATAGGCTGCGTCCTCGGTGGTCTTGTAGGTGATATCTTCGGGAATGAAGCCGGAGGCAGCCAGCGACGCCATGCGGTCCATCACGTCATCGACGACGCCCACGGTGTTGGCGTCGGGCTGCTTGAAGACCGACACCTGCACGGCAGGCTGATCGTCGAGCCGCACGAACAAGCGCTGCTCGCGATAACCGTCACGGACTTCCGCGACCTCATCGAGCCGGATGCGGCGATCGGAACCCGGGACGTTGAGAAGTACGTTGGCGATCTGTTCCGGGCTGGTGAAGCGTCCATCGGTGCGCGCCATGACGTCCAGGCTGCTCGAGGTCACGTTCCCGGCGGCGACGTTGAGGTTTTCCTGAGCCAGCTGGTCGGCGACACCGCCCAGGGTCAGGCCGTAGGAGCGCAGCCGCTGCTGATCGACGATGACTTCGAGCTCGCGTTCCTGGCCACCGATGGCCTCCACACCGGATACGCCCCGGATTGCCTGCAGCTGCGGCGCCAGGCGATTGTCGACCCAGTCCCTGACCTCGCGCGGCGTGCGCAGGTCCGACGAGAACCCGGCCTCGTAAACCGACGAGGCGCCTGGATCCCATTTGCGAAGACGGGGCGGCTCGACATCGTCGGGCAGCTGGGCGCGGGCGCGTTCGAGCAGCCTGGAGGCGTTCTGCAGCGCGGTGTCGAGGTCGGTGCCGTATTCGAAGATCAGGCTGACGTCGGTCCGGCCTTCCTCGGCCTCCGACGACATCCGGATCAGGTCCTCGGTCGAGGAGAGCGCGCGCTCCAGCGGTCGGGTCACCTGTTCCTCGACGACTTCCGGGGACGCGCCGGGATAATCGACATTGACGCGAATCAGCGGATAGACGACTTCGGGCAGCAGGTTGACCGGCAGCCGGTCGATGAAGAACAGGCCCATGACGAGCACGACCGCGGCCAGCGCGGTGGTGCCCACCGGTCGCCGGATCGCCGCGTGGGTCAATCCGCGGTAGTACTTCGTCCCGCGCGCCGGGTCATCGGCATCGTGCGACTGCCGGGAGTGGTTTCGTCGATCGCTGTCGAGATCGTTGTCGCGTTGATTCTCTGGATCGGTATCGTGCTCCGGGCCGCTCATCCGGAGGCGCTCAGCGTGTCGACGATGCGCACCTGGTCGCCCTCGGCGAGTTCCAGCGGATTGGACGACACGATCCGGTCGCCGGGCTCCAGGCCACCGACGATCTCACGCCAGTCTCCGCGGATGATGCCGGTCGATACTGCGCGCCGGCGCAGCTGACTGTCGCGGTCGATGACCATCACGTAGGCCGGATCGCCCATGCCGACCGAGCCGGCCGGTACGGCCAGCACGTCCTGCTTGTAGTCCACGCGAAGTTCAGCGCGCGCCAGGAAGCCGGGACGTACGCCACGGTCATACGCGTCGGGCAGTGCAATCTCGACGGTCACCAGGCGGCTTGCGCCGTCGGCGGCCGGAAACACGCGGCGAATCACGCCCTCCAGGGCCGGCTGGTCGGCCAAGGCGTCGACGCGCACCGGAACGCGATCACCCGGACTGAGCTGGGCGACGTCCAGTTCGGACACGCCGATGCGAGCGACCAGTTCGTCGAGATCGGCCAGTTCGAAGGCGGTGCCCAGGCGGGCGATCGCCGCGCCCGGCTCCACCATGCGCCCGATCACGTAGCCGTCGACCGGCGCGGTGATGCGGCCGAAATCGACCCGGGTCTGCCAGAGGGTGACGTCGCTGCGGGCCACGTCCAGCTCGGACTGCGCGGTCACGAAGCTGGCCTCGTCGATATAGTCGCGATCGCGCAGCCGGCGCAGCCGCTCGAAGTTGGCCTCGGCCTCGCGCAACGCAGCCTCGGCACGTGCCAGCTCGGCGCGCTGCTCGCTGACGTCGATCTGGGCCAGTAGCTGGCCGGTTTCGACGCGGTCACCCGCCTCGACTTCGACCGACTCGATGATGCCGTCGGTGCGCGCCGCCAGCTGGACGGTCCGCAGCGGGGCGACCGGGGACGCTACCTGGATATGCCGCGACAGGTCGCGGCGCTTGACCTCGTATGCACGAACCGGGAGCGACGCCCGGCCTTCACTGCGCGAACCCGGCGACGGGGGGTCGTCGCCCCCGCAGCCGGCAAGCAGCGCCAGGCCGATAGTCAGCAAGACCGCCCGGATCGAGCCGGAAATTACGTTTGGAGTCTTCATGTTTGTGAAGTGTGCGGCCGGCCGATGAAGACTGTGCGAATACCGGATCGAATCCTGTACTGCGGACGGCGCGGCTCAGTCGGGAATCGCACCCCGGATGAACGCCACCAGGTCGTCGCGGTAAGCGCGAAGCGACGCTTCATGCAGGTACATCATGTGACCGGCAGGATACAGGTCGTAGCGGATGCGCTCGCGCGCCGCGGCCGGGATGTCGAGGTGCCGCAGATAGTAGGACGTCGCCGAAAACGGTGTGGCCAGGTCGTAGTACCCCTGCTGGACATGCAGGTGGAGGCCCGGGTTCATCGTCATCGCCATGGCCATGTCCGGCAGCAGGTTCACCGCCGGCTGGCGTCCGCCGGTCGGACCTCGATGGGTCCAGTCCCAGTCCAGCGGCCAGGCGCTGGTCCGGTAATCCAGGTCGCGGCCGAACTTGAGGTCGTTGTGGAGATAGTCGAGAAACGCGGCCGTGTAGGCCGGACCAACGGCCGGAAAGAACGGATCGTAGTTCATCGTGTCGTCGAGCGGATTCGACGCCGGGCCGGTGAAGCGCGAGTCGATCCGGCCGGTAATGACCCGCTCGTCGCGCTGCAGTTCCTGGAGAAACTCCTGGTGGTCGACGCGCAGGTCGGCCAGCAGCCAGTACTGCTCATCGGTCGCGGTGTATCCGGCCAGCTTCCGGGCGATCGCCTGCTTGCGCTCGGGATCGATCGTATAGCCCGCCTGCAGCGCCGCCAGGTACTCGCCCATCGCGAAGGCTTCGACCTCGGCGATGAAGGCCTCGAAGTCGGCCGGCTTCGGGTCGAGCAGGTCGTGGTACCAGGCCGTCGCCGCAAAGGCCGGAAAGAACAGCGCATGCGGCAGCTCCATGCCGTACCCGTCGCGGCCGGCGTGCACCGCCATGAACGGCGAGACCAGGATCACGCCATTCAGCTGCATGCCGTGCCGGCTCTGGAGGTGGTGGGCGAGACCGGCGGCGCGGATGCCGCCGTAGCTCTCGCCCAGAATGAACTTCGGCGACGCCCACCGGCCCTGCTCGGAGATGTAGTCCTTGATGAACCGGGCGACCGATTCGATGTCCTGGTCGACGCCCCAGAAGTCCTTGCCCTCGGCCTCGCCGATCGGCCGACTGAAGCCGGTACCGACCGGGTCGATCATCACCAGGTCGGCGACGTCGAGAACGCTGTAGGCATTGTCGACCCGCTTCGCCGGGGGCGGCGGAGCGAAGTCGCCGTCGTTGACGACGACCCGCTGCGGGCCGAGCACGCCCATGTGCAGCCAGATCGATGACGACCCCGGACCGCCGTTGAATGCGAACAGGATCGGCCGCTCACGATTCTCCACCCCCTGTCGCAGGTAGGCGGTGTAGCCGAAGCGGGCGACCGGCTCGTCGTCCTTCTTCTGGATCATCCAGCCGACATAGGCCGAATAGTCGACGCGTTCGCCGTCGATCCGGATCGCGTGGTCGGTGCGCTGGACCACCGGCCGGGGTTCGGCAATCTCGCTCGGCGCGTCGTCGGCAGCCGAGGTGGTCGGGGCCCAGACGGCGACCAACGCGGTCAGCAGGATCAGGGTCGTCACGGGGGCGCGTGGCTTCATCGCGGGTCTCCTCGGAAAGGCTCGGTCATCAGGAAAAGATCGGTCATGGTCCCGTCGCGCGCTCGGAACCGTGCTTCGACCTGCGCGACGATATGGCCGATCGCCGGCACGCCCAGCGCGCGGGCGCGTCGAACGAGCGACGCTCCAGAGCCTACCCGATTGCTGAGCGGCAAGGGTCGCCGTCAGCGATCGCGCCGGGTCGGCTTGCCGTAACGCTCGACGTCGCGGACCTCCTGGCGAGGTTCGCCGTGCCGGAATTCGCGGATGGTCAGCGCCAGGCCGACGCAGAGAAGCGTGAACACGAACGCCGCGGAAACGAAGAAATAGGTCTCACCCATGACGTTGCTCCCGGCCCATCAAGCTGGCCAGTTTGAAGTAGATCCCGAAGGCCAGGATCGACGGCACCCAGATCGCGGTGAACATCGCATGCTCGGTGAAGCCGTTGAACCAGAAGAAGGCCGATAGCGCGAACGAGAGGACGACCGCGGTCATGATGAAAGCGTCGGAGAGCTTGAACATCCGGAGCACTCCCTGGTACGAATGAGCCTTCACCCTCGGGCCTGGAGTGTTCAGGTCTCGTGAAAGCCGATCGCCGCCAACAGCAAGCCGGCCACGGCGAGCGCGGCCGGGGTGCGCAGACCCAGCACCCCGAAGACCTCGAGCATCGAGGGCACGATGGGTAACAGACCCAGCGCCAGCCAGGCCAGCAGCGGCGCTGCAACGGCCAGGCCCAGCCAGCCCAGTCCGCGGCGCAGCCGTCCAGTGATCAAAAGCGTCATCGATGATCGAGTGTGCGAGTTCGTGCGCACCATACGCCGCTGTCCGCGACGAGGCGATCAAGGCCCCGGAGCCGATGTGGCCGACGGCCGATCCCGGTCAGTCGGTCAGTGCCTGCGCGGCCGGCACGTAGTCATAGCCGAGATCGCGAGCGACGGCTTCATAGGTGACCTGGCCGCGATGCACGTTGAGGCCGCGCAGCAAGTGGACATCGTCCAGCATGGCCTGGGCCGGCCCCTTGTCGGCCAGCTGCACCGCGTAGGCCAGCGTCGCGTTGGTCAGGGCAAAGGTCGACGTGCGCGCAACCGCACCCGGCATGTTGGCCACGCAATAGTGGATGATGCCGTCGACTTCGTAGGTCGGGGCCTGGTGCGTCGTGGCCTTGCTGGTCTCGAAGCACCCGCCCTGGTCGATGGCAACGTCGACCAGCACCGAGCCCGGCTCCATGATCGACAGCTGCTCGCGCCGGATCAGTTTGGGCGCCGAGGCGCCGGGAATCAGGACCGCACCGATCACCAGGTCGACAGTGGTCAGGTGCTGGTCGATGGCTTCCTCGGTGGAATACAGGGTGTTCAGACGATCGCCGTACAGCTCGTCGATGTATTTGAGTCGAGGCAGCGATCGATCGAAGATCGTGACGTCGGCTCCCATGCCCATTGCCATCCGCGCAGCGTTCAGACCGACTACGCCGCCGCCGAGCACCATTACCTCGGCCGGCCGCACGCCGGGCACGCCGCCCATCAGCACTCCGGATCCACCTTGCGCACGTTCCAGCGCATGCGCGCCGGCCTGGATCGACATCCGGCCGGCGACTTCGCTCATGGGCGCCAGCAATGGCAGGCCGCCACGGTCATCGGTGACGGTTTCGTAGGCGATTGCGGTGCAGCCGGATTCGACCAGCAACCGGGTCTGTTCGGGGTCCGGCGCGAGGTGCAGGTAGGTGTAGAGCACCTGGCCTTCGCGCAGCATCCGGCACTCGTCGGGCTGCGGCTCCTTGACCTTGATGATCATCTCGGCACGCTCGAAGATCGCTTCGGGTGCATCGACGATCACGGCGCCGGCGCGCTCGTACAGGTCGTCGGTCAGGCCGATGGCCTTGCCGCCGTCGCGCTGGACCATCACCTCGTG
>CAZJSH010000145.1:0-6011 GCA_964548715.1 uncultured Halomonas sp. | reverse complement strand
CTGTAGCATCCGCCAATGATGGACGACGGCTGGACCAAGGTTCGGCGAAGAACCTGCGTCGGCCCGTGTCACATCTGCGGACCCGCTGCGTCCCTTGTTCCGAACCCGACGAACAAGGACTCACCCATGCACGCATGTTTTCGAACGATCCTGATCCCGATCCTTCTGGCGGCCGCCTCGACGGTGCTCGCCGACCCGTACCGCGTCGACTCGTCCGGCGAGGGCCGGGCCGTCTACCTGGTGCCCGGCCTGGCCAGCCCCGGCTGGGTCTGGGACGACCTGGCCGGACGTCTGCGCGCGGCCGGCTACCGCACTCATGTCTTCACCCTGGCCGGATTCGCCGGCGAGCCGCCGCTGGACGGCGACGGTCCGTTCCTGCCGACGGTGCGCGAGGCGCTGGCCGCCGACCTGGCCGCCGAGACCGGGCCCGAACCTGTCATCGTGGGCCACTCGCTGGGCGGCTTCCTGGCGTTCTGGCTGGCCGCGACGGCCGGTGAGCACCTGGCAGGTGCAGTGGCCATCGACGGTGTGCCGTACATCAGCGCGCTCGGCGATGCCTCGGCCACGCCGGAGTCGCAGCGGGCCGGCGCCGATCAGCTGGCGGCCTTCATGGCCAGCCTGACGCCCGAGCAGTACGCGCAGCAGAACCGGATGAGCCTGCAAACGATGATCTCGGACCCGGACGGGGTCGATCGGGTCGCCGCCGACAGCGGCCGCTCCGACCCGGCCACGGTCGGCCGGGCCGTCGCCGACATGATGACCACCGACCTGCGGCCGATGATGGCGGACGTGGCAATACCGGTGCTGCTGGTCCAGGCCGCCGACAGCGGCGGCAACGACGCGATGCGCAAGGCGTATGCGCGGCAGGTCGCGCCCGTCCCGGACCACCGCCACGTGGTTGCCGAGCAGGGCCGGCACTTCGTCCAGCTCGATGACCCCGACTTCCTGGCGCGCGAAGTGCTTTCGTTTCTTGCGACACTGGAGGGCAACGATGAGCACTGAAGTCGCCACCGTCATCGACCGCCACCTGCCGGCCGCCCGGGCCGGCGACACGCGCGCCTTCGCCGCGCTGGTCGCGGCCACCCAGGGCACCGTGGCCAGCATTGCGCTCGCCATCGTTCGCGACGTGCAGTACAGCGAAGACGTGGCCCAGGAGGTCTATCTGCACGCCTGGCGCAAGCTCCACGAACTCCGCAGCGACGACAGTTTCCTGCCGTGGCTGCGCGAGATCACCCGCAACCGGGCCCGCGACTTCCTGCGCCGCCGGAAGGCCCGGCCCGGCGACGCGCCGAACGACGACCCGGACCGGGAGCTGGCCCGGCTGGCCTCGAGCGATCGCACGTCTGACGCCCTGATCGTCGAGGAGCGCGCCCGCGCGCTGGACGAGGCCTTCGATGCACTGGAGCCCGACGATCGCGAAGTGCTTGCGCTGTACTACCGCGAAGGCGAATCCACCGCCCAGGTCGCCGCGCTGCTGGAGCTGCGGCCGGCCGCCGTGCGCAAGCGCCTGAGCCGCGCCCGCGAGCGCTTGAAGCAGGGCGTCGAGCAGGCGCTGGCCACCACGCTGGTCCGCAGCGCGCCGGGCGCGGCGTTTACCGCCGCGGTCGCCGGCCTGCTGACCACCGCCTCGCCCCCGGCGGCCGCCGCGGCCGTGGCGGCGGGGCTGGGCACGAAGTCGGCCCTGAAGCTGGCCGCCGGCGCCGGGCTCGGCATCGTGCTTGGGCTGCTCGGCGGCATCGCCGGCGTCGTGTTCGGCATCCGTCCGCACCTGAAGACCGCCTTCGACGAGCGCGAGCGGCTGGAGCTGCTGGCCCATCGCCGGGCCGGCGTGATCGCCGTCGTGCTGGCCGTGGCCGGCTTCACCGCCGCGCCGTTCATCCCCGGCCTGGCCTGGCCCATCGCCGTCTACGTCTCGTTCTTCGGCTTCCTGACCTGGCAGACCATGATCGCCATCCCGCGCACGCTGGCCCGCCGAATGGCCGACGAACGGGCGCGCGACCCGGAGGCCGCGGTGCGCCACAGACGTCAGTTGCGCTGGCGCTGGATCGGCCTGATCGGCGGCGGGCTGTCGGGCTTCGGCGGGTTGATGGCCGGACTGGTGTCGGCCGGGCGGTTGACGCTGGGGTAGACCCCGGATGGCGATCGGCGATCGAGCGAAAGCACCGGTCGACCGATCGGGCGGTGGCCGAAGCGCGCTACACCATCCCCAGCACGGCCTGCAGCTTCTGCTCGATAAGGGCCATCTCTGCGTCATCGAGCCGGGCGAGCGGCCCGTCGCTGAACCGGCCGGCGTCGAGGGCCTGGATCTTGTCGACCATCACCCAGGAGGGTTTGCGCAGGCGGCCGCGCGGCGGAACTTCGACGCGCAGCGCCTCGGCGCCGGCCCAGAGCTGCGAGGTCAGCGGCAGCACGATCACGGTGCCCGGCGATTCCAGGGTCAACCAATCGGCCTGCAGGATCGCGCACGGCCTCGCCTTGCCGACCTCCCGGCCCCGGAACGGCTTGAAACTGGCGACCCAGACCTGCCCGCGCTGCACGCTCAGTCCCACCACGTCTCGCCGGGATCGACGCCGGCTGCGCGCTCTTCGCCTTCGATGCTGTCCAGCCAGTCCTCGACGCCCGCTTCAGCGGTGGCGGTGCCCTCGCGCTTCGCGTCGCGGTTCGAGTACAGCGCCCGCGCCGCCCGGCGCATCTCGTCGATCAGCCGTTCCTTCTGCTTGCGTGTCAGGTAATCGCCGACGGCTTCGCGTACGAGCTCCGAGCGGCTGCGCGCGGTCAGCCGCATCTCGGCTTCCAGCTGTTCCTCGACGTCCGGCGGCAGGCGTACGCTGATGTTGGTCATATGTCGTATAAAATGTAGTACAGAACGTCATCGCAGTGTACTCGGCCGGGCGCGCCTCGGCAATCTGGCCCTGCGGCGGATCCCGCGCTTCGAACTGGACGGCGTTTGACGGGCCGCGGCCGGAGTGCAAGCAAGAGGGTGTTGCCTGGGTGCGTCAGAGCGGTTGCAGGTGTGCCGAACGTCGCCGATCGACCGGAAAAGCGACCCGATCGGCTCTAAACGTCCGCGAACTGCTCCGCATCGCCGATCCAGCGTTCGATCAGCAGGTCGGCCGCTGCGCGATCCAGTCCGTCGGCCATCGGCGGCACCTGCTCGACGCGGTCGGCGTCGCGGGCGAGGTCGGCGATGCGGAAGCGGAGGATGCCGGTCTGGCGGGTGCCGAGCACTTCGCCGGGCCCGCGGAGTTCCAGGTCGCGCTCGGCAATCCGGAAGCCGTCCGTGGTTTCGCGCATGACCTCCAGCCGCGCCCTGGCCAGCTCGCCGAGCGGCGGCTTGAACATCAGCACGCAGGCGGCCTGCTCGCTGCCGCGGCCGACTCGGCCGCGGAGCTGGTGCAGCTGGGAGAGCCCCAGCCGCTCGGCGTTCTCGATGATCATCAGCCCGGCGTTGGGCACGTCGACGCCGACTTCGATGACGGTGGTCGCGACCAGCAGGTGGATTTCGCCGTCCTTGAACCGGGCCATCACCGCCTGCTTGTCCTTGGCCTTCATCCGGCCGTGGACCAGGCCGACCTCGAACTCCGGCAGTCGTTGCTTCAGCGCTTCCCAGGTGGTCTCGGCGGCCTCGGCTTCCAGCACGTCGGACTCCTCGATCAGCGGGCAGACCCAGTAGGCCTGGTGGCCGGCCGCCAGCTGCGCGCGGATGCGCTCGACCAGCTCCTCGCGCCGGTCCTGATGAATGATCGCCGTGGTCACCGGCTTGCGGCCCGGCGGCAGCTCGTCGATGACGGAGACATCCAGCCCGGCGTAGGCGGTCATCGCCAGCGTGCGCGGAATCGGCGTCGCGGTCATCACCAGCTGATGCGGAATGCGCGTGCGTCCGCGGCCCATGTCCTCGCTGCCCTTGGCGGCCAGGGCCAGCCGCTGGTGCACGCCGAACCGGTGCTGCTCGTCGACCACCACCAGCCGCAGGCGCTGGAATTCGACGTGCTCCTGGAACAGCGCGTGGGTGCCGATCGCCACCGGCGCGCCGGCGGCGAGCTTTTCCAGCGCAGCGGTCCGGGCCTTGCCGGTGACCTTGCCGGCCAGCCAGACCGGCTCGATGCCCATCGGCACGAACCAGGCCGAGAAGTTTTCGCGGTGCTGCTCGGCCAGGATTTCCGTCGGCGCGATGATCGCCGCCTGCGCCCCGGCGCCGACGGCCTGCGCCACCGCGGCGGCGGCGACCAGCGTCTTGCCCGACCCCACGTCGCCCTGCAGAAGCCGGCGCATCGGTCGAGTGCCGGAAAGGTCGTCGGAAATCTCGCCGATGACGCGCTTCTGCGCGCCGGTCGGCTCGAACGGGAACAGCGCCAGCAGCTCGTCGACCTTGCCGGCCTCGTCGACCAGCGCATCGGCGTGCTGCTTGGCCCGCGCCCGGTTCAGCCGGGCCAGCGCCAGGTGGTGGGCCAGCAGCTCTTCCATGGCGAGCCGTTGGACCGCCGGATGGTCGCCGTCGATCAGCGAATCCAGCTGCGCGGTCGGCGGTGGCCGGTGGATCACCGCCAGCGCCTCGGCCAGCGTGCCCAGCCCAGCGACGTCGCCCAGCGGGTCGGGCAGGGCGAGCTGACGCGAAAGCGCCCGGTCGACCGTGTCGAGAATCCGCTCGGCAAGCTTCGCCTGGCCCAGCCCGGCGGTGGTCGGATAGACCGGCGACAGGTGGTCCGGCAGCGGCGGCTCGTGGCCGGGGCGGACCACCCGGCATTGCGGGTGCGCCATCTCGTAGCCCTCCGGCCCGAACCGCACCTCGCCGAAGCAGCGCACCCGGTTGCCGACCGCGAACTGCCGCTTCTGGCTGGGATAGAAGTTGAAGAACCGCAGCACCACCTGCCCGCTGGCGTCCTCGACCACCACCAGCAGGCTCTTGCGCCGGGAATACCGCACGTCCTGGTGGATCACCGCGCCCTCGATCAGCACCGTGGTCGACGGCCGCAGGCGCCCGATCGGCGTGATCCGCGTCCGGTCCTCGTAGCGCAGCGGCCGGTGGAACAGCAGGTCGGTCTCGGTCAGCAGTCCCAGCGCCTTGAACTTCGCCGCCACCGCCGGGCCCACGCCGTGCAGCTCGCTGATCAGGCGCGGCGGCGGTGCAGCGGATGCGGACGGCTCGGCCATCGACGTGCCTGGCTGCGGATCAGCCCGGGATGTGGGCGATCGCGTCCATCTCCACGTCCACGCCCTTCGGCAGCGCGGCGACCTGCACCGCGGCCCGGGCCGGGTAGGGCTCGGCGAAATACTCGGCCATGATCGCGTTGACCTCGGCGAAGCGGTCGAGGTCGGTCAGGAACACGTTCAGCTTGCAGATGTCGTCGAGGCTGCCCCCGGCAGCAGTGCAGACGGCGGCCAGGTTGTCGAAGACGCGGCGGGTGCGGGCCTCGAAATCGCCGTCGATCAGCTCACCGGAGGCCGGATCGAGGGGAATCTGGCCGGAGAGGTAGACCGTGTCCCCGGCGCGGGTGGCCTGGGAATAGGGGCCGATGGCGGCGGGGGCGGCGGGGGAGTGGATGGGGTGTTTGGGCATGGTCGGCGGGTCCCGGAAACGTAAAGGACTCAGGATATACCGGGAGGCATGGGCAGGCCTACTCATAATCGGTAGGTCGTTGGTTCAAGTCCAACAGGGCCCACCATCTTTGTCATTTTTGTGGGATTTCGGGTAGAAATAACCTAGATGCCCATCATGTAGGAAATAACCTAAACGAAATTCATCAGTCTTCCGTTTTTTATAGATCGGGCCCAATCTAAAAAAGGCAAAGGGGTCAGGTCTTGCTTCTTGCATCCGGCTCGAAACCACAACAACCCGGGCACTCGCTTAGTAGGAAATTTCCTACAGAACTTAGGGTGGATTAGCCAATTTCGGATTCGTTCGTCATGATCTAGATTGACCGGGAACTTGCCACAGAACTCCGGTAGTAGGCAAAGTGGTCAGGTCTTGCTTCTTGCATCCGGCTCGAAACCACAACAACCTGGGCACCCGC
>CAZJSH010000144.1:0-6035 GCA_964548715.1 uncultured Halomonas sp. | reverse complement strand
AAACCGGGCGTCGGCACCAGCTGCGCCGTCACTTGAACGGCATCGCCCACCCGATCATCGGCGACGTCAACCACGGCGACCGGCGGCACAACCGGTTGTTCAAGATGCAATTCGGCTCGCATCGCCTGCTGCTACACGCCGAACGGCTGGCCTTCGACCATCCCGGCAGCGGCGAGCGCCTCGCGTTCCGGATTCCGCCGCCGGACGACGTCCAACAGACGATCACCGCGCTCGGATGGGCGGACCTCCTGGAGCGGCGATACGGCTGAATCCGCAGGTCGTGACGCGGTCGCGCGGCTCGCTATACTCGGCGCGTGGGATACGTCAAAGGGCTGGCTCTGCATGACCCGACCGGGCGAAGAAGCAAGAACAACGACGGAACCACCGCCGATCCTCTATCGATTCGGCGGGTTCGAACTCGATCCGATCCGCGAGACGCTGCGCGGCCCGGACGGGCCGGTGCTGCTGCGCGACCATGCGCTGCGGGTACTGAAGCTGCTCGTGGAGCGGGCCCCCGAAGTCGTCGGCCGCGACGACATCCTCGATGAGGTCTGGGGCCACCAGGCCCTGTCGGAAAGTTCGATTGCCCAGGTCATCCGGGACATTCGCGCCGCCCTCGGCGACCCGGCGCGCAACCCGTCGATGCTGGCCACCCGTTACGGTCGCGGCTACCAGTTCATCGGCGACCTGGAGCGCGTCACCGCCGACGATCTCGAGACGGATGAACCGAGCCCCGACCGGCCGCCGCCCGAACCGTCCGAACCGCCCGCACGCCGCGAACCGCGCCGCCCCCTGCGGCTGCTGCTGATCGCGCTGGTGATTGTCGCCGGCTTGAGCGCCGTGCAGTGGTATCGCGGCCAGCCGGCGCTGCCGACCGCCGACGCGGTCCAGACCCTGACCCTGCGAGCCGTTGCCCCCGAACGCGGCGAACCGCTGTCGGCGGCCTTCGTCGACTACCTGGCCTTCGTGATCGGCAACACCGTCGGCGCCGAGCGCGTCGAGGTGGCCGACGAAGACGACGAGATCGACCCCGCGTCGCGGCTGGTCGATGTCAGCCTGGCCGCGCTCGAACCCGACGAGTCCCCGGCCGGCCCCGACGACCGGCGACAGCTGGAAATCTCGGTCCGCGGCGCGTCGCTGGACGACGCCGAGTTCCGGCTGCGGCTGGATGAAGCGGCCGACCTGGTGCAGCGCGGCCTGGACCCCATCCTGGCCACGCTGGAGCGCGATGCCGACGGAGAACTTCGACTTCAGGCCGGGCTGGTCTCGCAGAGCAGTTTTGCCATCGAGACCCTGCTCCGGGGCATGACGGCCCAGCTGGCCGGCGACGTCCGCCGTGCCGCCACGCTGTTCGAGGCCGCACTGGCCGAGGACCCGGGCTTCGAGTATGCACGCTACGAACTCGCCATCGCGCTGCGCCGCGACGGCGAAACCGAACGCGCCATCGCCATCCTCGAGCCAATGGCGGAGCGGATGTCCGGCGACTTCTGGCAGATGCGCATCCACAACGCGCTGGGCATCAGCCACTGGCGCCTGCGGCGCTACGACGAGGCGCTCGACGCGCTGCGCCGCGCCGATGCCGCCAGTCAAAGTCCCGCCGACAGGGCTACCGCGTTGGGGAATATCGGACTGCTGGAACGAAACCTTGGCCAGCTTGACCAGGCCGAGGCCACGCTGCGCGAGGCGATCCGGCTGGCGGACCTCGCCGAGATCGGACGACACCAGGCCGCCAGCCGAAATACGCTCGCCTCCGTCCTGGTCGGTCTCGATCGCGACGAGGAGGCGCTGGATTACCTGGAGATCGCCCGGGAGAAATTCTACGAAATCGGCGACCTGCGCGGCTACGCCGCGGTCCTGTCCCGAACGGCCCGGATACGAACCGCGCTCGGCGAACGGAACGAACCCGAAGCCCTGCTCCGCCTGGCCCTGGGCGTCCGGGAGCAGATCGACGACCGGGCCGGGAGCGTCGATATTCGAATTCGATTGGCCGACCTGGAACGAATTCGCGGCAACTTCGAAGAAGCACGAACCCTGGCGACGACCGCGCTGGAAGAATCACGAGCGCTCGAAGAAGACGACCTGACCATCGACGGCTACCGGGCGCTGGCTGCGCTTGCACTGGCCGATCGACGCTTCGATCAGGCCACGCTCTACGGCCGCGAAGCGCTGCGGCTGGCCGAACTCACCGGTCGTGATCGCGACCAGCGCGCCGTACGTCACGGACTGCTGGCGGTCGAGCTGGCCGACGAAGTGGCGACCGATCGCGGCACCGTCGACGATCCGGGCCCTCGAATCCGGCAGTTGATCGACGATGCCGATACCGCCGACGACACCGTGATCCGGGTCCGTGCCCGGATCCTGTCGGCCCGGCATTTCCGAGCGATCCGGCAGTTCGACGACGCCCGACGGGCCCTGGACCGGGCCGGCGAAGTCCTCGAAGCCGCCGACGTCCGGCTGCGGCGCGAAATCGATGCCGAACGGGCGCGCCTCGGGCTGGAGCGCGGCGATCTCGACGACGCCGCAGCGGCGGTCGAACGACTGGAACGAAGCGACTCCGCTCCGCATCCGATACTGATGCTGAAGGCGCGGCTCCAGGCCGAACGCGGCGACCTGACCGGCGCGGTCGAGACCGCTGCGCTGGCCGAGGCCACCGTGGGCGACTGGTGGACCGCCGAGGACCAGGCGCTGCTCGACCGCTGGTCGGAGGCCAATCGCCGCTGATCGACGACCCGTCCTCGGAACCCTAGCGCCGGACGCGCCGTGGGCCGGATCCCTGACTACTGCTCGAACGAATCGAGGAACAGCTGTTCATCGGACAGGAAGACCGCACGTACGTTGCGATCCTGGTCCATGATCACCGTGCAGGACCCACCCTGACAGTCGCCACGGTAGCCGATGAACCGAGAGTCGGCTCCCTCCGTGATTCCAAGCGAAACCTCGGTCCCGGGCGGGTAGATCGCGCTGCAGACACCGGGACAATCGATGCTGCCGGCAGCGGTCAGTTCGAACACCCTGCCCATGCCCTCGCCCTCGAACTCCACGCGGAGCTCGAACCCCGCCTGCTCGAATGTGGCGGTCACCGAACGCGCCTGGTCCATGGCGACCACGCAGGGACCGGTGCCCGAACAATCACCGGACCAGCCGACGAAGTTCGCGCCCGGCGCCGGCTGCGCTTGCAGCACGACCTTCTCCGCAGGCAGGAACGACGCACTGCAGGCAGAGGCCGGGCAATCGATGCCGGCGGGTGTGCTGGTGACGGCGCCAGGACCGTTGACCGCGACCTCGAGCGGGTTCGTCGCGATGAAGTTGGCCGAGACCGCGCGTGGGCCGTCCATGGAAATCGTGCATGCGCCGTCGCCACTGCAGTCGCCGGCCCAGCTGTCGAACGCGAACCCGGATGCAGGAATCGCGGTCAGCGTCACGTCGGTCCCGGTCGGGAATTCGGCAGAACACGTTCCCGGGCAATCGATGCCGCCGGGCATGCTGGTCACACTGCCGCCACCCTGGATCGTCACGTCCAGCGCAGGCTCGCCCGGCACGGCCGTGAATGTCGCCACCACGAACCGTTCCTGCTCCATCGATACGACGCACGGGCCCGTTCCGGAGCAATCGCCCGACCAGCCGAAAAACGTGAAGCCGGGGTCCGGTTCAGCCTGCAGGATCACTTTCTCTGCCGGGAGAAAATCGGCTGCGCAGGACGTGTCCGGACAATCGATGCCGGAGGGAATGCTGGTCACGCTGCCGCCGGCGCTGACATTGACGTTCAAGGTATTCAGGGCCTGGTAGTTGGCCGCTACGCTGCGCGGTCCGCTCATCGTGACGACACACGCGCCGTCGCCGGAACAGGACCCACCCCATCCGTCGAATCCGAACCCGGCGTCCGGAACCTGGACCAGCTCCACCTCGGTGCCTGCCGCGAAGCTCGCCGAACAGGCGCCCGGACAATCGATGCCGGCCGGCAGGCTGGTCACGGTCGCGCTGCCGCCGAGGATCGCCACATCGAGCGAGAACTCCGTCGATTCGACGAAGCGGGCCGTCACCGCTCGAGCCTGGTCCATCGTCACCGTGCAGGCCGCGGTGCCCGCGCAGGCACCCGACCAGCCATCGAACAAGTCGCCCGGGCCCGGGACTGCGGTCAGTTCGACCACCGTGCCGTTATCGAAGTCGGCACTGCAGGTCCCGGGACAGTCGACGCCGGCCGGCAGGCTTTCGACCGAGCCCGACCCGTTTCCGTCCAGGGAAACCGCCAGCGTGAAGCGAAGCCCGCTGGCCTGCAGTTCGATCGCACCGGCATCGCACAGCGACCCGCCCTGCCCGGTGCCGCCGGCGCGCGGATTGCCGAGCTGATCCTCGGTCCCGTTCGGGCAGTTCACGCCGGTCTCGAAGAAATCGACCGCCGGCCCGGTCGCCAACGGCAGGTAATGGGTGAAGTTGCGCTGCGTGTCGATCACCTGATCGACCTCCGATGCAAAGGCATCGAAGCCGCCCCCGGGGCAGGTGCCGTCGTCGTCCAGCACGTTGCCTTCCAGCGAAACGAAGCTGACGTTCGGAAGGTTGGCGCTGCAGTCCACGCCGTTGATCGTTCCGGCGAGCGGCCGCCCGTTACCGTGCAGGATCGAATTGCCGAAGGCCACCAGGCCCTCACCGCCGCCGAGCGTCTGGACGCGAATGCCGTCTCCCTGGCCGGGCAGGGACGGACAGCCGATCTCGTTGGCGACCAGCGTCGATCGCATCAGTTGCACGAAGACGTCTTCGATGCCGGCAACCCCGGTATCCGCAATCGCGGCGACGTGGATCCCCCCGCCCGAAACCGCGCGATTACCGGCAATCGTCGAATCGTAGATGTAGGCCTGGGCGCCGGTGTCGGCACTGGCTTCGATCCGGAGCGCACCACCGTTGCTGCGGAAACTGCTCGGCGAGCTCGGGTTGCACGGTATATCGGTGAAGTTGTCGATCAGCGCGGAGCGGCGAATCGTCAGGCTGCCGTTGAACTGGGCGATGGCGCCTCCGCCGGCGCTCGAAGCAGTGCTGGTGGCGCTGTTGCCTTCGAGCAATGAATCGAGGATCGTGACCTCGGAGTCGTCCATCCGGATCGCGCCGCCCAGCGTAAACAGGCCCGCGGCACGGTTCGCGCGCAGAATCGAGTTTTCGAGGACGAGGTCGGCCTGGTCGGCGAAGATCGCGCCGCCACCGACCATCGCGGGACCGCCGGATGGACTGTCGGACAGTCCGCCTTCGAGCACCATCCCGGCGATCCGAACGCTGGCATTCGACACCTCGATCAGGCGGAACGTTTCGACCGAATCACGTTGGAGCGTTGCGCCGAAGCCGATGATCTCGAGGTCGTTCCGGATCGGCGGCAAGGCCGACTGCGATCCCGGCCAGGGCAGCGCTGCGGTGTAGGTGTGTCCCGGCGTCAGCTCGAGGCGATCCGCACCATTGCCGGCCGGACAATCCGGCCAGGTTCGGTCGTCCCGGTTGGCATTATCGATCGCCTCGACCAACGAACAGACTCCGTCGGTGCGGGCGACCATCTCCGGTCCGACAGCCATGGTTTCGGAAAAGCCTGCGGAAGGCGCGGCCAGCAACAGGGCCAAAAGAATCGTTCTGCGTAAGTCGATGCCCGACATCTCCAGTCCCTCGCGGTTCGTTCGGCAACGCGCGACGATGCGCGACCTCACGCTAGTCGGTCGTTCGGAACGAATCATTCGAACCCGGTGAAACATTGTGAAAGCCCGTGAATCCGCGGTTGATCAGGGAATCCCGAGCAAACCTCGAATCATTCGATTTCACGATCTTTCATGGATTCTGAAGGACTTCCCGCCCGATTCTTCCTAGAGTTCGTCCGGCAAGCACCCGAGGGCGAGACCGATGACCGACGTTCGAATGGCCGCACGCGCACTGGCGGCGGCAAGCCTCATCTCAGCAACGATCTCAGCGACCGTGACGGCCGCCGCACAGGGCGACCCGGCCGACGACCTGATCTATGCCAACAGCTTCGAAGGCTTCGAGCTGCTGGGCGGCTCGATCGAGGG
>CAZJSH010000143.1:5605-6074 GCA_964548715.1 uncultured Halomonas sp. | reverse complement strand
GGTGATGAACGCGGATCGGTTCGATCTCGATTGAACCCCGGCCCGGCCTTCGGGCGATGCCGCTGCCGAACAGGCCCCGCGACGTGCGGGGCCTTTTTGTGATGGCTCGCTTCTTCCTGCTGACAGACCGACTCGGGCCGGCGATCCTGCGGATCGCGAGAGGGAGGGATGGCTGGCGCTGCGCGCCAGCGAGCTCGGCCTGCGGCCTCGGTTCGAACCCGGGGTTCTCATCCATAGTCCCCCTCTTCGGTAAAAATGAAAAACCCCGCACGAGGCGGGGCTTTTCATTTTTGGCGGAGAGGGAGGGATGGACGG
Organism: uncultured Halomonas sp.; assembly: GCA_964548715.1. Lineage (GTDB taxonomy): Bacteria > Pseudomonadota > Gammaproteobacteria > Xanthomonadales > Wenzhouxiangellaceae. The sequence goes on along the minus strand of CAZJSH010000143.1, from coordinate 5,759 downwards.
CGCGACTGCGTCGCTTGCCCTGCGGGTGCGAGTCGGGCTGCGCCCGATCGCATCGAGCTCGCCGCTGCGCGGCTCGGTTCGAACCGGGGTTCTCATCCGTAGTCCCCCTCTTCGGTAAAAATGAAAAACCCCGCACGAGGCGGGGCTTTTCATT
>CAZJSH010000143.1:0-5505 GCA_964548715.1 uncultured Halomonas sp. | reverse complement strand
TTTGGCGGAGAGGGAGGGATTCGAACCCTCGGTACGGGTTAAACCGTACACTCACTTTCCAGGCGAGCCCGTTCGACCACTCCGGCACCTCTCCGAAACTGCTTCAAATTGTCTCGCCACCCGGTCGATGGGGGCGCCCTCCAGCCGGCGATCCTCGACGGATCGCGAGAGGGAGGGATGGCTGAAGCTGCGCTTCAGCGAGCTCGGCCCTGAAGGGCCTCGGTTCGAACCCTCGGTGCAGGATTACAGATCCTTTCCTTTTCCAGGGGAGCCGCGCATTATAGCGGCCGGCATGCCCGCTGTCATTCCCGCACCGTCGGTCGATCGGACAAGGGTTGGTTCAATGTGTCGAACAGGACTTCGCCAGTGCTGCGGTTTTCGATTTCCAGCCGCAGGTCTCCAGCTCCGACAGGTCCGCGCTCGTTGCGGGCTTGAGTCCGGACTTCGAGTTCTCGTGCATCATCAGTGCAAAGTGCGGTGTAGCCGAGCAACCCCGAGTCGAGGTAGCCGCCGACGACGGCCCCGTACCGGAAGGAAGCCGGGCCGCCGTCCAGCGCCTCGGTTTGCGCACTGACAACAAACAGTGCGGGGTCGCTGACGTCCTCGGCCGGCGTCAGGCGAATGATGTGAAAGCCTTCACCCAGCGCCAGTGTCCGTATCGAGGGCTGTTCCGAAAGGAGCAGGGATTCCGAATACACACGGTCGCGCAAACCGCTACCCGGCACGCTACTGAAGACTTCGACTTCGAACCGGTCACCCGCGCCCTGGAGCTCGAGATTCACCCGCTGTACTGCGTCCTGGTCGTTGTCGATCCGGAACGCGGCAAACCCCGGAACCGCTTCCTGTGCATGGGCGTAGCCGCCGAAATTCAGCCCCCCGTGCAGCCGCGTTCGGCCCTCGCGCAGGAACACTTCGGCACCCCATGCGCCGGCCGTTCGATCGGCGTCGGGTTCCAGCAGCGAGACGCGCGAGAGAAGGAACGCCGGGCAGCGACCGGCTTGTTCGAACTCCACGGCCACCGTCGCCGCCGGTTCGAGCACCGCGGCCTCCAGCACCGGCGCCGGCGATCCCGACACCTCGGGTTCGACCAGACCGCGCCCCGCCCCGCGACCCCAGCACCGGATCCAGCGGCCGACCCGGGCGCAGCTGAACTGATCTCCCGACTCGATCGCATCGGCCTCGATCGACGGCAGGCCCCCAATCGGCAGCCAGCCCAGGTCGTCGTCGCTCAGCTCGGTGAATTCGGTTTCCAGGCAACCCCCGACACCACTACCGCCACCGATATCGCCGATCGCCTCGGCGAAACTGCAGGCCTGGACCAGCGGAAGACCGATGCAGCGGGTTTCGCCGGTCCGACCCGCCACGCAGGCATGTCGACCGCCTACGGAAAACCCTTCGGCCCGGCCTTCAAAGGCAGCCCCGAGAGGGAGTTCGACGCGAAACGGCGGGCGGTTCGGGCCTCGAGGCAGGGCCTGGCGGGTATGGTCCAACCCCCAGCATGCAACGCCGGAGGATGAATGGGCACAGTGGCTGAAGCCTCGACCGGATAGCCGCTCGACGCCCGCCAAACCGGTCACCACATCGCGCACGGTCCGAGGACCATCGTTGTCGGGTTCGGTCTTGATCCGCCCCCAACATCTCACAACCGGTTCACTGGAGGTCTCCAGCAGTGCGCATGCGTGCTCCCGTCCGGCCGACAGGTCCAGCAATCCGCCCGGACCCCAGTCGACTTCACGCGGCTGTTCAGGCGGCGCAGAGCCGTCGATCGACGCTGGAAATTCCCCGAAGCAACGCATCGTCGTCATCCCGGGCGACCAGAGACAGGTGAACTCGAATCCGGCCACGACCCGGGTGGTCTGGTCGATGTCCACCGGAATGGCGGTCGGTTCGAGCCGGTCTTCGGGTTCGGATAGCCCCAGTTGGTTGAAGAAATTATTGCCCCAGCAGAACAATCCGGCATCGGTGACGGCGCAGGCGTGCGCAACCCCGAAGGTCAGGTCATGGACGATTGGATCGCCCGGCAGCACCAGGTCCACCGCGCCGGCCACCGGGTCGGAATGGCCCTGTCCCAACTGCCCGAAGCCGTTCGCTCCCCAGCAGCGGAGCTCGCGCTGGCCGTATTGTGCACACCCGTTGGCCGGTCCGACGATCAGTCGGGCACGCTGCATGGTATCGAGCGACAACGGCCGGAGGCCATCGACCCGCGCGGCACGGAACGCCGACCGCACATCACCGCGGCCGGTGCCGTTGATGCAGACGGCCTGCTCTTCGACCAGCGCGCAATCCGGATCGGCAGCTGCCATGATCTCGGCGGAGGCACGCCAGCGCTCGACCGCCCGATCCGACGGATCGGCCGGCCAGTCTTCGACACGACCCCAGCACAACATCGCCTCCTCGACCGCAGCACAGCTTTGATCGGTTGCAACGGCCAGGTCGGCGACCGGGCCTTCGATGCCAGCGACGGGATTCGGGAGCGGCGTGAGTCGTGTAGCGTCATCACCCGGGTCGAAGAGCCGCCCGGTCTGGGAATCGATATTTTCCCCCCAGCACCAGATGGTTTCGCCGTCCGACGCACAGTTATGGCTCCGCGCCGCTGCAATCCGTTCGATGCCGTCCGGCAGCGCTGCGACAGGGACCGGATCCGACCTCGACTGCACGGCACCATCGCCGAGCTGACCCTGGAGGTTGGCTCCCCAGCATTCGACGACGCCACCCGAGAGCGCGCAGCTGTGGGAGCCCCCCAGGGCAAGCGCCACGTCGATACGCTGCATCACTTCGATCGGCTCGATCACCGAGGCAACGTTCATTGAATCGCCCGACTGGCCGGACGCGTTCGACCCCCAACACAGCACCCGATCATCGACCGTGACCGCGCAGGTGTGGCGAGCACCTGCCTCCACTTGGTTGAACGCGACGCCGGGCAGGACTTCGACGGGAAGAGGACGGTTCTGAAGGTCTCCGGTGCCGAGCTGTCCGAACGCGTTGTCGCCCCAGCAGAACAGTCGGCCATCGGTCACGGCGCAACTGTGGAGGCCACCGACCGCAATGGCGTCGACACCGGCCGGCAGCGAAGCCACGGGCGTGGCAAGATCGACACCGGCGCGACCGCCGATCCCGAGTTGTCCATGATTGTTGTCGCCCCAGCACCAGACTCGGTCGCCATCGCTGGCACAGCGATGCTCGAACGACGACAGCGTCGCCCGAAAGCCGATCGACGAGTCGAAGAGTCGGAGGTCATCCAGCGGCACGCCGGGTTCGGCTGCTGCCACCACGACGGGCCCGATCAGGGCGACGATCAGGAGTACGTTCTTGCACATTCGCACGACGGTCTCCGCGAACGCATCAACGATAAAGGGTAACGCAGGAATCGACCGTCGCCTCAACGCTGGGCTGCCGGCTTCTCGAACACGAAGATCCCCCAGGTCAGGAACCCCTTCGCTGCACCCTCGATCCAGTGCGTCAGGCCCGACTCCATCCGCTCGATGTAGTCGGCGCTGACGCCACGGCCGCGGAGCGTCTCTTCGTTCTCGACCAGGACCTCCCGGACGCGGGTGTAGTGACGCGCGAGTTGCTCGGGGTGTTCGTCGAACGCGAGTTCGTGCAGCCCCAGTGCGCCCAGCGTGTTGCGATAGAACCCGGGAGACGCCAGGGAGTCGAGCAGGAGGCGGTCGTAGATCGGCTGCAGGCGGTCGGCGGGGGCGTCGTCGGTCTGCATCGGGTCGGTGAAGACGAGCCGCCCGCCGGGCTTGAGCACGCGTGCGGCCTCGGCGCAGACGGCCTTGCGATCGCCGGAGTGCAGGATCGCGTCCTGCGACCAGACGAGATCGAAGCTGCCGTCGCTGAAGTCGAGCCTGGTGAAGTCGCCGTCGACGACCTCGATGTGCCGCTCGAGGCCGGCCTCGAGGGTCATCCGGCGGTTGCGCTCGTTCTCGACTTCGCTCAGGTTCAGCGCGACGCAGTGGCAGCCGAATGTGTCGGCCAGGTAGCGCATCGAGCCACCGTAGCCGGCACCCAGGTCGAGCACGCGGGTGGCCGACGACAGCTCGCCGGCCCGTTCGGCCATCCGTTCGACGGTCCGCCGGCTGGCCTCGGCAATCGGCTCGTCCTCGGCCGCGTACAACCCGACGTGGATGTCCTCGCCGCCCCAGACGTGGAAATAGAAATTGTCGGCATCCGCGCTGTTGTAGTACTCCCGCGCGGTCTCGACGGCATCGGAATACGTCTGTTCGCTCATGACGACTCCGCTCTATCGAACTCGTCGCGCGCGTCCGAACCGGCGTCGATCGAGCTGTCGCCGCGGTCGGCAATGTCCTGGTCGCCCAGGTACTTCTTCCCGGCGACGTGGATGTAGAAGTCCGGCGTGCTGTCGTCGCTTTCTTCGTCTTCGAAGTCGGCGTAGGTGTCGATCTTCTGGAAACCCACGTCCTGCATCAGGCCGCGGGTGTAGTCGCGGCGGATCGGACACATGTTCAGGTAGTAGGTCGAACCGTCCGGGAACGAGTACTTGAAGCGGGCCAGGCCCTCGTCGACGTGTTCGGGCTCGGCGCTGACCTGGTGTCCGCAGTAGTAGAACTTGTGCTTGGTCGAGAACCCGTCGTCCAGGATCGCATCGTAGTTGCGCTGGTCGAGAATCAGGCAACCGTCGTGCTTGAGCACCGCGTAGAACTCGGCAAGCGCCTTGCGCCGATCGCGCTCATCGAACAGGTGATTGAACGAATTCCCCAGGCAGATCACCGCATCGTAGGCGGCATGCACATCTCGATTCAGCCAGCGCCAGTCGGCCTGGATGGTCCTCAGGATATGACCGCGCTTGCGGCCGTTCTCGAACGCCTTGGCCAGCATCGCAGCAGAGCCGTCGACGCTGCAGACCTCGAAGCCGGCCTCGATCAGGCGTACGGAGTGAAATCCGGTTCCGGTGGCGACATCCAGAATCCGTTCGGCACCGCGCTGCTTGAGCATCTCGATGAAGAAATCACCCTCGCTCTCGTAGCGCGCGTCCCAGTCGATCAGTTCGTCCCATTTATCGACGAAACCCTCGACATATTCCTGCTGATAGTGGTCCGATTCCCGGACTTCGACGGGATCCTTGCCGAAATCCTGTTCGGTCTGGTCGTTGATGCCTTCCAAAGCGCTTGAACTACCGCTCGAGTTACTGATAGTGGCCTCCGTTTCGTTGTGAGTCGCGTCGATTGCTGCGGGACTTCGGGAAAAACGATGCCGAACCGATGCGCGCGCTGATCCGGCGCGCGGATTGCACGGTCGCGAAACGACATCGTCTTGTTCATTCGAGAACTGCTGACCGGGGGATACGCCGGGTTGCGCCTGCTCGCTGCGCATCCCGACTTTCCGCGGTCGCGGTGTTTGCGATCGGCGAAGGCTCGGCCTTCACCCTGTCTTCATCATAACGCGGACCAGGGCGCGATTACAGCCCGGATTCTCCATGCCGAGTCGAGCGCAGCCATTCGAGAACCCCCTCCAGCGTCGCATCCGGGCTATCCGCGCCGG
>CAZJSH010000142.1:0-6080 GCA_964548715.1 uncultured Halomonas sp. | reverse complement strand
GCAAGATCATCGTCGACACCTACGGCGGCATGGCCCGTCACGGCGGCGGCGCATTCTCCGGCAAGGATCCGTCCAAGGTCGACCGTTCGGCGGCCTACGCGGCGCGCTACGTGGCCAAGAACATCGTGGCCGCCGGCCTGGCCGAGAAGTGCGAAATCCAGGTCAGCTATGCCATCGGCGTGGCCGAGCCGACGTCGATTTCGGTGACCACCTTCGGCACCAACGCGATTCCGGAAGAGAAGATCGAGTCACTGGTGCGCGAACACTTCGATCTGCGCCCGTACGGCATCCTGAAGATGCTCGACCTGTTGCACCCGATGTATCGGCAGACCGCGACCCACGGCCACTTCGGTCGTCCGCCGGAGGAGGTCACGGCAACGGTCAAGCGCAACGGCCAGCCGACCGAAGAAACGTTCACGACCTTCAGCTGGGAGAAGACCGACCGGGCTGAGGCGCTGCGCGAAGCGGCCGGGCTGTAACGAGCGCGGCCGAGTCACGGGAAGGAGTCGAGGGGCCGGCATGGCCGGCTCCGCACGAAGGATTCATCGCAACATTCACGACAGAACACATCAGAGGTTGTACCCAATGAGTGCCAAGCCAGAAGACGTTCGAAAAGGCGTGCTGTTCGACTCGAACATCGCCTCCACCGATCACGACTACGTGGTTGCCGATCTTTCCCAGGCCGCCTACGGCCGCAAGGAGATCGCGATTGCCGAAACCGAAATGCCGGGTCTGATGCAGACCCGTGAAGAGTATGCGGCCGACAAGCCGCTGGCCGGCGCCCGCATCGCCGGTTCGCTGCACATGACCATCCAGACCGCGGTGCTGATCGAGACGCTGATCGATCTCGGCGCCGATGTTCGCTGGGCCTCGTGCAACATCTACTCGACCCAGGACCATGCCGCGGCCGCGATGGCCGAACGCGGCGTGCCGGTGTTCGCGTTCAAGGGCGAGACGCTGGAGGAATACTGGGAGATGACCCACCGGATCTTCCAGTGGCCGAACGGCGAGACCGCCAACATGATTCTCGACGACGGCGGCGACGCCACGCTGCTGCTCGAACTCGGCGCCAAGGCCGAGGCCGACCCGTCGGTACTCGACAACCCGGATGGCGAGGAAGAAACCGCGCTGTTCAACGCGATCAAGAAGCGCCTGGACAGCAACTCCGGCTGGTACACCGCGGCGCTCAACAGCATCCAGGGCGTGACCGAGGAAACCACCACCGGCGTCAACCGCCTGTATCGCATGCAGAAGGACGGCACGCTGAAGTTTCCGGCGATCAACGTCAACGACTCGGTCACCAAGAGCAAGTTCGACAACCTGTACGGCTGTCGTGAGTCGCTGGTCGACGCGATCAAGCGCGCCACCGACGTGATGGTCGCCGGCAAGATCGCGATCGTCTGCGGTTACGGCGACGTCGGCAAGGGCTCGGCCCAGTCGCTGCGTGCGCTTTCGGCCACCGTGTGGGTCACCGAAATCGATCCGATCTGCGCGCTGCAGGCCGCGATGGAAGGCTACCGCGTGGTCAGCCTGGAAGACGAGGGCGTGCTGGAGCAGGCCGACATCATTGTCACCGCGACCGGCAACTACAACGTCATCCGCCACGACCACATGGAACGGATGAAGGACCAGGCTATCGTCTGCAACATCGGTCACTTCGACAACGAGATCGATGTGGCTGGCCTTCGCCAGCACGAGTGGGACAACATCAAGCCGCAGGTCGACCAGATCACCTTCCCGGACGGCAAGCGCATCACGCTGCTGGCCGAAGGACGCCTGGTCAACCTGGGTTGCGCGACCGGGCATCCGAGCTTCGTGATGTCGAATTCGTTCACCAACCAGACGCTGGCCCAGATCGAGCTGTTCAAGTACCCGGAGCGCTACGAAAACAAGGTCTACGTGCTGCCGAAGCACCTCGACGAGAAGGTTGCCAGGCTCCACCTGGAGCGGGTCGGCGCTCGCCTGACCGAGTTGACCGACAAGCAGGCCGACTACATCGGTGTGACGGTCAAAGGGCCGTACAAGCCGGAACACTACCGCTACTGATCGCGGTCTTTCGCATCCCGGGGCCGGCCACCGGCCCCGGGCGTTTCCTGCCGCCACGGTCGGCAACGACGGTTCGCGGCATTCGAACGCTCGCCCGAGCAGGCAACGAACCATGACCCACGCACCGCAGCTCAGCTTCGAATTCTTTCCGCCGAAGAACGACGACCAGCACGCCACTTTCTGTCGCACGCGCGACCGGTTGGCGGCGCTGAAGCCGGAGTACATGTCGGTGACCTTCGGCGCCGGGGGCTCGACCCGGGCCCGGACCAAGGACACGGTCCTGAACATCCAGAACCAGACCGGCATCGCGGCCGCGCCGCACATTTCCTGCATGTCCGAAGATACCGACGGCATCCGCGAGCTGCTCGACGCGTACCGTGAGGCCGGCGTCCGCCGGCTGGTGGTGCTGCGCGGCGACCGCCCCTCGGGCGGTGGCAGCGGGGTGTTCGAACATGCCGTGGACCTGGTCCGATTCGTGCGTGAGCACTACGGGGACGCGTTCCACATCGAGGTCGCCTGCTATCCCGAGGCCCACCCGGAGTCGACGTCGCCGAACGCCGATCTGCGCCATTTCCGCGAGAAAGTCGATGCCGGCGCTGACGGCGCGATCACCCAGTATTTCTTCAGCTTCGGGGCCTGGGAGCGATTCATGGACGACTGTGGCCGGCTCGGCATCGCTGTACCGATCACGCCGGGCATCATGCCGATCACCAACCATGCCCGCCTGAAGCGCTTTTCGAAGATGTGCGGCGCCGACATCCCGAAGTGGATCGGCAAGCGCATCAAGGCCTGGGAAGAGGCCGACGACCTGGATTCGCTGCGCACCTTCGGTGAAGAAGTCGTCACCGACCTCTGTCGACGCCTGCTGGACTCGGGCGCGCCGGGCATCCATTTCTACACGCTGAATCGGGCCCGGGCCACCGAGCGGCTGTGCCGCAATCTCGGCTTCGATGTCCCGGAGGCGAAGGCGGCCGCCGAGCGCGCCGTCTCCTGACAGCGGCGGGTCAGTCTTCGGCCGGCCCGTCGAGCAGCCGGCACTGGCCGCCGCGCACCGCCGCGCCGAGGTCATGGGGGTTGATGTCCGTCCGTCCCTCGGCCGGCCAGATGCCGTAGCTGCGGTTCCGACCGGCCTGCTTGGCGCGGTACAGCAGTTGGTCGGCGACCTGCAGCGCCGGTTCCCAGCGACTCTGCCCCGAATGGCGATGGAGCCCGACCAGCGGCGCGTGGCCGATGCTCGCGCTCAATTCCACGGCCCGGCCAGATCGATCCTTCACGTCCATGCGCGCCACTGCTTGGCGCAGCGTCTCGGCAATCCGCCGCGCCGATTCGGCATCCTCCACCGGGCCGGCAAGCACGAACTCCTCGCCGCCCCAGCGCGCGGTGCGGACGCCGTGATTCGTGCCGAAGCGCAGCAGCAGCCTGGCCAGCTCGACCAGTGCCTGGTCACCGACGTCGTGCCCGTGGCTGTCGTTGACTCGCTTGAAGTGGTCGAGGTCGAGCAGCCAGATCACCGTCCAGCCGGCGTCCGAGGACTCCGGCATTGCGTCCAGCCACTCGGTCGCCTGGCGACGGTTGGGGAGTCCGGTCAGCGGATCGGTCCGGCTCAAGCGGCGCAGCCGCAGGGTATGCCGGCGTTGTCCGAGGAATGCGCCCAGACCGACGAGGACGATGGCGGCGGCCACCCCATAGAGCACCCACTGTCGCGTCTGCTGGCGCCGCAGCGCGAAGTCCTGCTGCTGTCGGGCCTGGCGCAGTTCGGCCAGTTCGCGGGCCTGGCGTTCGTTGCCGAAGCGGACCTCGGCGTCCTCCAGCCGGGCATCGAGCTGGTCCTGCCAGTAGCGGTCCGAGACATCGATGTAGCGCTGCTGGACTTCGAATGCCTCTTCGATCGCGCCCTGCTCGGCGAGCGCCTGGGCGAGGACCTGTAGCGCGCCGCGGATGCTGGCCACGAAGTCGGAGCGCTCCGCTTCGACCAGCGCCAAGCGTGCACGTGCCACGGCCTCGTCGATTCGCCCGCGCTCGAGCGCGATTTCGGCGCGTTCGATCAGAAGCGCGGTGCGTTCGGCGGGGTTGTCCAGCTCGGCGTGGAGGGCCGCCGAACGGGCCACGTAATCTTCGGCCGCGTCGAGGTCGCCGCGCTCGCGTTCCAGCGAGCCGAGCACCGAGTAGAGCGAGGCCAGCCGGATTTCCAGCCCCGGCGCCCGGAGCGGGTCGATCAGCTGCAGCAGCGTGTCGCGGGCCTCGTCGATACGTCCGGCCCCTCGCAGCGTGAGGCCGAGGTTGTACAGCACCGGCATCCGGCGCGGGTCATCCGGCCGAGCCTCGATCGCGGCCAGCGCGCGCTGGTAATGGCCAATCGCGGTGCCGTGGTTGCGCGCTTCGGAGTGAGCGATGGCCAGGTTGATCTGCAGGCTGATCCGCTCGTCTTCGAGTTCCGGAGACCGGGCCAGTGCCAGCGCATCGGACAGCACTTCGATCGACGCCGACGGCTGGTCGGTGCGCTGCAGAAGACCGGCGATCCGACGCATCAACGGAACGCGATCGGCCGGTTCGCTGATTTCGGCGAGCACGGTGCGCAGTTGCTCGGTCGTGCTGCGGGCCGCCGCGGTGTCGCCCGACTGCGCCTCGGCCCAGCCGCGACAGCCCAACGCTCGCGCGCGCAGGACCGGATCGTTCGCGACGTCATCTCGCTCGAGTAGCGACCGGGCCAGGGCCAGCGCATCGGCCGGTTGGCCATGTTCGATGCGCTGGCAGTGTTCCAGCATCGCCTCGGCCGATGTCGTCGAGTCGAACGACTCGACCGGGGCCTGGCCGAACGCGAATGCGCTCGCGCCGACGGCAAGCGCGATCACGGCAGATCGCGCGATCGAGTGGGTGGCCGTTCTCATGCGTCGCCCTCCTGGCGAACCAGTAGTTCCGAGTCGAACTCCGAGGGCAGCCGGAGTTCGATCGGCCGACAGCAGACGGCGCAGTCCTGGACGATCCACTGCGCCGCGTCGCCCGGCTCCTGTTCGACGTAGTTCGGTTCGCCGCACCACGGACAGTCGAAGCTCAGCGAAGAGGTCAGCACCGCGCGCTACTCGTCGCCGTAGATGGCGACGTGCAGCGTACCGTCGGTGTCGATCCGGGCCCGGTACATGCCCGGCGTATTGAACGGCATGGCGATCCGGCCGGCACCGTCGATCGCGATCACGCCGCCGTCGCCGCCGGCCTCGACCAGCACGCCGTTGACTACGGCCTCGGCGCTGTCGGTCAGGGTCTGTCCGCCCAGGGCCATGCCGGCGCAGATCCGGTAGGCGACGACGTGACGGATGAAGAATTCTCCGTGGCCCGTGGCCGAGACCGCGCAGCTGGCATTGTCGGCATAGGTGCCGGCGCCGATGATCGGGGAATCGCCGACGCGGCCGAAGCGCTTGTTGGTCATGCCGCCGGTCGACGTTCCGGCGGCCAGATTGCCGTGGGCGTCCAGGGCGACGGCCCCGACGGTCGAATACCAGGGCGCCGCGTGGCCCACGGCAGCTTCCCGGGATCGGGCCCGTTCAAGTTGCTCGGCCCGGAATGGCGTAACGAACCAGTCTTCGTCCATGAATTCCAGCCCGGCATCGCGCGCCCAGCTCTCGGCGCCGCGGCCGGTCAGCATGACGTGCGGCGAATCGTCCAGTACGGCCCGGGCGGCCAGGATCGGGTGGCGGATGCCGCGCACGCTGGCCACCGCGCCCGCCTGCAGGTCGTGGCCGGTCATCAACGAAGCATCCATTTCGACACGCCCTTCGCTGGTCAACACGGCGCCGCGGCCAGCGTTGAATTCCGGCGCATCCTCCAGCACGGTGATCGCGGCGGTCACGGCGTCGAGCGCGGCGCCGCCCTCGGTCAGCACCGCGTGGCCGGCGCGCGCGGCTTCGGTCAGTGCGGCGCGAATCCGCGCTTCGCGCTCGACGGTCATGGCGTCGCGCGAGATGGTGCCAGCGCCGCCGTGGATGGCGATGGCGATTGGCGATTCGATTGGCGATTCGATGGGTTGTCGGCTCGGGCCT
>CAZJSH010000141.1:0-6083 GCA_964548715.1 uncultured Halomonas sp. | reverse complement strand
AGCAGTTGAACTGGCGCAGCACGCCGTTCTCGCGCTTGGCGCGGATGAAATCCATGACGTCGGGGTGCGAGACATCGAAGGTGGCCATCTGCGCACCGCGTCGGCCACCGGCCGAAGAGACCGTGAAGCACATCTTGTCGTAGATGTCCATGAACGACATCGGGCCGGAAGTGTAGGCGCCGGCGCCGGACACGTAGGCGCCCTTCGGCCGCAGCGTGGAGAACTCGTAGCCGATGCCACAGCCCGCCTTCAGAGTCAGCCCGGCCTCGTGGACCTTGCCGAGAATGTCGTTCATCGAGTCGCCGATGGTGCCGGAGACCGTGCAATTGATGGTCGAAGTGGCCGGCTTGTACGCCTGCGCGCCCGCATTGGAGGTGATGCGCCCGGCCGGGATCACGCCGCGGCGGAGCGCCCACAGGAACTCGCGATACCAGTAGTCCTTGTCGTCGGTGTTCTTTTCCGCGTCGGCCAGGGCGCGGGCGACCCGCTTGTAGGTGTCATCGATGGTCTCGTCGATGATGTCCCCCGACTTGGACTTGAGACGGTATTTCTTGTCCCAGATGTCGAGCGACGCTTCCTGAAATTCGATTTCGGGGAGCGCTGCGCTCAGTGCTTCTGCCGATACACTCATGCCTGCAACCTCTTGGAATTGTTCGTTCCCCGGGTTTCTACCCAGAACTTATCCACAGCTTTTCGCCGCATTTATCCACAAACCCTTGTGCTGTGGGTAATTTTTATACACAAGATGTTGTGTTTCTGGAGTGACGATACGTGGTTTGAGTCACAGTTTCAAGAACATTCGCCCCCGAATTTTCAGCAATCGCCAGAGAGGATGCACCGATGACCGACACACGAGCCTCACGCCCCGCCCCCGACGCCGGCGGCCCGCCGGACGTGGTGCTGGTCCAGCCCGAAATCCCGCCCAATACCGGGAACATCCTGCGCCTGTGCGCCAACACCGGCGCCCGGCTGCACCTGGTCCGGCCGCTGGGCTTCGCGCTCGACGACCGGCGGATGCGCCGGGCCGGGCTGGACCACGTGGCGCGCGAAACCCTGACCGTGCATGCCGATTTCGAGGCCTGCCGCGCGGCGCTAGGAGCGGACCGCCGCTGGCTGGCCGTCGAGACCGGAGGCGCGCTACGCCACGACCAGCTCGAATACCGGGTCAACGACGTGCTGGTGTTCGGATCGGAAACCAGGGGCTTGTCGGACGACGTGCTGGAGCACTTCGGCGAGGGTCGCCGAGTCACCATTCCGCAGCGGGCCGGCTCCCGCTCGCTGAACCTGTCGAACGCTGTGGCCGTCGTGGTCTACGAGGCGTGGCAGCAGCTCGGCTTTCCCGGCGCGGAGTAGCTTCGGCAAGACTGCGTTGCAGGAGCGAGCTTCGCTCGCGATTCAGGGGGCTCCGGACTCCACCAAGCCGGATCCAAGCGCCTCGAGCCAGGCTTCGTCCTCGGCCGTCCAGCCCTCGCCGACCAGGGCGCGCCGACGCTCGCCCAGCGTCATGGCGCGCTCGGGATCGGTCGGGGCGTGGAAGCGGGCCAGGAATCCGAGCGCGCTGGCACTTGGGTCGGCGCGATCCGAAAGTGATTCCGCGAGGGCAGAGACTCGATCCGGTTCGGCGCCGAAGTCCAGCAGCGCACGCCCGAAGTGGCCTCCGGTATCGACGATCTCGATCGGAATCTGCAGCTCCTGCGCAGATCGATAGGCGCGCTCGTACAGCTGCAGTGCCCGCTCTTCGTCGCCCCGGGCCGCCGCCAGGCGTGCCCGAGCTCCGAGGAAAGCCGCATCCAGGCGCTCGATGTCCGAGCCGGACGCCTTGTTGTCGATTTCGGCCAGCGCGGCCTCGGCATCGTCCGGGCGGCCGGCTTCCAGCAATGCCTCCGCGCGCGATCCTGGCCATGGTCGCGCCGAGCGGCTGGTCGATGTCGACGTAGACCCGCGCGGAGCGCTCGAACAGCTCGGTGGCAACGGACGAACGGCCGCGATCGAGCTCGGCGCGCCCCTGCTGGAGCAGCGCGAAGGCCTGGTTGGTCGGGCTGCCGAGTTCCGTCGCACGAGCGTAGGCGTCCGCGGCATTGGCGACCGCATCCTCCAATCGGCCGAGCCGGCGCAGCGCGGCCGAGATGTCGGACAGGGCCTGGATCGCCATGATCGGGCTATCGTGGCGCTCGGCCGTCTCGAACACGCGCTGCTGGTGGGCCAGCGCCTGCGCCCACCACCCCCGCGCCATCTCCACGTCGCCCAGCACGCTCATCGTCAGCGCGATCTGGACCGGGAGTTCGAGCCGCTGGCGAATCTCCAGGGAGTCCAATAGCGTGCGTTCGGCATCGGCATAGCGGCCCTGGTCGGCCTGCAGGTTGCCGATGTTCTTCAGGACGGTCGCCTCGTTGAACCCATCACCGACCGCCCGGTAATGCTCCAACGCGGCCTGCATCCGCTCTTCGGCCAGGTCGTACTCGGCACGGGTGGCCGCCAGGATGCCGAGATTGCCGAGCGCGTTGGCGACATAATTGGCGTTGCCGTGCTCCCGGAAGTGCGTCAGTGCCTGTTGATAGAAGCGCTCGGCGTCCTCTTTGTTACCCAGCCTCCAGGCCAGGTTGCCAGAAGCCATCTGTACGGTGGCGAGCATCCCGGGGTCGTTCCCCTCGCGTGCCGCATCCATCAGTTCCGCGTGCAATTGCTCGGTGTACTCCCAGTCGCCGAGCCGGCGCGTGACCAGCGCCAGGTGGTACTTGGCATCGAGCAGCTCGGGCGCGGCCGCCAGAACCGTATCGAAGTAGCGTGCCGCCTCCTCCCACTGGCCGCGGAGCCGGGCGTCCAGGCCGCGCGCGAACGCCTCGTTGATGAAGGGATCATCCGTCACCAGCCCGCTGCGCGCACGCTTCGATCCCTGCCAGCGCGACAGCGACTCGGACAGGCTGGCACCGGCCGCGACCGCCAGCACGGCGACATCGTCCCCCTGGAGCTGGACGTCCAGGTCGCGCAACGCCGGATCGGCACTGGCCACCTCCAGCCGGTAGCCGCCGTCGTCGACGAACAGGCGTGGCACCAGGACGCGGTCCGCGCGGGTGTTGAGGCGGAGCACCCGCGCCTGCGCCGCCGGATCGTCGGCGTCCGGATACCGGCTTAGCGTGGACAGCACCTGGTTGGTCTGCACCCGCTCGACGCCGCCCTCGTCCAGCGCGCGGTCGATCAGCGGCAGCACGCCCAGCCCGACCCAGTCCAGTTCCGCGTTGTTGGTCTCGTTCTGTACCGGCAACACGGCGATGCGCAGTTCCTCCGGCGCCGTCGGCCGGTCGAGCACCCATGCCGCCGCCAGGACCGCGATCAGAACGGCCACCAGAACGACACCGAGCAAGGGCGCCCCGGCCCGACGCACT
Organism: uncultured Halomonas sp.; assembly: GCA_964548715.1. Taxonomy (GTDB): domain Bacteria; phylum Pseudomonadota; class Gammaproteobacteria; order Xanthomonadales; family Wenzhouxiangellaceae. The sequence goes on along the minus strand of CAZJSH010000141.1, from coordinate 2,700 downwards.
CCACCGCGCCGGGGGCCGGACGGGTCACTCGGCGCGTCGGCCGCGGCATCGACCGGGGCGGTAAAGCGATAGCCGACGCCGTAGACCGTGGCGATCCAGTCATCCGGTTCGCCGCCGAGCGCCTTGCGCACGCGGCTGGCGGCCTGGGCGACCGTCGACTCGGAGACCGGACGCCCCTGCCAGACTTCCCGCAGCAGTTCGTCCTTGTCGACCACCCGGTCGGGATGGCGCATCAGGTAGACCAGCAGGTCGAAGGCCCGCCGCTCGATCGGCACGGGTTCGTGGTCAACCAGCAGTTCACGGGTGGCCGGTCGCACGCGAACCGCGCGGCTGCGCAATTCGACATCCCCGGCCCTCCCTGCTGCCGCCGACAGTTCCTGGTCGGTCTCGCTCATCGCGACGCCAGTCTAGCCCAGCCGCAGCAGCGTCTCTACTGCTTCCGAACCGATCGTCAAGAGTCCGTCAGGCTCCCCTCAGGATTCCCACGGGCCCCGAGCGTACGGTCCGGAGGCATGAATCGCCGCACATCACTCCCTGCCCTCGCCCTCGCGTTCCTGCTGATGCCGATCTGCGCCACGTCGGACGTGTTGCGGGGGCAGATATCGCAACTGGACCAGCCGGATCAATTGGCGGATCTTCGTGTCCGCTTCTTCGAATCTGCGGATTCCCGGCAGTGGCTCGCGGAGCGGCAGTTCGACCGGGTTGCGCTCCGCGGCGGTCAGTTCCTGGTGCCCTTCAACGCGCAGACGCTGCCGGCAGATATCCGTTTCGTCGAGATTGCGCTCCGGCCCAGCGAGCGCCCGTACGCCGCGTTCCTGCGGGTGCCGCCTCGACGCCCTATCGACCGAGACGATTCCGGAACCTGGGTCGCCGTCGCCGATGCTGCCCGCGCCTCGAACGACATCAACCCCTATTCCAGCGCGGTGACATTTCGCGCTCGAGCAACCGCACACCACCAGAGAGGTCTGCCGCAATGACCCAAATCCGCCTATCCATCCTCATCACCACCTTTGTCAGCGCCACTCTGACTGCGGGTCCGCAGCCGAGCCCCCTCGACCTCGACCCCTTGTTCGCCGGTGACGGCACCGTGATCATCGAGCCCGGAACGCGGGCCCTCGCGCACGTCGGATTGATCGACGACGCCGGCGAGATCCTCGTGTTCGGCGAAGCCGACGACGGCAATCCAAGCTTTCGCGAAGCGTGGTTCCACCGAGTCCTTGGCGACGGAACCGTGATTCCGCTCGGTCGCTTCGGTGCCACCAGCCCGGGCTGTGGATCGCCAAGGACCTTTCTGACCGGCATCCGGCTGAACAACGGCGACTACCTGGGTGCGGGATACGTCCAAGAAGGCTGTACGGGCATTCCGCGGAAATTCAATGCGCTCCAGCTGACCCCCGGAGGACTGCAGGTCGAAGAATTCGACCGGGTGGCGTTCAACAACGAGCGGGCCTACATCTACGCCCTCGGTGAACAATCCGATGGAGCCATTGTCGCCGTAGGTTTTGCCGACCAGGACTTCCAGGACGTTTCGACCTTCGATATCGCCGTTGCCCGATTCACCGCCACCGGCGATCTCGATCCTTCGTTCGGCACGGGCGGGGCGTACCTGTTCGATTTCGCCGGCGACACGGACTGGGCCAACGACGTCGCCATCGATGCCGAAGACCGGATCCTGATCGCCGGTTACGTGACCAACGCTTCGGGAGACCGTGATCTGCTCACGATCCGCCTGACGCCGGACGGCCAACCGGACGTCACCTTCAACGGAGACGGTGTACTGGTCTACGACGGCAGCGGCTTTCCCGATGCGGCGGCCGCCGTCGAGCTGGCGCCCGGCGGGCGGATCCTGGTCGGCGGGACATCGCGTTCCGCTGCCGACCAGCGTAATCCCATCATCCTGGCGCTGAACGAAGACGGAAGCTTCGACGCCGGATTCGGCGCCGGAGGAATCGCGAACGTCGATCTTGGCAACACCAATTCGGCGATTGCCGCACTCCACTACGACGCCTGGCGGATCTACGTCGCCGGCACGAGCCGAGCGGTCGGCGGCGCGTTTGTCGATCTTGATGCTGCGGTCACCGTGCTGCGCGCAGACGGATCGCCGAATCCGCTCTTCAACGGCGGTCAGCCGCGGGTCTTTGTCTTCGACCCGGCGCTGGGCGCCCAGTCGGACATTCCCCAGTCGATCGATGCAAGCGCCGACGGCGAGCAGATCGTCGTCACCGGCTACACCGATAACGAGGATCGCACCCGCCAGCGCTACGGCGTTGCCCGCTTCGTCGGGCTGGAGAACGCGTTGTTCATCGACAGCTTCGAAGGCGGCGGCTGAGCACTTGGAAAGCGACACCTTCAACCCATTTCGCCTGCCTGCGACTTGCAGCTTACCCAGCCGGTCTGTTCCGGAACGGAGTCCCCGATGCGCTATCTCTGCATGATCCTCGTCCTCGCGGTCGGCACCGCGATCGTTTCGAAGCCGACGCTCGGCCAGTCGTCCACGTTCACCTACCAGGGCCAGCTGCGCCAAAGCGGCGAGCCCTTCACCGGCATGGCCGACCTCGAGTTCCGGCTCTACGATCAACTGACCAGCGGGACCCAGATCGGAAGCACCCAGAGCGTTCCCGACTGGCCGGTCGAGGACGGCCTGTTCCAGGTCGAACTGGACTTCGGCGCAAGCGCGTTCGACGGCAGCGATCGGTTTCT
>CAZJSH010000140.1:0-6123 GCA_964548715.1 uncultured Halomonas sp. | reverse complement strand
CGCCGCGCTCGGGGTCGTAGGGGCCTTCGGGCTGGCCGGGGATGAAGCCGGAGTGGTAGATCAGCAGGCTGATATCCGGATACGCCTTCGCGGCCGGGCCGACGTCGGTGCAGACGGAGTGTTCATAGCTCTGCTGGCCGAACGGGATGCCCTTGTGGATCGCGATCACCGGCACGTCGAGGCGTTGTGCTTCGTCGAGGAACCGCAGACCGGTGCCCTCGTCGGTCAGGAAGAAGCCCTCCCCGTCCGGGCCCCACTGGGTGTAGGTCTTCCAGGCCTGGATGCCGAAGCCGTCGCGGAGGCGCTGCATGTCCTCGACGTCGCCGTCCTGGTTCGGATTGACCCGTCCGTGCAGGATCAGCCGGTGCGTGCCGTCGAGCTGGTCGACGATCTCGCGCGCGGCGGCGGCTTCCTCGATCGTCAGCGGCTCGCCCTCGCGCGTCGACGGCACGAAGGACAGCACCATCACGTCGGTGTCGGAATCCATGAAAACGTCCTGCACGAACGCGTCCGGGCCGAGGCACTTCAGATAGCTGCGGGGCTCGTCGCCGACGCCGCGCGCGCAACCCGCCGCCGGCATGCCCGACAGCGGTCGCGCGTCTTCGGGCAGGTTGTTCAGCCACGCGCCGGTGGGATTCACGAAGTGGCCCTGGACATCGAAGATGAACTCGTCGCCGGCCAGCACCGCGTTGGCGGCTTCCTCTTCCACCGCCGCGTCATCGACCAGCGCGAACAGCCCGCCGGTCCGCCCCATCGCCGCCTGCGCCGCGTTGAACGCCAGCAGCGTCGACGCCGCGCCGCAGGTCGAGACCAGGAAGGATCGACGGCTCTTGCCCAGCCGCTTCGCGTTGCTCGTCGCCGCCTCCTGTGCCAGCTCGTTGGCCAGCCGCTCGGGCTTGCCGAGCGGAATCGGCTCGAACTCGCCGTTGGACGTGGAATCCAGCTTGATCGGCAGTCGAATGCCGTCGGGATCGTGGCGGTCGGACTGGCTCATGGTCGGCTCCTCTCTCACTCTCTCTCGGTGCTTCGATTGGAGCAGAAGTCGGAGGTGGGCGCAAATGGACCCCTTCGCCTTCGATGCACGGAGACGGGCTGGAGTCGTTCAACTCATGAAGGCTGCATCCCGATCGCCACGAAATGAAAACAGCCAACGTTTGCCTGTTGGAGGGCGCTTGCGCGCGAACCGGCCGGGCCACCCTTCGCCCGGATTCGGCCTTCCGCAGGAACCCGATGGAGCCGAGACCGCCGCCGGATCTCAGGCCGGAACGGCACGCTCCCGGGCCCAGGCCCGCAGCTGCTGGATCGGCTCGGCCATCATCACCGACAGCGGCCGGGTGTCCCGGATGGCCTCGACGACGTCGTCGTTGGTCAGCGCGCGCTGCTCGGCATGCGCGGTGTACAGGCCGCTGACCACGGCGTGCTCCAGCTCGGCGCCGGAGAAGCCGTCGGCGGCCTCGGCCAGGGTGTCGATGTCGTAGAGCATCGGCTTGATGTCGCGCCGGGCCAGGTGGATGCCGAGGATCTCGCGGCGGGCCTCGAAGTCCGGCAGGTCGACGAAGAACACCTCGTCGAAGCGGCCCTTGCGGACCAGTTCCGGCGGCAGTGCGGTGATGTCGTTGGCGGTGGCGACGAGAAACACGCGGCTCTCGCGCTCGGCCATCCAGGTCAGCAGGGTGGCCAGCATGCGCTTGGACGTGCCGCCGTCGTTGTCGCCGGTGGCCATGCCCTTCTCGATCTCGTCGATCCACAGCACGCAGGGCTCCATCCGGTCGGCGCCGGCCAGCGCGCGTCGAAGGTTGCGCTCGCTCTCGCCGTGGAACCGGTTGAACAGCGCGCCGGCGTCGAGATGCAGCAGCGGCACGCCGAAGTACCCGGCGACCGCACGCGCGGCCAGCGACTTGCCGCAGCCCTGCACGCCGAGCAGCAGCAGGCCCTTCGGCGCGTCCAGCCCCTTCGGCGGTTCGGCGGCGATGAACACCGGTTTGCGGCGCTCCAGCCACTGTTTCATGCGCGGCATGCCGGCCACGTTGGTGAACCGCTCGGTGTCGAGCTCGAAGGTCAGTGCGCCCGAGGGATCGAGCAGGTCGAAGCGGGTGCGCATCAGCTCCGGCAGGTCGGCCTCGTCGAGCACGCCGTCGTCGTGGATGGCGTTGCGGACCAGCCGGCGGGCGTCCTTCATGGCCAGGCCGTTGAGGTTCAGCACGAGCCGCTCGAGAATGTCGTCGTCGATGCGCGCCTGGGCATGACCCTTGCCGTCGTTCCAGGCCACGGCCTCGTCCCGGATCATCGCTTCGAGTTCGGGCCGCGACGGCGTGGTCAAGTTGAAGCGCACTGCACGGGCTTTGAGCGAATCGGGTAGCGCGATGTTATGGCCGACCAGCACCAGCGTGGCGCCGGGGCGGTCGTGGTCGCGGCTGATCTCGCGGGCCAGCCGCGCGATCACCGGGTCGTCGAGGAACGGGTGGAAGTCAGCCAGCAGGAAGATCGCGCCGTCGCGCCGCTGGTCGATATGTCGCAACAGCTCGGCCGGCTGGTCGAAGGTGCCGTCGAGCCCGCTGTCGCTGCCGAGCCGTTTCAGACCGCGGGCGGCCGACCACAGGAAGACCGGGCGGGCGACTTCGCGAGCCACGTGGCGGAGCAGCTCGGCGGCGCGCGGTTCGTCGTGGGTGTCGATCACGACCAGCCCCGCCCCGGCGCGAACGTGAACGGCGAGATCGTGCTTGTCGGCGCTCAGCGCGCAGTCGGAACGGGACACGGCAGTACCGGCGGAGGACTCGGCAAACGATTATGCGGGATCGGAAGGCCTCCGGTCAGATGCGGTAGAGGTCGTTGTCGTCGCGACGATCGTCCTGCTCGTCCCCATCGGCGTCCGGGCCGGACGATCCGTCGTCATCGACCTCTTCGAAGTACTCCTCGTACTCCCACTCGACGTCGTCGGCCTCGGCCTCGGCATCCTGGACCCATGGCGGACGATGCTCGTCTTCATCGTCGCGCTGGTAGGGGTTGCGTGGCTCCGTGCTCGGACCTGCAACACGCAGGAAGGCCTGCGTCAGCAGGTCCGTTACGCTTTTCCCCGGGATTTGCGGCTGGCCACCCACTTGACGATGGTTTCCCACTCCTCCCAGTCGTGCTCGGCCATGTAGGCCGGCAGGTCGTTGACCGAAAGGCCGCTTTCGAAGGCACGGACGTAGTTCATCGAATCGCGCAGGCGACCGATTACCGGCGCCTTGTAGTGCTCCAGGAAGCCCCGGAGCTCACGGTAGATAATGGTGTGCGGCTTGACCCGGTTGGCCACCAGCCCGACCTTGGCGTCGCCCTCGGCGATCGGCTTGAGCGAGAACAGGTGGCCGAGGAAGCGGTGCGCGGCGTTCATGTCGATATAGGACGGCAGCACCGGGATCAGGATGGTCTGGGCGCGGCGGACCAGGTGTCCCATTTCCGGACCGTGGATTCCCGCGGCGGAGTCCAGGATCAGGAAATCGGTGCCGGACGGCGCGCGGACGGGCCCGTCGGCGGCGTTCAGCGAAACGACCTCGGGATACGCCTCGGGACGCGCCGCGCTCCAGTCCGCAGAGGACTGCTGGGGATCGAGGTCCCCGAGCGCGACCTGGTAGCCTTCCCAGGCCAGTGCAACGGCCAGGTTGGTCGCGATCGTGGTCTTACCGCACCCACCCTTGGCGTTCAGGACTGCAATCGTGCGCATGTCGGCTCCTTTTCCAGGGGCGATCCGAGCCTCCGATCATGCCAACTCAGCGGCCCTGTGTCACGTCCGGTAGGCCGGAGTGCAGCATCCAGCGCTCCATTTCTTCGTCCCAGCGCCAGGATTCGACGTACTCGACGGAGCGTTCCCGGGCGGTGTGGATGTGATACAGGCGCAGCTCTACGAGCCGATCGACGCCGCTGCCGTCGGCAACGGCCAGGATCTGGCGGACCCGGTACTGGCTGACCTGGAACTGCTTCAAGCGTTCGACGTCCAGTGCCCGGATCGGGTTTTCCTCGAGCCAGTCGGGGTGCATGAAATCGACCAGGACATCGAACTGGCTCCAGCGCACCAGCGCCTCGTAGCGCTCCAGCGTCTCGGTCTGGCGCTGGTCCTGGGAGCCGGTCACCGGGCAGCCGGCCAGGACCAGCACGGCAAGCAGCGCGAACGTCAAGCGGATCGAGGGCGGAATCTTCACGACGGGGCTTCTTCCGGGTTCACGGCAAGGCCAGCATACCGGGCCTCGAGCCGGGCCGCCACTTCGCGGCCGTCCGCGCCGGTAACGACGATCGCGGGCGCCAGCTCCAGCCGGCCCTTGCCGGCCGAGCGCACCCCGTCGAGGAACGCCGTGACCGCGGCGTCATCCGGCCAGGCGCAGACGGCTCGCAAGTCCTGCGTCACTGGCGCCAGGAACCGGACCTCGCAGCGGCCGATCACCAGCTCCGCGGCCAGCCCGGCGCGGCGCAGCGCCAACCGGGGCAGCGACCAGCCGGCCAGCGTCATCAACGACATCATCGCGCCGCCGAAGGCCGTGCCCTTGTCGTTGACGTTGGGCGCCAGCGGCGCTGCCAGCTCGATCCCGTCGTGATCCAGCCCGGCGATCGACAGGCCCATGGCCGCGCCGAGCGGAATCCGCCGGGTCAGCGTATCGGTCAACCAGTCACGTTCTTCGTCACGTTCTTCGGTCTGCGTCATGGACGATCGCCGTTCCATCGATGGGCCCGAACGCAGAGCATACGCACCCGACATCGCGATCGGGCGCCCAGCACGGCCAGCACCCGACCGGCGGCGCTCAGGCTGGGAGAAATGCAGGGATTCGACGTGCTCGGAGGGGCAAGGCCAGGCCAGCGGTTCCAGGCGGCGGGCGATGAGCCGATCGATCTACGGGCCGCCCGGTTGTCGCCGGAGTGTGACCCACCCCGATCACAGGCGGGCCGAAGATCGGCCGCAGGACGCGACACAGCTACAATGCCCGCATGAACCCACCGTCGCTGATGATCGGCCCGCACTGCATCGCCCCGGCGCTGGGCCTGGCGCCGATGGCCGGCGTCACCGACAAGCCGTTCCGGCTGCTGTGCCGACGCATGGGCGCAGGCCTTGCGACCACCGAAATGACCTCGGCCAATCCGCAGCTCCGGGGCTCGCGCAAGTCGGCCGAGCGCTTGGACCACGCCGGCGAGCCCGGCCCGATCAGCGTCCAGATCGCCGGCACCGAGCCGGCCCAGATGGCCGAGTTCGCGCGCTACAACGTCCAGCACGGCGCGGAAATCATCGATATCAACATGGGCTGCCCGGCCAAGAAGGTCTGCAAGGCCTGGGCCGGTTCGGCACTGATGCGCGACGAGGCTCGGGTCGCGGCGATCCTGACCGCCGTCGTCGAGGCCGTCGACCTGCCGGTCACGTTGAAGATCCGCACCGGCTGGGCGGCCGACCGAAAGAACGCGCCGGTCATCGCCCGAATCGCCGAAGACGCCGGCATCGCCGCGCTGGCCATCCACGGCCGCACGCGCGACCAGAAGTACCAGGGCACGGCCGAGTACGACACCATCGCCCGCATCAAGCAGGAGCTCGGCATTCCGGTCTGGGCCAACGGCGACGTCGACACACCGGAAAAGGCCCGCGACGTGCTCGAGCACACCCGGGCCGACGGCCTGCTGATCGGCCGCGCCGCCCAGGGCCGGCCATGGATCTTCGACGAGATCCGGCATTTCCTGGCCACCGGCGAACGCCTGCCGGAAAAGACCCCCGCCGAGGCCGGCGCCATCCTGGTCGAGCACCTCGAGGCGCTGCACGACTTCTACGGCGCCGAGCGCGGCGTGCGGATCGCGCGCAAGCACCTGGGCTGGTACGTCAAGGCGCATCCGGGTCGGGAAGCGTTCCTGCAGTCGATCAACCGGGTGGACGATGCTGCCGAGCAGGTTCGGCGGACACGGGGGTATTTCGAGGGATTGCCAGAAGTGATGGAGTCGGCGGCCTGACGCGGGGGTGGGGTCGGCGGTCGGTTCGACTTTCGTCGCAGGTCGGGTCTCCAGCCTTGAATACAACTTCGAAGGCGTTTCGCCGCTGCTTGCCTGTTGGAGGCCGCTTGCGGGCGAAGGGTGGCCGGTCCGGTTCGCGAGCAAGCTCCCTCCAACAGGCGGATC
>CAZJSH010000139.1:0-6158 GCA_964548715.1 uncultured Halomonas sp. | reverse complement strand
AGCGGATAGCGCCGGCACCGGTCCTCTCGGAGGTCCGGGACGAGTGGCACATCCGTGATCGACGTCACGTGCCGTAGAATGTCGACCAGGGGAAGCATGGGCGATGAACGACGGTTTCCCTCGCCCTGCAACCGCGCCCGGGACCGGAACACGACGCCATGCATTCCACGATCATCGACCCCGACCGACCGGCCGTCCGCCTGGATGACGTGACGGTCGTGCGCTCGGGACGCACGGTTCTCGACGGGTTCTCGCTGGACATCCCGCCGGGCCGCGTCACGGCCGTGCTCGGGCCCAGCGGTTCGGGCAAGACCACCGTGCTCAAGCTGATCACCGGCCAGCTGGAACCCGCCGCCGGTTCGGTCACGATCGGGCGGACCGACGTCCACGCGCTGGGCCGTTCGGCGCTCAACGACCTGCGCCGTCACATCGGGGTGCTGCTGCAGAACGGCGCCCTGCTGACCGACCTGACCGTCTTCGACAACGTCGCGCTGCCGCTGCGCGAACACACCGCGCTGCCGGAATCGCTGATTCGCCGGGTCGTGCTGCTCAAACTCCAGGCCGTGGGGCTGCGCGGCGCCGCCGGGCTGTATCCCGGCCAGCTGTCGGGCGGCATGAACCGCCGCGTGGCGATGGCCCGGGCGCTGGCGCTGGACCCGGACCTGATGCTCTACGACGAGCCCTTCGCCGGCCTCGACCCGATCTCGCTGGCCGCCGGCGCCCGGCTGATCAAGCAGATCAACCGCGTGCTGGGCATCACCAGCGTCGTCATCACGCACGACGTCGCCGTGGTCGAGGACTTCGCCGACCACGCCTGCATCATCGCCAATGGCCGCGTGGTCGCGCACGGCAGTCCGCGCGAACTGCACGACAGCGAGGACCCGATCGTCCGCCAGTTCATCGAGGGCCTGCCCGACGGCCCGGTGCCGTTCCACTATCCGGCCGGCGACCTGGCCGAGGACCTGCTGGGGAGCGACGAGCGATGAGCGAACCGACGCTTCGATCCGGCCGCATCCTTTCGCCGGTGCGCGACCTGGGACGCGCCGTGGTGTTTCTGGCCCAGGCGGTCTCGCGCATGCGCTTCCGGGCCGGCACCCTGGGCGAGACGCTGCGCCAGACCTATTTCATCGGCGTGCGTTCGCTGGTCATCATCATGACCTGCGGCTTCTTCGTCGGCCTGGTACTGACCCTGCAGACCTACGACACGCTGACCCGCTTCGGCGCCGGCGATGCGGTCAGCACCGTACTGGCGCTGTCGCTGTTCCGCGAGCTGGGCCCGGTGCTGACCGCGATCCTGTTCGCCGGCCGCGCCGGAACCTCGGTGACCGCCGAGATCGGCCTGATGAAAGCAACAGAGCAGCTCGACGCGCTGGAGCTGATGGCCATCGACCCGATGGAGCGGATCGTCCAGCCGCGCCTGCTGGCCGGCCTGATCGCGGTGCCGGTACTGACCCTGATCTTCAACCTCATGGCGTTGGCCGGCGGGGTGACCTACTCGGTGTTCATGATGGGCATCGACCCGAACGTGTTCTGGGGCACGATGCAGAACAGCGTGGAACTGGGCCGCGACTTCGGTGCCGGCATGGCCAAGGCCGTGGCCTTCGGCGGCCTGGCCGCCTGGCTGGCGGTGTTCTTCGGTTGGACCTGCCGCCCGACCGGCGAGGGCGTGGCCCTGGCGACCACCCAGACCGTCATCGCCACCGCGATCTCCGTGCTGCTGCTCGACTTCGTGTTGTCGGCGTTGATGTTGTAGTGCTGGCATTCGGACCGGTCCAAAACGTTCTTACCGCAGATGGACGCAGATGAACGCAGAGAAAAGCAAAAGGCAGTGCAGAAGCTTGATTCGCAGACGGTGCAATGGCATCCGATCGCTTGCCGTGGATTCGAAATCCGTTTTTTTTGATTCTCATCCGCGTTCATCTGCGTTCATCCACGGTCTTTCCTGCTTTTCAGGACGACTCGGGAAATCCACTGGAACCTATCGACGATGAAATCCTCCAATCAGATCGAGCTGGCAGCGGGCGTGTTCCTGCTGCTCGGGATCGCGGCGCTGGTCTTCCTGGCCGTGCAGGCCACCGACGGCGGCGCAATGGGCGGCAAGGAGCCGTACCGGGTGACCGCGACATTCACCAACATCGGCGGACTGAAAACTCGTGCCACCGTCAGCATGGGCGGGGTCCGGATCGGCACGGTCGAGGATATCGAGTTGGACCCGGTCACGCTGGAAGCGCGTGTCACCCTGGCGATCGATTCGACGTATGACGACCTGCCGGGCGATACCTCGGCTTCGATCCTGACCAGCGGCCTGCTCGGCGATCAGTACGTCGGGCTGGAACCGGGCGGATCGCCGGATTCACTCGGCGACGGCGATCGGATCCTGATCACCAACTCGGCAATGGTGCTGGAACAACTGATTTCGAAATACCTGCTGAACACCGACGATTCCACGAGCGACGACTGACATGTTCCGACTGCTGGCTGCGGCCTTCGCACTGTTTCTCGTTACCCCCCCGGCGCTGGGCCAGGAGGGGCCGGTCGAGATCGTGCGCGAAACCGGCAACGAGATCTTCGGCCAGATCGAGCTGAGCCGCGAGCACTTCGAAGAGAACCCGGACGCACTGCGCAACCTGGTCCGCGAGCTGATGCTGCCGCGCATCGACGTGGTCTACTCCGGCCGGCTGGTGCTCGGCCGTGCCAGCCGCGGCGTCGAGCGCGAGAAGGTCATCGCATTCGCCGACGCGCTGGCCGAACTGCTGATCGAGCGCTATGCCAGCGGTCTGCTCGAGTTCCGCACCCGCGACCAGATCCAGGTGCTGCCTCTGGAAGGCGACAACAGCGAGCGCATGACCAAGGTCCGGACCCGGGTGACGCTGAACAACGGAAAGAGCGCGCCGGTCGACTACGTGTTCCGCAAGACCGACGAAGGCTGGAAGATCTTCGACGTGATCGTCGAAGGCATTTCCTACGTGGCCACCTTTCGCAACCAGATCGGCGAGCGGATCCGGATCAACGGCTTCGACGCCACCCTGGAGCGGCTCGAAGCCGGCCGGCTCGACCTGGAAATCGACGATGCCTGATCCTTCCCCCTACCGCGTGAACGGAGCGCTGACCAAGGACGAAGTGCCGCAGCGCTGGCGGCAGACGGCCAACTGGCTCACCGCTGGCGTACCGGCGCATATCGATCTGGGCGGCGTCGAACAGGCCGACGCCTCCGGCGTGGCGCTGCTGCTCGAATGGAGCGCCTGGGCCCGCGGCCGGGGCGAAACCATCACGTTCGAGAACGCACCGGAAGGTCTGCGTACCATTGCCGCGCTCAGCCAGGTCGACGGCCTGCTGGGACTACAGGAGACCCCGGCCTCATGACGTTTCGCACCGCGTTGTCCAGGCTCGCGACGCTGGCCGCCGCTGCGCTGCTGTCGGCCTGTGCCACGATCCAGGCGCCGCCGCCGGAGGAACGGATTCCCGAAGATCCCTGGGAGCCGTTGAACCGAAACATCTACGCGTTCAACCGAGGCGTCGACAAGGCCGTGCTGCGGCCGCTGGCGCGCGGCTACGACTACGTCACGCCGGAACCGGTCGAACGCGGTATCGCGAATTTCTTCGACAACCTCCGCTCGCTGCCCGATATCGCCAACCTGCTGCTGCAGGGCCGGCCGATGAACGCGCTCCGGATGACCGAGCGGTTCTTCGTCAACACCGTGTTCGGCATCGCCGGCGTCGTCGACGTGGCCACCCACGCCGGCATCCCGGATTTCGACGAGGATCTGGGCCAGACGCTGGCCATCTGGGGCTGGACCGACAGCCCGTTCCTGATGCTGCCCCTGCTCGGCCCGTCGACCGTGCGCGACACTCTCGGCATGGCGGGCGATTCGACCTACGACATCGCCTGGCAGCGCACGCTGGACAGCGCCAAGTACTATCCCCTGCCGCTGGACATCATCCAGCTGCGTGCCCGGCTGCTCGACCGCGACGCCGACCTCGACGCCGCGTTCGACGAGTACCTGCTTGTGCGCGATGCCTGGCTGCAGCGCCGGGCGTACATGATCAGCGGCGAATCCGCTACGCCGGACTACGACGCCCTGCTCGACGAAGACCCCTGGGACGACGAGCTACCGGAAGACGGCGGGAACTGATCCGGCCGACCTTCGGCCCGGCACAGCCGGCCTCCCACAGGCCTTCGTTCGAACTCGCTGATCCTCTTGACTGTGGGAGCTTGCCTGCAAGCGATAGCCGGATCAGCCACCGATCGCGGGCAAGGCCCGCTCCCACAGGCCGCTACCCCGGCCCTCGGATGAATCGACTGTGGGAGGGCGGATATCCGCGCGAACCGATGAGACCACCCTTCGCCCGCAAGCGGCCTCCAACAGGCCTGCGGTCCTGCGGCGGTCGAGTGCATCAGTCGCCGCTTCGGCTGGCCCGCTTGCGTTCGTGCTCCTTCAGCAGGCGCTTGCGGATGCGGATGTGGTCGGGCGTGACTTCCAGCAGCTCGTCGTCGGCAAGGAACTCCAGCGCCTGCTCGAGGCTCATTTTCACCGGCGGGGTCAGCAGCAGGGCGTCGTCCTTGCCGGCCGCTCGCACGTTCGACAGTTTCTTGGTCTTCAGCGGATTCACGACCAGGTCGTTGTCCCGGCTGTGCAGCCCGATGACCTGGCCCTCGTAGAGCTCCTCGCCGGGCCCGACGAACAGCTTGCCGCGATCCTGCAGATTGAACAGCGCATAGGCATTGGTCGTGCCCTGGTCCATGCTGATCAGGGTACCGTTGATGCGCTGGCCGATTCGATCGGTGGCCGGACCCCAGTGGTCGAACACGCGGAAGAACAGGCCTGTTCCGGCGGTCATGGTGCGGTACGCGCTCTGGAAGCCGATCAGGCCGCGGGCCGGCGCGATGTAATCCAGCCGCACGCGGCCCTTGCCGTCCGGCGTCATGTTCTCGAGCTGTGCCTTGCGCTCGCCCATCGCCTGCATTACCGCGCCCTGGTACTGCTCGTCGAGATCCAGCACGACCTGCTCCCAGGGCTCCTGGGTCTGGCCGTCGACCACGCGCTTGCGGACTCGCGGTCGCGATACGGCCAGTTCGTAGCCTTCACGCCGCATCGTTTCGATCAGGACGGAAAGATGCAGTTCGCCGCGACCGGCCACATCGAACTGGTCCGGGTCCGAAGTGTCGCTGACCTGCAGCGCGACGTTGTGACTGGCTTCCTGGAACAGGCGCGACCGGATCTGGCGGCTGGTCAGGAATTTGCCGTCCTGGCCGGCGAACGGTGAGTCGTTGACCTGGAAGGTCATGTGGATCGTCGGCTCATCGACCGTCAGCGGCGGCATTCCCTCGACGGCGTTCGGATCGCATAGCGTGTCGGAAATTCCGATGTCGCCGATGCCGGAAATCGCGACGATGTCGCCTGCCGCGGCGGAGTCGATCTCGTCGCGCTTCAGGCCCGAGTAGCCCAGCACCTGCATCACCCGACCGCTGCGGACCGCCCCTTCGCGGTTCACGATCTTGACCGCCTGGTTGGTCGCCACCCGGCCGCGCTTGATCCGGCCGACGCCGATCAGGCCGACGTAACTGGAGTAGTCCAGGCTGGAAATCTGCATCTGGAACGGCCCGTCCGGATCGACGTCCGGCGACGGCACGTGTTCGATCAGCGCCTCGAACAGCGGCGTCATGTCGCCGCCTCGGGACTCGGAATCGAGGTTGGCATAGCCGTTCAGCGCCGAGGCGTAGATCACCGGAAAGTCCAGCTGCTCGTCGGTGGCACCCAGCTTGTCGAACAGCTCGAAGGTCTGGTCCACGACCCAGTCCGGCCGTGCACCCGGCCGATCGACCTTGTTGACCACGACCAGCGGCTTGAAGCCCATTGCAAAGGCCTTCTGGGTGACGAAGCGCGTCTGCGGCATCGGCCCGTCGACCGCATCGACCAGCAGCAGCACCGAGTCGACCATGGACAGCACGCGCTCGACCTCGCCGCCGAAGTCGGCGTGGCCCGGTGTGTCGACGATATTGATGCGGTAGTCGTTCCAGGTGATCGCGGTGTTCTTCGACAGGATCGTGATCCCGCGCTCGCGCTCCTGGTCGTTGGAGTCCATCACCCGCTCGGTCAGCTTCTCGTGCGCGGCGAATTCACCGGACTGGCGCAGCAGCTGGTCGACCAGCGTGGTCT